>DATFHG010000035.1:0-17871 GCA_035248725.1 Gemmatimonadaceae bacterium | reverse complement strand
GCCTGTCGCGAGCTGCTCGAGGGCCTGGAGCTCGAGGTCGCGCTGCAGGACGGCTGGGGGATGGCGGTGGGTCTCGACAGTGCCGCCTTCATCGCGGCGAAGCGCGGACGCTTCGAGGACGCCGCCCGGCTGCTAGGCGGCACTGCCGCGCACCGCGAACGCATAGCGGTCGCGCTGCCGGTGCTGTGCCCAGGCGAAGACGTGGAGCTCGATCGCACGCTGCGCGAGGCGCTGGGCACGCGCTTCGAGCAGCTGTACGCGCAGGGTCGCGCGCTGTCCACGTCCGAAGTCGTCGCGATCGCACTGGCCGAGGTGGCGCGACACACTGCGGAGTATCGCGTGGTGGCGATGCCGACAGCCGTCGTCGCGGCGCCGGCGAAGCTGCGCGTGCTGGCACTTGGCCCGCTACAGGTGTTCGTGGGCGACCGGGCCATCGAGCCGGGCGTCTGGGGATCCGCGCGGCCGCGCGAGCTGCTGCTGTATCTCCTGATGCACCCCGAGGGACGCACCAAGGAGCAGGTGGGCCTCGTCTTCTGGCCGGACGCGAGTGCGGCGCAGCTGCGCAACAGCTTTCACGTCACGCTGCATCGGTTGCGGAAAGCGCTGGGCGGCCCGGAATGGGTGACGCTCGTGAACGATCGCTATCGCATCGATCCCGGGCTCGTGCACGAGTTCGACGCGGCGTCCTTCGAGCGCGAGGTGACGGACGCGCGCAAGGCGCTCGAGCGCGACGAGCAGGGCGCGTCCGCGCGCATGGACCAGGCGCTGGCGCGGTATCGCGGGGATCTGCTGGATGGGGAACCCGCGGGCGACTGGCACCTGGAGCACCGCGAGCGTCTGCAGAAACTCTATCTGGACGCCCTCATGCTCCTGGGCCAGCGCTTCGAGGTGGAGGAGCGGCACTCGAAGGCCGCCGAGGCCTATCGGCGAGTGCTGGCGCGCGACGAGCTGCACGAAGAGGCCGTGCTCGCGCTGATGCGCGCGCACGCGGCGCTGGGTGAGCGGTCGGTCGCGCTGAGACTCTATCAGCGATTCGCCGACCGGATGCGGGCGGAGCTGGACGCTGCACCCGACACCGCCACGGTGCGCTTCGTCGAGACGCTGAAGGCCTAGCGCCCTACTTCGGCGTCGCGCGCGCCGCGCGCACGGAGTCGATCTGCTTGCGCAGCGACACGATTGTGACTCCTGCCGGCAGCCGGAATTCCGCCGAGTCCTGGAGGCCGAGCACCGCGACGTACTCGGGCGTGGACGGGTCGCCGCCGATCCGAGAAGCGGTCATGTCCGGCCTCCATGCGCCGCGCCCATCGGTGGATGGATACGTTGCATTGCTCCAGAAGAAATCGAGGCGATAGCGCCGCGTGGCGACACGAGGCGTCACGATCATCGGCTTGCCGGTGCACATCAACTCGTCCGTGGGCTCGAGATCCGCGACCGAGACCACTTCCAGGTAGCTCACGACGCCGGGGTTGCGGACGAGGATGCTGTCCGCGTGCGCCCAGGCGGGGATGATGCCGGCCGTGACTGTTTCTTCGCCGCCGCACGTGAAGAGGGACACACCGGCGCTGTCCGGCGTCGTGAGCGTGACGGGATCGAACGTCTGAACGCCGCGCTCGATCGGGCCGCGGGCGCGCGCCAGCTCCGCGTTGGCTTCGGCGGTCGTCCGCGCTGTCCAGAGTGCGCGCAGCGAATCCATGATCGGTTTGAGCGGCATCGGGCTGCCGACGGAGCGACCGAGCACGCGTCCTGAATCCGACACTATCATAAAGCTCGGATAGGCGAGCACGTGACGCACGTGCTTGTCGGACGTGTCCAGCACCCCGGGCGCGAACGCCGCGATGAGCTGCATCGTGTCACTCGCGTAGCCCTTCGCGGCTCCCCAGCGCCACTGCGGTTCGTTGAGGTAGTGCGTGTCCGCCGGCGACACCGCGCGTGGGAACATCACCGCGAAGCGGAACATCAGGTTCTCGCGCTTCAGCGAGTCGAACGCCACGAGACCGGGTTCGTCGCCCGTGGCGTTCGCGGGAACGAGCGCGATGAGCGTATGCCCCAGCGCCAGCTCCTTCCGCTCGAACGTCCAGCCGCGAATCGACGGAAACTTGAAGTCCGGAATCGTCGATCCCACCGCCGCCAGCGCGCCGGTGGAGTCCACGACCGTGGGCCTGCGATCGCAGCCGAGCAACACGAGCGACGTCATCGCGCACACGAAAAGAGGTCTCATGGCGGCGCCAACTATTGTGGTCCGCCTCGTGGCTGGCAAGGTGCCGCGCCTCGGACTCGGCATAGAATTAGGTCGTGCCGTCGCAACGCTCGCACCCGACTCCCACCTTCGCGGGACCGTCCGTTCGCCGCGAAGACGTGCCGCTGCACGACGACGTCCGCTGGCTCGCGGGCGCCCTCGGTCGCGTCATCCGTCGCCTCGAGGGCGAAGACGCGTTCCAGACGGTCGAGTCCATCCGCCGGGCGGCGCGGGCGCGCCGGCACGACGCGCCGAGCGCACTCACGATCGACGCGTTGCTGGCCGAGGTGGAGCGCCTGCCGATCGAGCATGTCGCGACCACCGCGCGCGCGTTCACGCTGTTCTTCCTCCTCATCAACACCGCCGAGCAGGTGCATCGCGTGCGTCGCACGCGCGCGTACCGCCACAGCGAGAACACCGATCCGCAGCCGGGATCGGCGCGCTGGGCCATGCGCGCGCTGCGCGCAGACGGGCTGGCCGCCACCGACGTGCGCGCGGCGCTCGAGCGACTCGACGTGCGTCCCGTGCTCACCGCGCATCCGACGGAATCCACGCGTCGCACGCTCCTGCAGCTGCAGGCCCGCGTTGCCGACATCCTGTTGGCCGCTGACGACGCGCCGCCAGCCGAGCGCACGGAGCTCGAGGCGCGGCTCGACGCGGAGGTCGAGCTGCTGTGGGCCACCGCGGAGGTACGGCAGGACCGGCCCACCGTGAAAGACGAGGTGAGCACAGTGCTGTGGTACCTCGAGACGCGTCTGCTCGACGCATCGGCCGCCGCGCGTGCGGCGCTGCTGCGCGCGTACGAGGAGGAGTTCGGCGAAGCGCCACCGTCGCCGCCTCTGCTCACGCTGGGCAACTGGGTCGGGGGCGACCGTGACGGCAACCCGAACGTCACGCCCGACATCACGCTCGCCACCGCTCGGCGCGCGAGCTATGCCATCCTCGGTCGCTACACCGACGCGCTGCGCGGCCTAGTCTCCACGCTGTCCGTCTCCGCGACCATCGCCCCGCCCGCGTCCGAGCTCATCGAGTCGCTCGTCGCGGACCGCGAGATGCTGCCCGGCATCTACGAGGCGAATCGCGCGCGCAACGAGGACGAGCCGCTGCGCCTCAAGCTCACCTTCATGGCGGAGCGCGTGGAAGCGACGCGCCGGCTCACCGCCTCGCGCGACGCCGCGCGGGAGCACGACGAGCCCGCCGCGTATGGCGACGTCGGTCAGCTGGTTCGCGACCTGGACCTCGTGCGCGCGAGCCTCGAGGCGAACGGCCTGGATCAGGCGCGCGCGACGTACCTCGATCCCGTGATCGCGATGGTGCGGACGCACGGCTTTCACGGCTTCCTGATGGACGTGCGCGATCACGCGCAGATGCTGAAGGACGAGCCCGAGAAGATTCGCGACGAGATGCGCGTCATCGACCGGATCCAGAACGAGCTCGGCGAAGCGGCGGCGAGCACGTACATCGTCTCGATGACGACGTCCGCGGACGATCTCCTGCGCGTGCTCGCGTACGCGCGCGAGGTGGGGCTGGTGGATCTGAGTGCGAAGCCGCCGGTGTCGCGGCTGGACGTGGTCCCGCTCTTCGAGACGCTCGCGGACCTGGAGCACGGTCCCGCGGTCATGACCACGCTGCTGGAGAACGCCGAGTACCGCAAACAGATCGCGGCACGGGGCAACCTCCAGGAGGTGATGATCGGCTACTCCGATTCCGGAAAGGACGCCGGGATGCTCGCCTCGTCGTGGGCGCTGTACGAGGGGCAGGAGAAGCTCGCGGCGGTGTTCCGGAAGGCCGGCGTCGCCCTGCGCTTCTTCCACGGCCGCGGCGGCAGTGTGGGGCGGGGCGGCGGCTCGCCCGTCGCGCGAGCGCTCGCCGCATTGCCGCCGGGCACCGTGAACGTCCGCATCAAGATCACGGAGCAGGGCGAGATCGTCTCGCAGCAGTTCGGGCTGCTTCCCGTCGCGGAGCGCACGATGGAGGTGACGCTCGCGGGCACGCTGCTGCAGACGCTGCAGAAGGCGCCGCCAGATGACGCCGAGTTTCGCCGCGTGATGGCGGACCTCTCCGCGCGCGGTTTGGCGGTGTACCGCGAGATGGTGCACGAGCACACCGAGTTGTTCGAGTTGTTTCGTGCGGTCACACCGATCGACGAGCTGGCGGACGCGCGCTTTGGTTCGCGGCCCGCGTATCGTCCCGGCGCGGGTGCTGGCATCGGCGGCATCCGCGCCATCCCGTGGCAGTTCGGCTGGACCCAGATCCGGCTCATGCTCCCCGGCTGGCTGGGTGTCGGCACGGCGTTGTCGCACTACACGGGCACGACGGACGGGCTGTCGCTCATGCGTCGCATGGCGGAGCGGTGGCCGTTCTTCGACGACCTGCTGGCGAAGATCGAGATGGTGTGCGCCAAGGCAGACCTCGAGATTGCGCGGCTGTACGTCACGCAGCTGGGGACGGGCAGACAGGTGGAGCTGTTCACGGCGCTGGAGGCGGAGTTCGACCGCACGGTCGCTGCGGTGCTGCGGATCCGCGACAGCGACGTGCTGCTCACGGGGAACACGGTGCTCCAATCTGCGATCGCCCTGAGGAATCCCTACGTCGATCCGTTGTCGCTGATTCAGGTCGCGATGCTGAAGCGCAAGGACAAAGCGCCATCCGGGGACGCCGCCGCCGCCGAGAAGGTCGAGTCAATCCTTGCGACGACCTTGAGCGGCATCGCCCAGGGGCTGCGCAACACCGGCTAGCTCGCGGTTCTCCATCAAGATTCAAGTTGTGACACGGATGCTCCTGATAGGACAGATGCTCCGGATGCTGCTGGAATTGTGGTCAGGAGCGTGTCGGTGTGCCCTTCACAACGGATTCATCAGGAGAATCGGTTACATCCGTCCGATCCGTGTCAAAACCTGAATCTTGATGCCGGAATGGTGCGAACAAGCTTAAGTGCGATACTTTAGCGCCATGAGCGACATCTCTCGCCGTGACCTTCTGAAAGCGGCCGGCCTCGCGGGAGCAGGACTCTTCCTGCCCGCGATCAGCGAGCGCGTGGACGCGATCGCGCATCCCGACGCGGCCCCGCCGGCGCCGAGCGATCGAAAGACGATGAAGGGCGTCCCATTCGAGCGGCACGAGACCGTTCGCATCGGGATCGTCGGCACGGGACTGCGCGGCCGGTCCGTGCTGCACGAGTTCCTCGGCCTCGACAACGTGCGCGTCACCGCGATCGCGGACGTCGTCCCCGACAAGATGGCGCTCGCGTCGAAAATGATCACCGACGCCGGGATGCCCGCGCCCGCGACGCACGACGGCGATCACGGATTCGAAAGGCTGGTGCAGCGCGACGACGTGGACTTCGTGTACACGGCGACGCCGTGGGAATGGCACACGCCGGTGACGCTGGCAGCGCTGGCCGCCGGCAAGCACTGCGGCAGCGAGTGTCCGATCGGCACGACGCTCAAGGACCTGTGGGCGCTGGTGGACGCGTCCGAGAAGGCGCGACGCCACTGCTTGCAGCTCGAGAACTGCAATTACGGCGAGACCGAGATGCTCGTGAACCGGATGGTGCACGACGGCGTCTTCGGGGAGGTGCTGCACGGCGAGGCCGCGTACCTGCACGACCTGCGCGAGATCCTGTTCGAGACGCGCGACGAAGGGCTGTGGCGTCGCGCCTGGCACACGCGCGTCAACGCCAACCTGTATCCGACGCACGGACTCGGCCCCGTCTCGTGGTATCTCGACGTGAACCACGGCGACCGCTACGACTACCTCGTGTCCGTGGCCGGCCCGCACCGCGGACTCGAGCTGTATCGCGAGGCAAACATTCCCGACCACAACGATCCGCGCTGGCGCGAGCAGTACGTCAACGGCGACCACAACACGTCGATTTTGAGAACGGTGAAGGGGAAGACGGTGATGCTGCAGCACGACGTGGCGAACCCCCGGCCGTACACACGCCACAATCGCGTGCAGGGGACCAAGGGCGCGTTCGAGGATTATCCGCCGCGCGTGTACGTCGAAGGACAAGCGGGCGGAGAGCGCTGGGCAGACATCGAATCCTGGAAGCAGACGCACACGCATCCGCTGTGGACGCAGCTGCGTGAGCGCGCGGTGAACGGCGGTCACGGCGGCATGGACTTCGTCATGGCGTATCGACTCGTGCAGTGTCTGCACGACGGGCTCGTACCGGACTACGACGTGTACGACGCCGCCACGTGGAGCGCGCCCTTCCCACTCTCCGAGATGTCGCTTGCGAAGGGCAGCGCGCCGATGAAGTTTCCCGACTTCACGCGCGGCATGTGGTCCGCTCGTAACAGCTCGTAAATCGTGACCATGCCCTCTCGACCGCGGCGGTTGCGCTACAGCGTGGCGATGAGTCTCGACGGTTTCCTTGGCCGCCACGGCAAGGACGATTACAGCTGGATCGTGGGCGACTCCTCCGTCGACTTCGTGGCCCTCGTCAAGGAGTTCGATACCGCGGTGCTCGGACGGAAGACGTGGGACGTGGCGCGCGCGATGGGGCAGAACGGCGTGGCCGGCCTCGACGCCATCGTCTTCTCGAAGAGTCTCGCGCCGGAGACGCGCAAAGCGCTGCGCGTGACGCCTGACGACCCGGTCGCGACGGTGGCCGCACTCAAGAAGCAGCCCGGCAAGGACATCTGGCTCTTCGGTGGCGGCGAACTGTTTCGCACGCTGCTGCAGGCGGGGTTGGTGGACACGGTCGAAGTCGCCGTGGTGCCGGTGCTGCTGGGCGACGGCATCCCGTTGCTTCCGCCCGGCGCGGAGACCACGCTGGAGCTCGTCGATTCGCGGACGTTGCCCAGCGGCATGGTGATGCTCGCCTATTCGATTCCCGGTGGCGCGCCGGCGTCGAAGATTCGGCACATCAAGAAGACCAGTCGACGGAAATCATCCCGGCCGCGAAAGACGTCGCGGCCCGGAAAGAAGAAGCGCTGAACCATCCCGGCGCCTGCTCGCCGCGTCGCTCATCGAGCGCCACATTCATGAATGGCTCGATCATGCCTCGTCGCGGCTCTCTGCGTCTTCGTCGTGCCTCGCCTTGCCGCGCAGACCAACGACCTGCGACCGACGACCACGGTCACCGGCGTCGCGACGGTGACGAACAAAGGCATGTCGACGATCCCGGCGCTCACGCTCGGAAAACCGGCTGCGCTGTTCTATCTGTACGTGCGGCACGGCCGCTTCGGGCTCGATCCGGAAGTGCGCTGGGGACTGGACGGCAAACCGTGGGCGGTGTTGTTCTGGGGACGCTACCGCATGCAGCATGACCGCTGGTCGCTCGGTATCGGGGGTCATCCCGCACTGAACCTCAAGGCCCAGACCGTCACGCTGGCCGGCAGCACGCGCGAAATCATCGTCGGCCGTCGCTACCTCGTGGGCGAGCTCACGCCGACCTACTCGCTCAATGCGCGCGCGAACGTCGGCGTCACGTACCTGTATCTCCACGGCGTCGAGAGTGACGTCGCCAGGCACACGCACTTCGTCTCGCTGCGTTCGCTGGTGAACGTACCGCTCGGCCCGTCGTACTCGCTTCGGCTGACGCCGCAGACCTACTATCTATGGATGGCGCGGCGCGAGGGATATTACGTGTACTCGGCGGCGACACTCGCGCGTCGGAGCTTCCCGGTCTCGCTTTCCGCGTCGGTGAACGATCCGCTGCGCAGCAAGGTGCCGGGCGGCACCGCGCTCGTATGGAATGCGAGCGCCAATTACGCGATTCCGTGAAAGGCTGAAATGCAGACGAGAAAGCTCGGGAAACTTGAAGTGTCGGCCCTCGGACTCGGCTGCATGTCGATGTCCCACGGCTACGGCACCACCGAAGAGCGCGACGAGACGGAGTCCGTCGCCACGATCCATCGCGCCATCGACCTCGGCGTCACCTTCCTCGACACCGCGGAAGCGTACGGTCCCTTCGCCAACGAGGAGCTCGTGGGACGCGCGTTGAAAGGGAAGCGCGACAAGGTGGTCATCGCCACCAAGTTCGGGTTCAAGCTCGTGAACGGACAGAACGTGGGACTCGACAGCCGTCCGGAGCACGTACGCGAAGCAGTCGACGGCTCGCTCAAGCGGCTGCAGACGGATCGGATCGATCTCCTCTATCAGCATCGCGTCGACAAGAGCGTGCCGATCGAAGACACGGTGGGCGCGATGGCGCAGCTGGTGAAGGAAGGGAAAGTGCGCTTCCTTGGCCTCTCCGAGGCAGGGGAGCAGACGATCCGGCGTGCGCACACGGTGCATCCGATCTCCGCGCTGCAGAGCGAGTACTCGTTGTGGGAGCGCAACCTCGAGCCGCGCATCATTCCCGTGCTGCGCGAGCTCGGCATCGGCCTCGTCCCCTTCGCGCCGCTGGGCCGGGGATTCCTGACCGGCAACGTGAAGCGCGCGGAAGAGCTTCCGGAATCGGACTTCCGGCGCGGCGATCCGCGCTACCAGGGCGCCAACTTCGACGCGAACATGCGTGCGGCCTCGGCGGTGCAGGGCGTCGCCAGGCGCAAAGGGGCCACCGCCGCGCAGATCGCGCTCGCGTGGCTGCTCGCCAAGGGACATGACATCGTGCCCATTCCCGGCACGAAGCGCCGCACGTATCTCGAGGACAACGTGGGCGCGGTGAACGTCCAGCTCAGCGCCCGCGACGTCCAGGAGCTCGACGCCGCGCTCGCGCCGCAGCGCATCTCGGGGCCGCGCTACAACGAGAAGGCGCAGGCACAGGTCGATCGCTGACGACTGAATCGCATGCGATCGTGGGTCGCTGATCGCTCGCGCGACCAACGACCCACTCCCACCAGATCCGGAAGACTGCTTACGACGTCGGCTTGTCGCGCTTCGCGACGTTCGCGTCGAACCGCGTCTGCGCCGTTGCGGGCAGGGCCGCGCGAATCTCGGCGCGCTCCTGATCGCGGAGTGCGTGCAGCTTGGTGACGAAGTCGGCGTCCGGCGTGCCCGCCTTCCGCGCGTCGGCCGCCGCCTTCACCAGCGCCTTGCGCTGCGTGTTGTAGTTCTTGACGATGGCGGCCACCTTGCTGCGCTCCGCCTTGTCGAGCTTGACGCCCTTGAGCGCCGCCCGGGAATCCGACTCGGCCTGATCGACTTCGGTGCGCTCGGCCTTGTTCAGCCGCGCTTCGTTGCGCGCGGCGGCCGCATGCGCCTGACCGCCCGAGGCGTGCGCGTTGGCGCGGGCTGCGCCGTTCGTGGTCACCGGCGGGCCGGCTGGCGGAGTCTTCGCCTGGGCGCCGGCGACGCTGGCCGCGGACAGCGCGAGCACCAGCGAGTACTTCAGAACACGTGTCGACATGGTTTCTCCCTCGACTGCGACGATTGTGATGAGTGCAACATTCACGTGCGTGAACCTGATGTAAGCTGACGACGCGTACCTTGCGGACTCTTAAAGCCGACGGTTGATCATGCGTACATGTTGGAGCGCGGCCGCGCTTGTGATGGCCCTCACATTCGTGGCCGGCGCGCGCGCGCGAGCGCAGGACGGCTCGCAGGCATTCGGCACCGGTGTGACCGTGGGATCGCTGCATTACAGCGGCGGGCGCAACGACGTGGGACTGGCAGTCGCGCTGCAGTATTCGCCGACGGACTGGTTTACGCTCACCGCCGCGCCGGGATTCGGCTGGACGTCCTACGCGGGCGCGAGCTCATCCGGTCTCACCGATCTGCCGCTCAGCGCCGGCGCGTGGCATCAGTTCGACGCGACGTGGTCGCCGAGCGTCGCGGGCTCGCTCAACGGGTCGATCGCGCTGAGCAGCGGCGCGAACGCGGTCGGTGTCGGGCGCGACATTCTCGGCGCTTCCGCGTCGCTGGGTGCGTGGCCCACGGACAACCTGCGCCTGAATCTCGGTGTCTCGCGGCCGCTCAGCGCCAACAGTGGCAACGGCTGGGTGAACGTCGAGTCGTCGTACACGATGGGCGCGCTGCGGCCCACGGTGGGATTCAGCAGTGAGGTGGGCACGGCGGATTCGGCGGCGGTGCTGTCACGCTCGGTCACCGCGGGTGTCGCGTACGCCGTCGATGCGCCCCTCACGCTCGTGGTGGACGGAAGCCATGGTCTCACCACCGGCGCGCCGACGTGGAGCATCTCCGTCGGCTTCGGCACCGCGTTCGCCGGCGTGTCGCCGGTGTCGCTCGGCTCGCCGATGGGGCGCATGCGCAGCGTCTTCGGCTCCCGATCGCAGTCGACCAACGGCTACGGATCGACGAATGGATCGCGCGGCACGTGCAAGCGCGCTGGCACCTGCTGAAACGCGTAGTTTCAGCGCATGATGAAAGCCGTTCTTCTGATCGCGCTCCCCGGCGCGCTGCTCGCGCAAGCCGCACAGCCCACACTCGGAGCGCGCAGCGCGCCGATCATCCAGCAGGACGGCCTTCGCTTCCGCGATCTCGATCGCAACGGCGCACTCGATCCGTACGAGGACTGGCGCCTCACGCCCAAGGCGCGCGCGCGCGACCTCGTGTCGCGGATGACGCTCGAGGAGAAAGCGGGCACGATGATGCACGGCACCGCGCGCAGCGCGGGGCAGGGTGTGCCCGGCGCCGGCCGCAGCTATGACACCACCGCGAACCGCGTCCTCATCGACAGCGCCAAGGTTACCTCGATGATCACGCGGCTCGGGGGCGCCGCCGCGACGATCGCCGAACAGGACAATGCGCTGCAGGAGATCGCCGAACGCACACGGCTCGGCATCCCGATCACGATCAGCACCGATCCGCGCAATCATTTCGCCGACGTCGTCGGCACCACCGTCGCCACGCCGGTGTTCTCGCAGTGGCCGGAGGCGCTCGGCCTCGCCGCGACGCGCGACACCGCCCTGGTGCGGCGGTTCGGCGACATCGCGCGACAGGAGTATCGCGCGGTGGGCATTCACATGGCGCTCTCGCCGCAGGCCGACGTCGCGACGGAGCCGAGGTGGCCCCGGGTGTCCGGCACGTTCGGAGAGGACGCCGATCTCGCGCGCGGCATGGTGCGCGCGTATGTCGAGGGATTCCAGCACGGCACGCGCGGCGTCGACAGCGCGGGCGTCGCCGCCGTGGTCAAGCACTGGGTGGGCTACGGCGCGGCGAAGGAAGGGTGGGACAGCCACACGTACTACGGCCGTTATGCGTCGTACGGGCCTGCGCCGTCGCGCGGCACGACGAACCTCATGTATCACATCCGCCCATTCCTCGGCGCGTTCGACGCCAACGTCGCCGGCGTGATGCCCACGTACTCGATTCTCCAGGGTGCGACGTGGGATGGAAAACCGCTGGAGCCGGTGGGCGCGGGATTCAACAGGCAGATGCTCACCGACATGCTGCGCGGGCACTACGGCTTTCGTGGCATCGTCCTCACCGACTGGGCGATCACGAACGACTGCACGGAACGCTGTCGCAACGGCGCGCCGGCTGGACAGCGGCCGTCATTCAACGACGTCGGCATGCCGTGGGGCGTGGAGGACGTCCCGATGCGCGCGCGCTTCGTGAAGGCGGTGCAGGCGGGCGTCGACCAGTTCGGTGGCACCGAGCGCGCCGACCTCCTGGTGGACGCCGTGCGCGCGGGCGAGCTGACGGAGGCGCGCCTGGACACGTCGGTGGTGCGTGTGCTGACAGAAAAATTCCAGCTCGGTCTCTTCGAGAATCCTTATGCGGACACCGCGGCCGCGACGCGAACGGTGGGCAGCGACGCCTTCCGCGCCGCCGGCCTGGACGCGCAGCGGCGCTCGCTCGTCCTGCTCGAGAACAAGGGGAAGCTGCTGCCGCTGACGCCCGCACGCCGTGTCTACCTCCACGGCGTCGACCCGGCGGCCGCGGTGCGCGCGGGATTCACCGTCGTGCGCGATCCGGCGCAGGCCAACGTGGCGATCGTCCGCCTCGCCGCGCCGTTCCAGCGCCTGCACCCGGGCTACGTGTTCGGGATGTTCTTCCACGAAGGCAGCCTCGCGTTCAGCGACAGCAATCCGGACTACGCGGAGTTTCTTCGCGTGAGCGCGAAGGTGCCGACCGTCGCGGTCGTGTATCTCGATCGCGCCGCGGTGCTCACGCCGGTCAAACAGCACGCGCGTGCGCTGATCGCGAGCTTCGGCGCCAGCGATGACGCGCTGCTCGACGTGCTCACGGGCAAGGCGCGCCCCCAGGGCAAGCTGCCCTTCGACATCCCCGCGTCGATGCAGCAGGTGATGACGCAGCGCTCCGACCTCGCTCACGACATCAGGAAGCCGCTTTATCCCTACGGGTTTGGGCTGACGTACTGAGTGGGTCCTCGGTCGTGGGTCGTGGGTCGCGGGTCGATTGCGAAACCCACGCCGCGCGTCCACTATCCATGCCTCTCCCCAGGACCTCCAGAGGACGGACATGAAGCTCTCGCATATCGCCATCGTTGCATTGGCGCTCCCGATCGCGCTCGCCGCGCAGCAACCCGCACCGGCCACGCCGCCCGCGAACCCGATCACGCAGTCGTTCAAGGGCCGCATCGCCAACTACCACCGCAACGTCGCCACGGCCTTCGACTCCATCCCCGAGTCGAAATTCAACTTCAAGCCCACGCCCCAGCAGCTCAGCATCGGCTACATCGCGCAGCACGTCGCGAACGACAATTACTTCTTCTGCAACCAGTTCGGCACCATGAAAGCGAACCGCCCCGCGGAAGAGACGAGCACCCCCGATTCCGTGAAGGCCACGTGGCCCAAGGACAAACTGGTCGCGTCGCTCAAGCAGTCGTTCGCATTCTGCGATCAGGCGTTCGATCAGCTCACCGACGCGAATCTCGCCGACCAGATCACGATCACCTTCGGCGGCAACTCGCGCACCGTCACGCGCTCGGGGATGGTGCTCGGCCACGCGCTGGACATGGCGGACCACTACAGCCAGCTCGCGAATTACATGCGGCTCAACAACATCCTGCCGCCCACCGCTCTCCCGCGTCCACGGCCGTAAGACGGTACGCATGTTCGCGAAGCGCGCGCGCCGTCTGGCGCTGGTAGGGCCGCTCGGCGATCAGCGGATCTCGGTGCACACCGCGGGATATCCGCTCGAGGCCGATCGCCTGCTTCCCGATCCTGACGTCCTCGTCGTCGTGGAGGACAAGGACGGCGCGATGCTCTTCCGATACACGGCACATGGGGAGATGTGCGGCGACACACCGCACGAGTCGCTCGAGCAGGCCGAACGTCAGGCGGTCATGGAGTATGGGTCCGCGCTCATGCAGTGGCAGGACGTTCCCGACGACGTGAAGGACGTGCACGCGTACGCCATCGAGTATGCGTCGCGCGAGCTGAACAGCCGCGACGAGTAGGCACCGCCAGCGTCGCCATGCGCCGCCTGATCGACGTCAGCCACACGGTGGAGCACGGGATGGTGACATACCCCGGCCTGCCCGCACCGAGCCTGTGCGATTTTCTCTCACGCGAAGCGTCGCGCGCGCGGTACGCCGCGGGTGTCGAGTTCCACATCGGGCGCATCGACATGGTGGCGAACACCGGCACGTACGTCGACAGCCCCTTCCATAGATATGCCGACGGCAAGGACCTCTCCGAGCTGCCGCTGGAATCGCTGGCGGACGTCGAGTGCGTCGTTGTGCGCGTGGGCGCGGGGACGCGCGCGATCGACGTGCCGGCGCTGAGCGCCGCGCACGTGCGGGGGAGGGCGGTGCTGTTCGATACCGGGTGGGACCGTCACTGGCGAACCGACAGATACTTCCAGACCGCGCCGCATCTCACGGAGCGCGCGGCGGAGTGGCTCGCGAAGTCCGGCGCGACGATCGTCGGGATCGATTCCGTGAACATCGACGACATGGACGACGGCCGACGGCCGGTCCACAGCATCCTCCTCGGCAGCGAGATCCCCATCGTCGAACACATGCGCGGTCTCGCGCAGGTGCCCGATGCAGGCGGACGATTCACCGCCGTGCCGGTGAAGGTCAAATCGTTCGGCACCTTTCCCGTGCGGGCGTACGTGTCCGTGCCCTGACGCCACACCAAGACAGAGGAAGAACGCATGTCAGCGATCGAGCGCGACGTCCTGATGCTGAAACGCTACGCCGTGGTCAGCAGCGTGCTGCTGATCGTCGCCAGCGTGGCCGCCTTTCGTCGCGGCGAGCCGCAGAAGGCCCGGTTCACGGAGATCGACGTCGAGCGGATCAACGTCGTGGAGCCGGACGGCAAGTACCGCCTGGTGATCTCGAACCGGCCACGCTCCATCGGACCGATCTACAAGGGCAAGCCGTTCGGATACGCGGGCGGTGGCCGGCCGGGGCTCATCTTCTTCAACGATGAAGGCAGCGAGAACGGCGGACTCACCTTCGAGGGGTCCACGGATTCGCTCGGACATTACAGCGCGTCGACGCACATGTCGTTCGATCAGTTCAACTCCGATCAGGTGCTGAACCTCGATTATCAGGACACCAACGGCCGCCGCTACACCGGCATCTCGGTCGAAGACCGTGCCGACGTGAACATCTACGACTGGGTCCAGCAGCGCGACTCACTGCGCGCGACGTTCCCGAACGACACCGCGCGTCAGGGCGCGGCGCTGCGCGCCTGGGTGGCCGCGCGCGCCAACGGCGTTCCGCTCTATGTGCGCCGGATGTTCGTCGGACGCGATGTGAACCGCGCCGCGATGCTCACGCTCTTCGATCCCAGGGGCAAGCCGCGCCTTAGGCTCGTCGTCGACTCACTCGGCGCGCCCCGCATCGACTTCCTCGACGGCAGTGGGACCGTCACCAACTCACTGAACGGTGCACGCTGACCCACCCTCGCGCGCCGAAACCCCACCAGTTGCCCTAGCGTACGCAACCGCATGGAAACCCTGGTCCAGGACGTCCGATACGCGCTGCGCGGCCTGCGTCGCTCGCCTGCATTCACCCTCGTCGCGCTGCTCACGCTCGCCCTGGGTATCGGCGTCAACGCGTCGATCTTCAGCGTCGTCAACGCGATCCTGTTTCGGCCCCTCCCCGTCGAGCGGCCCGCGCAGCTGGTGGACATCTACGGACACTCGGCCACGTCCTCCACCCACGAGACCAGCTCGTACCCGAACTACCTGGACTACCGCCGGAACACGAAGACGCTCTCCGGTCTCATCGCGTACGCGAACTTCTTCGCGCTGCTCTCGATCCACGGCAGCTCCGACGTCGTCACCGGCGAAAGCGTCAGCGACAACTACTTCCAGACGCTGGGCGTGCGCCCCATCCTCGGCCGGGCGTTCGCGCCTGAGGAATACGCCGGTGAGGGCGCGTCGCCCGTGACGGTCATCAGCTACCGTTTCTGGCAGACGCGCTTCGCCGGCGACCCGAACATCCTCTCGCGCACGTTCCGCCTCAACGGCATCCCGTACACGATCGTCGGCGTCGCGCCACCGAACTTCGGCGGCATGGTGCCCGCGGTGACGTCGCAGATGTGGGTGTCCACGGCGATGGTGGAGCACGTCGAACCGTTCGGCGACCAGCGCAGCTCGGGGAAGCCGGCCGCCGCGACCGTCACGCGTCTCCAGAACCGCGGACGCCACTGGCTATGGATGAAGGGGCGGATGCGCCCTGGCGTCGACGTCGCGCAGGTGCGCGCCGAGTTCGAGGGGATGTCGCGGCAGCTCGGCGCCGAGTATCCGGAGACGAACGCGCAGGAGCGCATCAGCGTGGTGCCCACGAAGGACGTGCGCATCAACCCGGACGTGGACGGCGTGATCACCGGCGCGGGGTTCGTGCTGCTCGCGGCTGTGGGCCTCGTGCTCATCGTCGCGTGCGCGAATCTCGCGAATCTCACGATGGCGCGCGCGGCGGGCCGGCGCCGTGAGGTCGCCGTGCGTCTCGCCATCGGCGCGGGTCGCGCGCGGCTCGTGCGGCAGCTGCTCACGGAGAGCGTGGTGCTGTCGCTCGCGGGGGGCGCGATCGCGATCCCGATGGCGTGGGCGCTCGCGCGCGCGATCGCCGGCGTCCACTTCCCGCTGCCGATGGACATCGGGCTCGCGATCACGCCGGATTGGCGCGTGGTGGCGTTCACCTTCGTCGTCGCCGTGATCACGGGCGCGGTCTTCGGGCTGATCCCCGCGCTACAGGCGTCGCGCCCCGATCTCGTGTCGGCAATGAAGCCGGGAGGCGCCTGGAAGGCGGTCGTGGGTCGTCGGTCGTGGGGACGCGACACCCTGGTCGTCGTGCAGATGGCGCTGTCGCTGCTGCTCGTGGTCGTCGGCGCCCTGCTGGTGCGCAGTCTCGCCGTGGCGGGCCGGGTGAACCTGGGCTACGACGCGGAGCATGTGGCCGTGCTCAACCTCGCGCTCGAGATGAACGGCTACGACCGCGACAAGGGTGCCGACTTCCTGGAGACCGCGCGCCAGCGACTCGTCTCGATGTCGCAGGTACAGTCGGTGTCGCTCACCAGCCGGTCACCGCTCGCGCTCAACAACAACAGCTTCGGCGTCTACATCGACGGCCAGCAGCGCTCCGAGTCGGACAAGCCGTACGACACGGAAGGCGCGTTCGTGGACGAGCACTACCTCGACGTGCTCGGCGTGCCGCTGCTCGAGGGCCGCTTCATCGACGCCGCGGACCGCGCGGAGAGCCGGCGCGTGGTGGTGATCACCAAGAGCATGGCGACGAGGTACTGGCCCAAGGGCGACGCGCTGGGCAAGGAGCTGCGCACACGCTGGGGCGCCGAGCCGTATCGAGTGATCGGCGTGGTGGACGACTACAAGGTGGTGACGCCGGGCGAAGCGCCGAAGCCGTACATCCATTTTCCATTCGGCACGCACGAGTCGTACGCGGAAGTGCTGGTGCGCACGCGTCCGCCCGCGGAGCCGCTCGTGCCGGTGCTCGAGCGCGAGCTGCAGGCGCTGGACGAGAACCTCGCGTTCCTCAACGCGGGCACGCTGCGCGCGAACGCCGACACGCGTGTGTTCCCGGTGCGGGCGGGCGCGGTGCTCATCGGCGCGTTCGGCGTGCTGGCGCTGCTCGTCGCGGCCGTGGGACTCTACGGCGTGATCGCGTACTCGGTGAGCCGACGCGTCCGCGAGCTGGGCATTCGCAAGGCGCTGGGCGCGGAGCCGCGCACGCTCGTGCAGATGGTGCTCGGCGAAGGGATGGTGCTCGTCGCGATCGGAGGAGCGGTTGGGGCGGTGCTCGCGGCGCTGGGAGCGCGCGTGCTCTCCAGTGCGCTCTTCGTGCAGCCCTTCGACGTCATCAGTTTCACCCTCGCATTCGCGGTGCTCGCCGCCGTGGCGCTCGTGGCGAACATGGTGCCCGCCGCGCGCGCCGCCCGCGTGGATCCGGTCATCGCGCTCCGGCAGGAATAGCGGGGTGCGGGTTCGAGATCTCTGCGCCAATCGAACATCAAGATTCAAGGGTGGACACGGATGCATCGGAAAGTGCCTGATGCTACGGATCAAGAAGTGTGGTGAACTGCACACATGAACGGCCAAAAAGTGGCTTGGACGGTGTGCCGTTAACCAAGATTTTCATCCGAAGCATCAAGCACTTTCCGAAGCATCCGTGTCACCTCTTGAATCTTGGTGCCTGATGGATTGGGTCGAGATCCCTACGTTGCGTCTCTGATCGCGACGAGCGGATCTGTCCGCGACGCACGCTGGGCCGGCGCGTAGGACGCGATCGCCGCGACGACGGTGATCACGGCCACGACGCCCACGTACGTCAGCACGTCCAGGGT
>DATFHG010000034.1:0-5525 GCA_035248725.1 Gemmatimonadaceae bacterium | reverse complement strand
TCGTCCACGATCTCGGTCTCGCCGTCGAGAATCTCATGATCAAGCACGGAAAGAAGGTCATCGACATGCAGTTCCTCCAGGAGCGTATGGCGAACACCGCGATCGACGTCTTTCTCGCCACGGCCACAGTCAGCCGCGCGAGCGCGGCGGTCGAAGCAGCTGGCGGCGACGAGACGAAGGCGGCGATCGACATCGACTGCGCGCGCATCTTCGTGCCCATGGCCATGCGGCGCGCCCGACGCAGCGTGCGAGCGCTCACGCGCAACCAGGACGCGCGGCTTCGCGCGATGGCCGAACGCGCGCTGGAGTCCGGCGAGCTGGTTCCCGAGGCGTGAGCGACGACATCGCGATACGATCGCTGGAGACGCCCGCCGAGCTGGCCGCGTGCGTGGAGCTGCAGCGGGAGACATGGGGACGCTTCTTCACCGACGCCGTGCCGGCCAGCATTCTCAAGGTTGCCCGGAAGGTGGGTGGTGTGGCCGCCGGCGCCTTCAAGGACGAGGCACTGATCGGCTTCGTGTTCGGCATCAGCGGTGTGCGCGACGGCAACGTCGTCCACTGGTCCGACATGCTCGCCGTGCGTCCGGCGTTCCAGAGCCGCGGCGTCGGACGACGACTCAAGGAGTTCCAGCGCGCGGAAGTCGCGCGCATCGGGGCGACGGAAATTCTGTGGACCTACGATCCACTGGTCGCGCGCAATGCGCACCTCAACTTCAACGTGTTCGGCGTCCGCGTGGTGGATTACGTCCGTGACATGTACGGCAACGACACGGGCAGCGACCTGCATTCGGGCCTCGGCACCGATCGGTTGATCGTGGCGTGGCCGGTCCCCGACGACGCCCTGGACCGGATGCGCCGCAGGACGGCGGCCGCGCGCGCGGATGTCCGGTTCGCAGACGCCCCCGTGATCGGCGAGCCGGCGCAGGCGCCGCCTGAGTGGCCCGCGATCGACCGCAACGATCGCTTGCGGATTGCGGTTCCCGGCGACATCCACGCCGTGCTGCGCACGAGGCCGGGGGATGCACGGCAGTGGCGGACGATGAATCGGGCTGCGTTCGAAGCCGCCACCGAGCGCGGATATTCCGTCATCGGCTTCCGTGCCGATACGGCGAATGATCGCGGGCACTACCTTCTTTCCCGCTCATGATTCATCTCGATCGCATTACCCTGCGGGAGATCCGGCTGCGCCTTCGCGAGCCCTTTCGCATTTCCTCCGGCGTGGTCGAGGAGCGGCGCATCCTGTTGCTCGAGCTGCACGACGCCAGCGGTGCATTGGAATGGTCGGAGTGCGTCGCGGGCGAGTGGCCCAATTACAGCAGCGAGACCATCGACACCGCCTGGCTCGCGATTCGCGAGTGGCTCGCGCAACGCGTGGTGGGCAAGGCCATCGGTTCCCCGGAGGCGGTCCACGATATCCTCGAGCGCAACGTCTGTGGCCACAACATGGCGAAGGCCGCGATCGAGATGGGCTGCTACGGCATCGCCGCGCGCCAGGCCGGTGTCTCGTTGGCCACATTGATCGGCGGCCAGCGGGATCGCGTGGTCACGGGCATCTCCATCGGCATCCAGCGCGATCCCGATGCGCTGGTGCACCGCGCGTTGAAGGCGGTTTCCGACGGATACCGGAAGATCAAGGTGAAGATCCAGCCGGGCGCGGACGTCGACTACGTGCGTGCCGTCCGCGAGGCGTTGCCGGCCGGCACCGACATCATGGCCGATGCCAACTCCGCCTACGCGCCCGACGATGCCGACCATCTGCTCCAGCTCGACCGATTCAACCTGATCATGATCGAGCAGCCGCTGAACCGTGACGACCTCGTGCGCCACGCGGAGCTCCAGCGCAGGATGAAGACGCCGATCTGCCTTGACGAGTCGATCACCGACGTCGCACGATGCGAGGACATGATCGCGTTGAAGAGCGGGCGGATCGTGAACATCAAGCCGGGGCGCGTCGGCGGCTTCACCGTCGCGCGCCGCATCCATGACGTCTGCGCGCAGCACGGCATCCCCGTCTGGTGCGGCGGCATGCTCGAGAGCGGGATCGGACGCGCGTACAACGTCGCGCTGGCATCGCTGCCGAACTTCCGGCTGCCGGGAGATCTCTCGCCGAGCGCGCGGTACTGGGAGCGCGACGTGGTGACCCCGGAGTGGACGATGGACGCCGCCGGAGAGGTGAGGGTGCCGCGCCGCGAGCCCGGCATCGGCGTCAGCGTCGATCGGGACCGCGTCGAAAACCTGACGGTGCGACGCGAAGAGATTCGCGTGGCCCCTGCCGCGTAGTCTGTGACGCAGGCCTCACCGGTGAAGGTGCCCGACGCGTTGCGTGCGCGCCTCGTCGAGCTGCGACGCTCGATCCATCGTGATCCCGAGCTGGCGTTCGAGGAGCAGCGCACGGCCGCCCGGCTGGAGGACGCGTTGCGCGCGGTCGGTGTCGCCGATCTGCGTCGCGTGGCGAAGACGGCCGTCATCGGACGTGTCCGCGGAACGAAGCCGGGGGCGCCAACCGTCGCCATCCGCGGGGACATCGACGCACTGCCGATCACCGAAGAGACCGGCCTCGCGTTCGCGTCGCAGAATGCGGGCGTGATGCACGCGTGTGGCCACGACGTACACGCCACGTGGGCGGTCGGCGCAGCCGCGCTTCTCGCCGCGTCACCCGCGGCCGGAGACACACTCATCGTCCTCCAGCCGGCGGAGGAGATCGGCGCGGGCGCGGCGGCGATCCTCGAGTCCGGCGCGCTGGACGGCGTCGACGTCATCTTTGGTGGTCACGTCGATCGCCGCTTCGACGTGGGCCAGGTGGTCGCGGATGCCGGTCCGCTGGCCGCATCCGCCGATACGTTCGAGATCGAGATCGTGGGGCAGGGCGCCCACGCCGCGCGTCCACACGAGGCGCGCGATCCGATCGTCGCGGCCGCGGCGCTGGTCGGCGCGATCCAGACCATCGTCGCGAGAAAGCTCAATCCCGCGACGCCTGGCGTGGTCACCGTGGGCCACATCAGCGCGGGGAACGCACCCAACGTCATCCCGGATCGCGCCGTGCTGCGCGGAACGATTCGCGCGGTGGACCCGGAGTCACGCAAGCTGATGACCGCCGAGCTGCACCGTCTGGTTGAGTACGTGGGCGCCGCGCACAATGTCACGGCAACACTGATGGTCCCCGAGGGTAGTCCTCCGCTGGTGAATCCGGAGCGCGTGGTGGATTGGAGTCGCGAGGCGGTGCAGCGGGTGCTCGGCGAGGATGCGCTCGTGCCCCTTGGCTTTCTCAACCTCGCGGGGGAGGACTTCGCATACTATATGGAACGCATCCCGGGATGTTTTCTTCGCATCGGCGCTCGTGAGCCGGGAGGCGCCACCATCCCCGCGCACTCGCCCAAGTTCTATCCGGCGGAAGAGAGCATCTTCATCGGTTCAGCTGTGCTCGCCGAGTGCGCGCGCGTCGCCGCAGTGAGAGCGACGTCGTGATGCGTCGCAGGGCCGGCGCGGCGGTCGCCGGAATGCTTCTGCTGGTCACCGGCTGCGACCGGACCGCCGGCCCTGCGCCGCGTGCCGTGCCCGCGACGGTGACTGCCGTAGCCCTTCCGAGCAGCAATGTCGTCGTCGGTGATGTGGCGGGCACGGCCACCGTTCGCGTTGCCGACGCGCAGGGCAATCCGATCTCTGGCGTCCGCGTGGCGTTCGTCGTGTCGGCCGGTACCGGCGCATTGTCGCCGACGTCCGACACCACACGGGACGACGGCACGGCGTCGTCGATGTTCACGGCGGGCACGCAACGGGGCGAGGAGGAGATCACGGCGATCGTCGGCGACCTGAGCCCCGTGCATTTCGGCGTCACAGCGAATCCGGCGGCGACGGACACCATCGCCATCGGCACGCGCGATCTTCGTATCCCCTCGGGGCTCACGTCCGCGTCGACGAGCGCAGTGCCGCGCGACAGCTTCCAGAATCCCACGGGCGTCGCCGCGACCTGGATCGCGCGGGACACCTCGGCGGTGGACGTGAGTGTCACGATCACCAACCAGGTGCGCGTGCAGGCGCGCCGCCGTCCCAGCCAGACCTGGATCGTCGGGACGGCGGCTGGCGTATCCGACAGCATCCTGGTCACCGTCCAGTCCTCCGACGCCCCGTGCGCATTCCTCGCAGCGCCCGTCACACCGGCGCTCGGCCAGATCGCGGACGTCAACTCCGGCGGCGGCTGCTTTCACGCGGCGGATGCGGACGCGGAATTCGTCGTCGTGGGGAATTACAACACCGCGATCGCGAACTCCGCGGCCATCGTATCCGTGACGGCCAACGGGATCGTTGTCGCCGACTCGACCTATCCACCGGCGTCGCTGGTTGCGACGGACACGCGTGATGCGACGTTCGAGCGTGGCCTGCGCGGGCGCGAGTCCAGTGCGGTCGGCGCGTATGTCGATGCCGCGCGGGCATGGTACGGCCATCGGCCTCCGGCGCTGCGCGCCAACGTCGCGGTCGGTGACAAGGTGTCGGTGAACGTGAACTCGTTCGACTTCTGCGCCAATCCAACCATCCACCGCGCGCGCGTGGCGGCGATAACCAAAACCGCTGTCGTGCTCGCAGATACGGCAAACCCGGACGGCGGCTTCACGGACGACGAGTATCGCTCCTTCGGCGAAGTGATGGACACGCTCGTCAATCCGCTGGACACGCTGGCGTTCGGGGCGCCGACCGACATCGATGGCAATGGTCGCTCCGTGATCCTCTTCACGCGCGCGGTCAACGAGCTCACGCCAACCGGTTCTCCGAACGGCATCGTGCTGGGTTTCTATTACCTCCGTGACCTGCTGCCGTCGGTGAGTCCGCTCGGCAATTGTCCCGGCAGCAACGTCGGAGAGATGTTCTATATGCTCGTACCCGATCCGACGGGAACGATCAACGGCAACCAGCGCGACAAGGCTTTCGTGGAGCATGTGACGGCCGGCACGATCGCGCACGAGTACCAGCATCTCATCAACGCGTCGCGCCGCATGTACGTCACCCGCGCGCCGCGGGTGGACGAGGAGTCGTGGTTGAACGAAGGACTCAGCCACATCGCCGAAGAACTGCTCTTTTACCGCGCGACGGGCCTCGCGCCGCGCAGCAACCTCGGTGCGTCCGCCTTCGCCCTGGGCAATCCCGCGCGCGACGCGCTCATGACCTATCAGCTCAACAACCTGCGCCGGTACCGCGAGTATCTGAAGGCGCCCGAGGACGACTCGCCCCTCGCGGCGAATGACGACCTCGGCACGCGCGGCGCCTCGTGGGCCTTCCTGCGCTTCATCGCCGATCGCACCCGCACCACCGACGGCGACTTCTGGCATCGCCTGGTGAACTCGCAGCTCACCGGAGTCCCGAATCTCGACGCAGTCCTCGCCGGAACCCGCTTCACATCACTCGATCTGTTGCGGGACTGGTCGCTGTCCGTGCTCACGGACGACATCGTGGCCGAACCGCCCGCACTCCAGCAGCCGAGCTGGAATTTTCCCAGCGCGATGCCGGCGGTCGACGTCGCCTTCGCGCTCGTG
>DATFHG010000033.1:0-29242 GCA_035248725.1 Gemmatimonadaceae bacterium | reverse complement strand
CCGCCCCGTCGCTTCGAGTACGTCGACGACGGCGCCGAGATCTACCGGGAGTCGTTCGCGACGATCCGGCGCGAGACCAGCCTCGACCACCTGCCGGCCGACGCCGAGCGGGTCGCCGTCGATCGTGAGATAGGAGTAGCGCGCGCCGCGCTGCTGGACCACGGCGCGTCCACGCGTGCGCGACCAGATGGCACAGCGTGTGGCGTCGAGCGGCACCAGCAGGAGGTCGACGGAAGGACGCGCAATGAGTTGCTCGCCAATCTCGCGCGCCTCGCTGGAGAGACCGCGCAGGAATGGCCGCTCACGCCGATCCAGGTCGGTGTAGATGTGCGCCATCGCGTTGCCGCTCACCATGACGGCGACGTCGGCGTTGAGTCGGAGGATCCAGGGATGCGACAGCACGCGATGGCCGAACCCGGCGATCAGTCGCGCCAGGTCCTCGTGGTGCTGCACGCGGGAGTGCCCGTGATCGCTGGTGACCCAGAGGTGCGTGTCGTTCCATTCACCGCGCCGTTCCAGCTCCCGGCGGATTTCCGCGACCGTATCGTCGACGATCCGCAGTGCCGTGGTGACGCGATCACTCTCGTGGCCGAAGGCGTGCGAGGACTTGTCGACGCCGGTGAGCGCGGCGAAGACGAACGGCACGCGCTCCTCACGGATGCGGCGCACGACGTTCGCGGAGACGTCGCGGTCCACGTCGAGCCAGCCCGTGACGTTGCCGCGGAAGTGCGTCCGTGCGGCGCGAAAGGCAGAGCGCGCAGTGAGTGCGGCCAGCTGCCGGCGCCGCGGCAGGCCGCGGGTGATCACGCTCAATGCCGCGACGCTCTCGGGAACGATCTCGAAGATCGTCGATGCGCTGGGATCGAGATCGCGATCGACCGCGCGCATCTGGTAGCCCACGTAGCTGCGCGAATAATCCGGAAAGCTGCACGTTGCGCGCGACCGGTCGAACCAGCGCAGCCCCGGCAGACCCACCGGTCCCGGAAACCGTCCCATGAGAAACGGTGTGTATGCGGGGCCGGTCACCGAAGGGAACGTCGAGGTGACCTCGTGCAGGCCACCTTCGGCGCGCAACCGGGCGAGCGCCGGCGTGGCTCCCGAATCCATCGCGTGCGCCATGGTGTCGAGGCGCGCGCCGTCGGCGAGCAGGACGATGACTGACATTTTGTGTTCGGGCGTTGCAAGCTACACGCCTGCCCGTAAACTCCGTTCATGCCACCACGTAAGAAGCGCGCGGCGCGTGCCAGGCCAGTCACCAGGTCCGCGAAGGCGCGTCCCGCGGATGCCTCCGACGACGGCGCCGACGCGCCGCGCCGCGACCGCGGCAGCGAGCCCCGGACCGCCTCCGGCAAGCGCGCGAGCACGCAACTCCTCGCGATCGCGTCGCTCGACGCGCGCGAGGGGCTGCGCGAGCGCACCGAAGCCGGCCATCTCGCGGCCGGCCGCACGCCGCCGTCGCAGGACAGCCCCGCGCGTCATTCGGGCGCGGTGAAGCGCGTCGACGACGCGATCCGTTCATTCGCGCCGGTCACCGAAGACGAGAAGCTGCTCTCCGGTCCTTCCACGGATCCGGCGGACTTCACGCGCACCGACACGTGGCGCGTCATGCGCATCATGTCCGAGTTCGTCGAGGGGTTCGACAATCTGGCGTCGGTCACCAAGGGCGTCGCCATCTTCGGCTCCGCACGCACGCATCCCGACGACCCTCAGTACGCCGCCGCACAGGAAGTGGCGCGCCTCCTTGCGCAGGAAGGGTTCGCGATCATCACCGGCGCTGGTCCGGGCATCATGGAGGCCGCGAACCGGGGCGCGAAGCTCGGCGGCGGACAGTCGATCGGCTGCAACATCGAGCTGCCCTTCGAGCAGGGTGCGAATCCGTACGTGGATACCCTGATCAACTTCCGTTACTTCTTCGTGCGGAAGACGATGTTCATCAAGTACTCGAACGCCTTCATCATATTTCCCGGCGGCTTCGGCACACTCGACGAAGCGTTCGAGGCGCTGACGCTGATTCAGACCGGCAAGATCTATCAGTTCCCCGTGGTCCTGTTCGGGCGGCACTACTGGGCGGGGCTGATTCGGTGGATCCAGTCGCGCGTCCTGGGCGAGCGCAAGATCTCGCCGGGCGACATGGATCTCATGATCATGACGGACGATCCCGCGGAAGCGGTGAAGCTCGTGGTCGACGCGTACCACAGCCAGCAGAATTCGATGGCGAACTCCGAGGCGGTGTAGGTGGCGAAGAAGAAGAAGAACGATGACGGTCGCGAGCGTGGCGGGTTCAAGGCATCACGGCACGGTCACGGCGGCAAAGCGTCCGCGGCGGGGCCGAAGAGCTCCCAGAAGCGCGCAGCCGAAGAGCGCGAACGCGCGCATGACGGTGGTTCGCGCGGCCACGCAACGTCCCAGCCGGGGGCGAAGCACCACCGGTTCCTCAGCGGCGAGGCGATCGCTCCGACAGGTATCACGGGTGCGGAGACGGCCGCGGATCTGATCGACAACGCGTTCCTGGCCTACAACGCGGCGCGGCTGCGCGAGGCGTGTCACCTGTTCTCGCGGAAGATGCTGGAGCCCGACGTGACCGTCGGCATGACGCTGACCGGCGCGCTGACCCCGGCGGGACTCGGCATGGCGGCGATCATCCCGCTCATGGAATCCGGATTCGTGGACTGGATCATCTCGACCGGCGCGAACCTGTACCACGACACGCATTTCGGCCTCGGGCTCTCGATGCACCGCGGCAATCCGCAGGAGTCAGATGTCGTGCTGCGCGAGGAAGGCATCGTCCGCATCTACGACGTTTTTTTCGACTATGACGTGCTCCTGTCCACCGACGCTTTTTTCCGCGCGATCATTCAAGCCCCGGAATTTCAGCGTTCCATGTCGAGCGCGGAGTTTCATCATCTGTGCGGCAAATACGTGCGGGAGCGTGAGCGCAAGCTCGGCATCGGCAGGAAGTCGCTGCTTGGCGCCGCGTACGAGCATGGGGTGCCCGTCTATACGTCGTCGCCCGGCGACTCGTCGATCGGCATGAACGTCGCCGCGCTCGCGCTCGACGGCAACAAATGCGTGATCGACCCCAATGCCGACGTCAATGAGACGGCGGCCGTCGTGCTCGAGGCCAAGCGCACCGGCGGCAAGTCCGCGGTGCTCATCTGCGGCGGCGGCAGCCCGAAGAATTTCGCACTGCAAACCGAGCCGCAGATCCAGGAAGTACTCGGCATCGACGAGAAGGGACACGACTACTTCCTGCAGATCACGGACGCGCGGCCGGATACCGGTGGTCTGTCGGGCGCGACGCCAGCCGAGGCCGTGAGCTGGGGCAAGATCGATCCCGACCGCCTCCCTGATGCGGTGGTCTGCTATCTCGACTCCACGGTCGCGCTCCCGCTGCTCACCGCCTACGCGCACGCCCGCCATAAGCCGCGCAAGCGCAAGCGACTCTATGACCGCCGGGATGAGATGATGCGCCGGCTGCGCGACGAATATCGACGCGCCTCCGACGAGGCGCCCGCGGCCGAAGAGACGGACGCGACGCTGCCCATGCACCGCTAACCGGAGGGCGGAAGGCGAGAGCCAGTAGCCCGGTTTCTCGCGACGGTGCGGACAAAGTTGCGGCGCGAATACTCGCCCTGACTGAAGAACGCGCTGCGCTCGTCGCCGCCGAGCACGCGATTCAGGATCTCCGACTCGCCGGCTCCCGCGTCGAGCAACTGCTCGATGGTGCCGATCGTGTTCTGCATCCAATCTCGTTTCGCGCGCAGCATCTCCACCGGATTCGCGACGAGCCCGCGATGGGCGTCGAACATGCGCGCCGGCTCGAGCGCGATCGCGGCGCGCAGACTCTCGATGATCGCGTACGGGTTCTCCTCGGCGCCCAGCACGCGGACTTTGACGCCGAGCCAGAGATCCCCCGAAAAGAGCGTGCGAGTCCGAGCGTCCCAGACGACGTGGTGATCGGCCGAGTGGCCGGGCGTAGCGATCACCTGCAGCGGCGACGGATCGAACGGCGTGATGACGCCGTGCAGCGCAACCGGGCGTCCCCACACCACGCGCCGGTACAGCTTCAGTTGCTCGTGTTCGCGCAGCTTGCGCTGCGTGAACTCGTGCATCCAGATCGGCACGCCGGACATCGCGACGTCAGGAGCGTTGCCCGCGTGGTCCTCGTGCCAGTGGGTGACGACGACGCCACGCGGTGCGAGATCCACGAGGACGCGCGCGAAATCGCCCGCCACGTGACGAAACCCGGTGTCCACCAGCAGGCCGCCGACGAGGTACGCGCTCACGTCATAGCCGATCATCACGCTGCGCCGCGTCCACATGCGCACGCGCCGCACATCGCCGTGCTCGAGAATTTCGATCACGGCGGCGCGAAACCCGTGATCAGGTCTGGACCTGCGTGATCGCGCCGGGTACAATGAGTGAGCACGTCGCCGGCGCCCGGTCTTTCGCCCGGGCGCTGAAATTTTTTTGTCCCCGGTGGTTCGCAGATGATCGAAGAACTGAAACGAAAACTCGGCGAGGAAGCGGAGAAGCTGCAGTTCGAGCTGAACGTCACGCTTCCCAACGAAATTCGCAAAGCGGTCGAGCTCGGGGACCTGCGTGAGAACAGCGAATACAAGGCGGCGCTGGAGCGGCAGCAATTCGTGCAGGCGCGTCTTGGCCAGCTGCGGTCGCGCCTGAGCAAACTCTCATCAATCGACATCTCGCAGATCCCGCCGGACCGCGTGGGCCTCGGCTCACGCGTGGTCGTGCAGGATGCGAAGTCGGGTGAGCGCGAGGTGTACCACCTCGTCTTCGGCGACGCCGTGGAGTTCGAGGAGGGCCACGTCACGATGGCGTCACCGATCGGCCGCGCGCTGCTCGGCAAGGCAGTCGGCGACGAGATCGTGCTGCGTCTGCCGGCGGTGACGCGTCGTCTCAAGGTCGTGGAGCTGCAGACGATTCACGACGACGTCACCGCGTCCTGATCGCGGGCGATGGCGAAGATGCGCGCGACCTCCGCGTCGTAGCGTCTGAGCTCGAGATCGCACTGCCGCTCGCTCCAGCCGAGCAGGCGCGCGACGTCTGGCGCGATCACGCGGGCGGCGGCCTTGCCGTTGTCGTGCGTCTCGTAGGCGACGTGCGTTCGCCGGATCAGCACGTCGCCCAGCGTGCACGCGAGCTCGTTCATCACGGCCGTGGTCACGTCGTTGCCTGTATAAGGTAGTCCGGGTACGATGGGGTCCGATCCGGTGTGACGCGGCGTACCGGCCGGAAACGGCCGGTGTCGAGTGCCGCTTCGCGTGGGGCGGCGGCCGAGTGACTGTTCGACGGCGTCGACGACCTGCTCGGCCATGACGCGATACGTCGTGAGCTTGCCGCCGGTGATGGTGACGATACCGTCGCCGCGCTCGATCGCGTGCTCACGCGATGCTTGCACGGCGGATCCGCTGCTGGGCATGAGCGGCCGGATCCCGGCCCATGCGGTGACGACGTCGTCGCGCTGCAGCCGCGCGTCGGGGAAGACGACGTTCGCCGCCTCGAGGAGATACGCGACGTCGGTCTCCGTGGGACGCACCTCGTCGGGGGATACTCGGGTGAACGTGTCCGTGGTGCCGATGATCGTGTGCGCGCCTGCGGGCAGGGCAAACATCACGCGCCCGTCGCGCGGATGCAGCAGCGTGACGGCATCGTTGTTCCCGACGCGCTCGCGCCGTATGGCGACATGGGTGCCTTTGGATCCGTGAATGCTGCTGCGCGCCCCAGCGCCCTCGAGCGCGCGCACGGTGTCCGTCCAGGGCCCCACGGCATTCACGACGATACTGGCGCGTACCTCGAGACGCTCGCCCGCCAGCGCATCCTGTACGTGCGCGACATGCTGCGTCGACGCGCGCGCGGCGCCGGTGAACACCGCGTGATTGACCGCGACCGCGCCCAGCGCCTGCGCGTCGAGCACGTTCGCCAGGGTGAGACGCGCGTCGTCCGTGTGCGCGTCGAAGTAGCGCACGCCACCGCGCAGCGCGCGGCGTGCGAGTCGCGGTTCGTGCTCGAGCACTTGCGCGGAGGACAGCCGCTGATGGCGCTCGACATTCCGAAAGAGCGCCAGGACATCGTACAGGGTGAGTCCCGCGGAGAGCTTCCACCGCGACAGTCGCTGGCCGGCGTACACGGGCCAGGTGAACGCGAGCGGTTGCACCAGATGCGGCGCGAGCCGCAGCAGCCGGCGTCGCTCCGCGCTCGCTTCGAAGACGAGATGCAGGTGGCCGTGCTCGAGATACCGGACGCCGCCGTGCACGAGGCGTGACGACCGGCTCGACGTGCCGCTCGCGAAGTCACCCTTGTCGATGAGTGCAACCGTCAGACCGCGCAGCGCGGCGTCGCGTGCGATGCCGGCGCCGGTGATGCCGCCGCCGATGATCAACACATCGAATGTGCGGTTGGCCAGCTCCGCCAGCGCGCGATTTCGGTCCGGCATGCTGCATTGTAGCGCGCCGTCCGCGCGATTCCCATTTGCCAAGTATACCGGGTAGCTTTGCACCATGCTTCCGTACGGCTCGAACGGGCGACGCGTCGCCGTGGTTGCAGGCGTGCGCACGCCGTTCGCCAAGGCCGGAACCACGCTGAAGAATCTGACCGCGATCGAGCTCGGCAAGCTTGCCGTCGCGGAGCTGATCCAGCGCACGGAGCTGGACGGCGATCTCGTCGACGGCCTCGTGTACGGCACCGTCGTGCCGTCCGTGATTGCGCCGAACATCGCGCGCGAAGTCTCGCTCCTGCCGCTGCTGCCCAAGGGCGTCGAGGCCATCACGGTCAGTCGCGCGTGCGCGTCCGCGAATCAGGCGATCACCGACGCGGCCGACCAGATCGTGCTCGGACATCACGACGTGGTCATCGCGGGCGGCGCGGAGTCGCTGTCCAACGTGCCGATCCTGCATTCGCGCACGATGTCCGAGAAACTCGTCGCGCTGTCGCGCGCGAAATCGCTCGGGCAGCGGCTGGGCATCATGGGCTCGATTCGGCCGAAGGACTTCGTGCCGATCACGCCCGCGATCGCCGAGCCGTCCACGGGCGAAACCATGGGGCAGAGCGCGGAGAAGATGGCGAAGATCAACCACATCGCGCGCGAAGATCAGGATCAGTTCGCGCTGCGTTCGCATCGCCTCGCGGCCGTTGGACTCGAGGACGGACGTCTCACCGCCGAGCTCGAGCCGGTGTGGGTGCCGCCGAAATTCTCCGACACCCTCGCGACGGACAACGGCCTGCGCCGCGACACGAGCATCGAGCAGCTGCGCGCGCTCAAACCGGTGTTCGATCGCCGCTACGGCAGCGTCACCGCGGGCAACGCGTCTCCCCTCACCGACGGCGCGAGCGCGGTGCTGCTCATGAGCGAGGAGCGCGCACAGACGCTCGGGTACAAGCCGCTCGCGTTCATCCGCTCGTACGCGTACGCCGCGCTCGATCCGGGCGAGCAACTGCTCATGGGACCGGTGCTGGCCGCCCCGACGGCGCTCGAGCGCGCCGGCCTCGCGCTCGCGGACATGGACCTGGTCGAGATGCACGAGGCGTTCGCCGCCCAGGTGCTCTGCAACCTGAAGGGGTTCGAGTCGAAGGACTGGGCACAGCGTGCCGGCTACGCGAAACCCGTCGGCGAAGTCGATCGCGCGAAGCTGAACGTGATGGGCGGTTCCATCGCCATCGGACATCCGTTCGGCGCGACCGGAGGCCGGATCCTCACGACACTGTGCAACGAGCTCGCGCGACGCGACGGCCAGTTCGGACTGATGACCGTGTGCGCCGCCGGCGGCATGGGGCACGCCATGGTGGTCGAGCGCGCGGCATGACGGGAACCGCAACGCCCACCGAGCGCGAGGCGCAGACCGGTGCCATTCGCACCGAGAATCGCGCGGGCATTCTGATCGTCACGCTCGACCAGCCCGGTGACGTGGTGAACAAGGTGGACCGCGCGCTGGGCGAGGCGCTGGAGCGTGTGCTCACGACCATCGAGTCCGATCGGACGATCTACGCGGCGGTGTTGATCAGCGGCAAAGCGGACATCTTCATCGCGGGCGCCGACATCGAGCAGTTCCTCGGCTTTCGTACCGAACAGGACGCCGAGGCCACGAGCCGCTACGGCCAGCGCATGGTGAACCTCGTCGAGCGATCACGCGTGCCGATCGTCGCCGCCATTCACGGCGCATGCCTCGGTGGCGGTCTCGAGGTCGCCCTGGCGTGCAGATACCGCATCTGCAGCGATCACCCGAAGACCGTGCTCGCGTTGCCGGAAGTGCAGCTCGGCATAATCCCCGGCATGGGCGGCACGCAGCGCCTGCCCCGACTCATCGGCGTCCGCAACGCGCTCGACATGATTCTCACCGGGAAGAACGTGCGCGCGAAGAAAGCGCTCCAGATGGGACTCGTGGACGAGATGGTGCATCCGGCCATCCTGCTGGACCTCGCGGTGCAGCGCGCGCAGGAGCTGGTCGATCGCACGCTCAGACCGAAACGCGGCGGCAAGGGCATCGCGGCCGCGGCGCTCGACGGAAATCCCCTCGGACGCGCGGTGGTGTATCGCCAGGCGCGCGACAGCGTGCTGGCGAAGACGCATGGTCATTTTCCGGCCCCGCTCGCCGCCATCGACGTGGTGCGCACCGGCATGGCGAATGGATTGGAGAAGGGCCTCGCCGAGGAGGCCCGCGTCTTCGGTCAGATGGCGCTGACCCCGGTGTCGCGCGAGCTCGTGTTTCTGTTCTTCGCGACGACGTCACTGAAGAAAGACATGGGCGTCGCGCCGCCAGCACCCGTGCCGCGCCCGGTGGACAAGATCGCGATCCTCGGTGCGGGCTTCATGGGCGCGGGGATCGCGAGCGTCGCCGTGCAGCAGGGGACGCTCGTGCGACTGAAGGACACGGACATGGGTCGCGTCGGCACAGGTCTCGCCGCCATCCGGGATGTCCTCAAGGAGAATCTCGAGCGCCGCCGCATCACGCGCACGCAATTCGACGACATGATGACCCTGGTCGGCGGCACCGTGGAGTACACCGGCTTCGGCAACGTCGATCTCGCCATCGAAGCCGTGTTCGAAGACCTGAAGGTGAAGCACAGCGTGCTGCAGGTGGTCGAACAGCTGATTCCCGACGGCGCGGTGATCGCGTCCAACACGAGCACGATTCCGATCGCGAAGATCGCGTCGGGGCTGAGCCGGCGGGATCGCGTCCTGGGGATGCACTTCTTTTCCCCGGTGCACAAGATGCCGCTGCTCGAGATCATCGTCACGCCGGACACATCGAAGGAGGCGACTGTCACGGCGGTCGCCTACGGCCGCACGCTCGGCAAGACGGTGATCGTCGTGAACGACGGGCCCGGGTTCTACACGACGCGGATTCTCTCGGCGTACATGAACGAGGCCGGCCGTATGCTGGACGAAGGCGTCCCCGTGGAAGCCATCGACACCGCGCTCGTCGACTTCGGATTTCCTGTCGGTCCGATCACGCTGATGGACGAGGTCGGCCTCGATATCGCCGGCAAAGTCGGTCTCACGATGGCCGAGGCGTTTGGCGCGCGCATGATGCCCGGGGAGGGCGTGCGCCGTGTCGTCGAGTCCGGGCGCACGGGACGGAAGGGAAAGAGCGGTTTCTATCTCTACGACGACGCCGGCAAGAAGGGTGGCGTCGACGCGTCGGTGTATGCGCTGATTCGAGGCGACGCGGCGGGCGCGCCGCCGGCGACTGCGCCGGAACGGTCCGAGATCGTGAACCGCTGCGTGCTCGCGATGGTGAATGAAGCGGTGCGGTGCCTGCAGGAAGACATCCTGCGCTCGCCCCGCGACGGCGACATCGGCGCGGTGTTCGGCATCGGCTTCCCGCCATTTCTGGGTGGTCCGTTCCGGTACGTCGACGCGCTGGGCGCCGGCGAGATCGTGAGCCGACTCGACACGCTCGACGGACGATACGGCGACCGCTTCAAGCCGACGGACATGCTCGTGTCGATGGCCCGCGCGCACAAGCGCTTCTACCCGGCGGAAGGTCGGCCGGTCTGATCGCCTTCACTCTCGATCGGAGCACGACAGTGACACAGGCACGATTGGCGACGCTGCTGCTGGCTGCACTCGGCTGCGCCGCATGCGGTCCACGGCCTTCGGCGGGGCTGGGAGGCGGCGCGGATCCGTACGGCGTGTATCCGCCGCGCAATTTCCAGACGCGCCATCCGCTGACGCGCGCGGAGCGCTCGAACTTCACGGAGACGTCGACGCACGCCGACGTGATGGCGTTCATCGACACACTGAAGTCGACGGGGAAGACCGTTTACGTCACGTCGATGGGAACAACGTCCCAGGGTCGCGACATCCCGCTCGTCGTGATGTCACGCCCGCTCGTGCGTACGCCGGCCGAAGCGCAGCGGCTCAATCGGCCGATCGTGTACATCCAGGGCAACATCCACGGGGGCGAGGTGGAGGGAAAGGAGGCGCTGCTCGCGCTGCTCCGCGACCTCGATCAGGACGGATATCAAAATGTCCTCGACTCGCTGGTGATCGTCGCGGCGCCGATCTACAACGGTGACGGCAACGACGCCATGGGACCGCAGGAGACGAACCGGTCGGAGCAGAACGGGCCGGCCATCGTCGGCCAGCGTGCCAACGGCATGGGCCTCGACCTCAATCGGGATTACATCAAGGCCGAGGCACCCGAGACGCAGGCCGCGCTGGATTTCTTCCGCGCATGGGATCCCGACGTCTTCATCGATTTGCACACCACGGACGGCAGTTATCACGGGTACGCGCTCACGTGGGCGCCCCCGCTGAATCCGGCCGCGCGGTTCTCCGGCGCGTACACCCGCGACACGATTCTCCCGCTGATCCGCGGGTGGCTGCACCTGAACCGGCGCGTCGAGACGTTCCCCTACGGCAATTTCATCTCGCAGGACTCTGCCGCGAAGGGCTGGTATACGTACGACCATCGGCCGCGCTTCGGCACGAACTATTATGGCCTGCGCGGGCGCATGGCGATTCTCGCGGAAGCGTACTCGCACGACCCCTTCCGCCGCCGCATCGCGACGATGTACACGTTCCTGCTCTCCACGCTGTCGACGCTCGCGTCGAACTGGGAGGACGTCGTCGAAGTCGGTGACGAAGCCGACCGTCGCACCACGGGATTCGTGAGCGGCCCGAGTCGCGGGCCGAGGATCGCGATCCGCTCCGAGATCACGCGCTCGCCGCGCACGGACGACGTGCTCGTCGCAGAGACCGTGCGTACGGGCGACACCATCAGGTACGAGGCCGGCATGCCTCGCGGAGTGCGTCCCACCGGCGAGCTGCGTCGCGTGAAGATGCCAGTCTACGACCGGTTCGACACCGTGCTCGACCAGGCGCTTCCGTACGCATGGATCATCGCGCCGGATCAGGCCAGCCTGCTGCCACTGTTGCGGCGGCACGGCATCGTGATCGAACAACTGAGCGAACGCGCGGTGGTCCGGGCGGAAAGCTTCGTCATCGATTCCGTCGTACGAAGCAGCCGGCCGTTTCAGGGACACCAGGAAGTTCGCCTCGAGGGCAGCTGGCAGCCGTCCGACGCGGTGGCGCTCGATTCCGGCACGTACGTCATCCGCGCGGCGCAGCCGCTGGCCATCCTCGCCCTGTACCTGCTCGATCCGCGGAGTGACGACGGCCTGGAGACGTGGAACTTCACCGACGCGTGGGTGCGGCCGGGGGGACGATTCCCGGTAGTGCGCGCGCTGGACGTGATTCCGGCACCGCTGCATCCCGCGCGCTGACATCGACCGCAGAATCCGCGATGCTCCGGTCGACGCTGCTGTACCTCTCGAATCAGCCGCAGGTATTCCGCTTCGTGCGGGGCAACCGACTCGCGCGGGCGTTCGCCCGGCGATTCGTCGCCGGCGAAACGCTCGACGACGCCCTGGCCGCGGTGCGCGCCCTGAATCAGCGCGGCATCAGCGCATCGCTGGACGAGCTGGGCGAAAGCGTGACGAACGAGAGCGAGGCGCGCGCAACGCGCGACCATTACCTCCGGATACTCGACAGCATCCATGCGGCGGGGCTCGACGCCAATGTGTCCGTGAAGCTCACGGCGCTCGGCCTCGACATCTCCGAGGAGCTGTGCGTCTCGCTCATGCAGGACCTGCTGGAGCGGGCGCGCATGTACCGCACGTTCGTGCGCATCGACATGGAAGCCAGCACGCACACCGAGATCACGCTGCGGCTGTTCGAGGAGCGCTTCTTTCCGTCGTTTCGCGAACAGGTGGGCATCGTGTTGCAGAGCTACCTCTACCGCACGTGGGCCGACGTGGAACGCGCGATCGAGCTGCAATGTCGCGTACGTCTCTGCAAGGGCGCCTACAAGGAACCTGCGACGGTGGCCTTTCCCGCGAAGCGCGACGTCGACGCGAACTACGTGAAGTGCATGCGTGCGCTGCTCGAGGGCGCGCGGTATCCGGGCATCGCCACGCACGACACGGCCATCATCGCGCAGACCATCGCGTTCGTTCGCGCCCAGGGGATCGACTCGTCGCGCTTCGAATTCCAGATGCTGTACGGCGTCCGACGGGACCTGCAGGAACAGCTCGTGCGCGACGGGTGGCGCATGCGCGTGTACGTGCCGTTCGGCACGCAGTGGTACCCGTATCTCATGCGTCGATTGGCGGAGCGTCCCGCCAACGTCGCGTTCATGACCGGCAACATCGTGCGCGAAGCGTTTTCGCGCCGTCGCTAGGATCCCCGCCGACCGTGGCGCAGTTCCGTCAACCGGATTTCTCGAGGGGCGACCCGAACACGCTCGGCGGCTACATGGCGGTCCACGATCGGCCCGCGGCGTTCGAGGGCTCCGACGGATTCTCCTACAGCGTGGAGATCCTCACGGACCATGACGATCACACGGCCCGCTGGGGCGCATACCTCTTCTTCGTGAAGTGGGCGCGCATCGGAGCCAGCTCGCCGGCGGGCCATCTGGAATCCGACATTCTCGAGCAGGGCGCGACGGAAGACGAGGCGCGCCAGCGCATCGGCGCCCTGCCGCTATCGGAGGTGAAGCGCGTCCTGGACACGCTCATCGCCCGCGCTCCGGACGGCGCGCCGAAGCGCAAGTGGTGGGATGCGATGCGGGCGGAGAGCACGGACCATGAGGACGAGCAGTGAGCGCGGCGGAACACCGCGGCGTCGTGGCCAGCGGAACGGGGGGCGTGTGGCGCGTGATCGCGGACGATGGCAGTGAGCAGGAAGCCGTGCTCCGCGGGCGCCTGAAGAAGACCGACACGGGCCGCCGCTCCGATGGCAGCATGCGGCGCGACACCGTCGCAGCCGACGCCGCAACGCTCAAGCTCGCCGTCGGAGACCGCGTGCGACTCGAGCGCGACGCGCGCGAGAAGGCATGGGCGATCACCGAAATCCTTCCGCGGACGTCGCGATTGGCACGGCGCGCACCGGGCGGAGGGCGCGGCGAGCGGATCATCGCCGCCAACATCGATCAGGTCATCGTGATGTTCGCCGCGGCGAAGCCGGATCCGCATCCCCGCATGCTGGACCGCTTTCTGGTGATCGCCGAGGCCAACGCCATCCCCGCGCGGGTGATCATCAACAAGGTGGAGCTGGTCGGCGAATCGGTAGCACGCGAACGATTCATCGATTACGAGCGCGCCGGCTATCCCGTGCACTACACGAGCGTGAAGCAGCGCATCGGCATGGACGGGCTGGAGTCGTCGCTCGGCGGCCAGGTGTCGGTGGTCACGGGACCGTCGGGGGTCGGGAAGTCCTCGCTGCTCAACGCGCTCGTGCCCGGACTCGGGTTGCGCGTGAGCGAGATCAGCGAATCCGTGAACAAGGGACGCCATACGACGGTCGGGGCGTTCCTGCACCCGCTGCCCGCACCCATCGGCGGAGCCGTCGTGGACACTCCGGGTCTGCGCGAGATCGGCATGTGGGAGCTTCCGATCGACGAGCTGGATGCATGCTTTCCGGAATTCCGCCCCCTGCGCGCCGAGTGTCGATTCGCCGACTGCGCGCACATCGCCGAACCCGATTGCGCCGTGCGCCAGGCGGTGGAGGAGCATCGCGTGAGCCGCGCCCGTTACGAGAGCTATCTCACGATCCGGTCCGAGGTGGAAGCGCAAGAAACCATCTAGCCGCTGCGGACGGACACGACGCAGGCACTCGCCGTGAGTCGCCGAGGTCTACCAGCTTCCGCGTTCGCCGGCCACTTCGATCACGCGCGCCAGTCGCTCGGAGGCGTGGATCCAGTTGACCTCGACCGCGCGCTGCGCTTCGGCGGCGCGGCCGTCCTCGATGGCCTCGATGATTGCATCGTGCTCGTCTGCCGACGATTTGATGTCGCCGGTCAGCATGCTGATGTACATGCGGATGTACCGCTCCGCCTGAGGCTTGACGGCGTCGTGCAGCGCGAGCAGGCGCGGACCCACGCCCGCCTCCACGATGCGCCGATGCAATCGCTCGTCGGCATCGTACAGCCGGCCATGATCCACCGGCGCGGCGCGTCCCGCGCGCGCGAACTCCTGATTGAGTGCGCGTAGATCGCGCGCGAGCGACTTCCGTTCGTCGGCGCCGATGGCGGCGGCTCGACGCGCGCCGAGTCCCTCGAGGGCGCCCACGATGTCGAGCAACTCGCGGACGTCGTTGCGCGTGAGCGGTGCGACGGTGAGCCGCGACTGCTGCGCGCCGGGCGCGCCCATGACGAAGCCTTCCTGCTGCAGCCGTTGCAACGCCTCGCGGACGGGCGTACGGCTCACGCCCAAACGATCCGCGATCTCCGTTTCGACGATGCGGCTGCCCGGTGCGAGCGAACCCTGCACGATGAGATCGCGCAAGCGCATGTACACCTGATCGGGACGCGAGCCGTGCGGCGCGCCGGCCAGCGAGCCGCCCGCCGCGTTCTTGCGGCCGCGGCGGGGCGAGGACGACGGCGACGCAGGCATGCCGCGAATATAGGCGCGCGGAATCGCGGCGTCAGATTACGTTTGTGCTCCATGCCGCAGCCCCGCGTGGTTCTCATCTCGCTCGCCGTGCTCGCGACAGCATGCAATCAGCCGAAGCAGGAAGTCGGCGTGGACGTCTTCTCCACCGACACGCTGCCCGCGCGATTCGTCGTGAACGTCACGGGCACGCTCGCCATCGGCCTGCGCGCGAACAACTTCTACATGCGCAAGGACAAATCGCTCGTGCTGGAAACGCCGGCGTCACTCATCATTCAGAAGGGCGCGGGGACGGCGACGATCAGCACCCTGGACAGCATGCGGCGAGTGGCCGTGCAGCCGACCGGTGTACCGCCGGATTCCGCGGACATGCTCGGCGTGATCGGACGGTCGGTGGAAATGCTGCACGCGACGGAACAGGAAAAGCGCGTGCGCCTGAAGCTGCTGTCGCGGTAGCGATACCGCGCGACGTCTACCCCTTGCCCAGCAACGCCGGCGTCATGCGCGACGAGTCCTGTTCGCTCGACGGGCGTGCGCTCCCACTGCCCAGCTGACCGGCGGTGCCGTCCGGCGAGCCGCTGATCGGGTGGATGTAGAGACGGCCCTGCACGACGCCGCCTTCCTGCACGAGAATCGCCGCCGAGCGGATGTCGCCGGCGACGATACCGTTGGACTGGAGCTCGGTGCGCTGCGCCGCGAAGATGTTGCCGGTCACGGAACCGCCGACGATCACCTCGCGGGCGGTGACGTCGCCGACGACCGAGGCGCCTTCGCCGATCACCACGAGATCCGCCCGGAGGATCGAGCCTTCGAGTCGACCGTCCACGCGCAGGGCGCCGTCGGTTTCGACGTCACCGCTCACGGTGACATGCGAGTCGAGCACGGAGAAATTCGTGCTCGGAATCGGCGACACTTCGCGACGACTGAAGAGGCCCATTGTCCCCTGTCTCCCGGAGGTGCGGTGACTGCCTGGATTGCGGATCGGCGGACCAACATCGCCGGACGCAGCCTGCTGCGCCAGCGTCAATGCAATAGACCCCGGATGCCGGCCAGTGGCAACATCGTAAACAAATGTTACAGTTATCTCGCTCCGCTACGGTATCGGCGACGCGCGACGATACTTTAGTCCTGTGCTCCGGTTCCGATTGAGCCCGCGCGCGACCTTCGTCGGCGAGCCTGCATCGGCGTGACAAATCCTTCGGCATCGGACGCGCCGCGGACGCGATACCGCAGCCTGGCGGATCCCGACAGCCTGCGAGAATTCGCCCGCAACCTGGGCGAGGGCATCTACATCACCACGCCCGACGGCCGCATCCTCGACGCCAACCCCGCGTTTCTCGAGACCTTCGGCGTTGCGTCGCTGGACGAGCTGGCGCGCATCTCCGCGTTCGATCTCTTCGCCGATCCCGCGCAGCGAGAGCTCGAGATGAAGCTGCTGGACCGCGACGGCCGTGTGCGGGAGTTCGAGTTCCAGATTCGCCGGCCGGACGGCGAGGTGCGCTGGGTGCTGGACTCGAGCTACATCGTGCGCGACCCGGATTCGGGCGAGCGGTTCTATCACGGCGTGCTCGTGGACATCACCACGCGCAAACTGCTCGAGGCGGAGCTGATCGAGATGAGCACGCACGACGCGCTCACCGGCGCGCTGAACCGGCGCTACCTCGACTCCCTGGACGAGCAGTTCAAGAAGGACCCCGCAGCGCGCTGGGGGTGCGTCTTCGTGGACATCGATCATTTCAAGCACTACAACGACCAGCACGGGCACCAGGCCGGCGATCGCGTGCTTGTACGGATGGCGCGCTTTCTCATGCGGCACGTGCGCGCGGAGGAAGCGGTCGTGCGGGTGGGTGGCGACGAGTTCGTGATCATGCTCGTGGGCGCCGACATGGCGCGCACGAAACGCGTGGCGGAGCGGCTGCGCAATTCGGCGCTCAAGTCAGCGCCCGTGCCGTTTTCGCTGGGCTGGGCGGCGCGCGAAGCAGGCGAGCCGCTCGTGCGTCTGCTCGATCGCGCGGATCGGGGGCTGCTGAACGTGCGCGTGGAGCAGCGCGTCGACGAGCAGCGCGCGCGCTAACGCAGCGCGCGCGGACCGCTAGACGCGGGCGAGACGGTCGAAGTACGCCTTGCGCACCTTGCTCACCTTCGGGGCGACGACGGCCGAGCAGTACGGCTGGTTCGGATTCTTGTTGAAGTAATCCTGGTGGTAACCTTCCGCCGGATAGAACACGGAGAAGGGGAGCACCTCCGTCACGATGGGATCGCCCCAGACCTTCTCGCGCTCGAGCTCAGCGATGGTTTCGCGAACGGCGCGTTCCTGCTCCGCCGAGTGGTAGAACACGACCGAGCGATACTGCGTGCCGACGTCGCCTCCTTGGCGATTCATCGTCGTGGGATCGTGGATGGTGAAGAGCACGCCGAGGAGGTCGCGGTACGAGATGATGCCGGGATCGAAGGTGATTTGAATGACTTCCGCGTGGCCCGTCGCGCCGGAGCACACCTGCTCGTAGGTGGGATTGGGCCGCTTGCCACCGGCATAGCCGCTCACCACCTGCTCGACGCCGCGCAACTGACGGAACGCGGCGTCGAGACACCAGAAGCATCCGCCGCCGAACGTGGCGACCTCGGTCATTTCTTCTCCTCGAAGTTGAGGGAGCATGAGTTGATGCAGTAGCGCTGGCCCGTGGGCCCGGGGCCGTCGGGAAAGACGTGTCCCAGATGCGTCCCGCATTTCTTGCAATGCACCTCGATGCGGCGCATGCCGTGGCTGGTGTCCTCTTCGAGCTCCACGGCATCCTTCAGCATCGGCTCCGTGAAGCTGGGCCAGCCGGTGCCGGACTCGAACTTGGTGTCCGACTGGAACAGCGGCGTGCCGCATCCGATGCAGCGGTACACGCCATCCTTATGATTGTCCCAGTATGCTCCGGTGAACGCGCGCTCGGTGCCTTTTTCGCGAGCCACGTGGTATTGCTCGGGGGTGAGCTGCTTCCGCCACTCCGCGTCGGACTTCGTGAGCTTGTCGGTCATACATGCAGTCTAGTCAGGTTGTAAAGCCCATTGTCGCACAAGGGCTTAAGACGCTGCTATTCGCGCACCTAACGTCGCAGCTGACAGCGCAGCTAACGTCGCAAGATGCGGTTTTAGCTGCGTCTCCATGTACGTAACCCATAGCGCTCTCGCTTGCGCATGTGACGGCATTCTCATTGCTCCCAAGTCCAGTCCGCCAATGTCATCTCCAACGACCTCCCGCCCGTTAAAACTCGAACCAAGCAGTTCACTGCGCTCCAAACTCGAGGAGCTCGAGGAACGGTCACGCGCACGCGCCATCGCCGTCGCCGTCCATGACCTGGAAAGCGGATTCGAGTTCGGATACCGGGCTGATCGGTGGTTTCACGCGGCGAGCACGATCAAGCTCGCCGTGCTGCTCGGACTGTTCGGCGCCATTCATCGCGGCACCTTGGTGCCACAGTCGCGACTGCACGTCCGTAACCGCTTTCGAAGCGCGTACGACGGCAGCTCCTTTCGTGTGCTGTCGGAGCGCGACGCCGATTCCGAGGTCCAGTCCGCGATTGGCAAGACCATGCGCGTCCTCGAGCTGGCGCGAAACATGATCGTGCGGAGCAGTAACCTGGCGACGAATCTCCTGCTCGACCTCCTCGGGCTGGAGTTCCTGCAGCACACGCTCGACCAGGCCGACCTCCAGGGCATCGATCTCAGGCGGGGCGTGGAGGACGAGCTGGCGTTCGAGCATGGCATCAACAATCGGGTCACCGCGGATGGGCTGGTCCAGCTGCTCCGTCTGATCGCCGAGGAGCGCGCGTTTTCGCGGGAGCTGTCGCATACGATGTTGGAGATTCTGCACGATCAGGAATTCCGGAGCGGCATCCCGGCGGGACTGCCGGCGCACGCGCGCGTCGCCCACAAGACCGGGGAGATCTCCACGATCGCGCACGACGCGGGGATCGTGTACCTGCCGAAACGCAAACCGTACGTGGTGGCCATCCTCACGGAGTGGGAACCCGAGACGTCAGGCCGGCACCCGACGATTGCCGCGGCGTCGTACATGATCTACGAGCATCTCCTCGGCGCGAAGGACGAAGACGATGAGTGAGCCCGCACGGATCGTCGAGCGATATGGCGCGCAGGGCGAGCCGAGTCTGGCGCTGCGCATCGTGGACGGCCGCCGTCTCGAGAAGAAGTACCGCGACGCCTTGCAGCCCGGGGGCGTGCTCGCGGACGCGCAGGGGCAGGCGCATCAGCTGCCGCGATACTTCTACGAGATCCCCTCCTGGGACATCGCGCACAATACGCAGTTGTCCGAGAACTTCGCGCTGTGGGAGTTCATCCACACCGACGTCCATGAGGCGGCGCCGCTGCGCACGTTCCCGCGGTACGTCCCGTGCGCGATCGCGATGATGGCGCTGGCGCTGGAGCAGTTCCGCTCGGCGGTGCGCTCGTACGTGCACGTCTCGGCGAACGGGGGGTACCGGTCTCCCGGCCACGCGCTGACGGTGCACGCCACGCCACACGCGTGGGGCACCGCGGTGAACATCTATCGCATCGGCGACACGATGCTGGATAGTCGGGACGCATTGGAGCACTTCGCGGCGCTGGCCTACAAGTCGATGCCGGGCGTGTACGTCCGGCCGTTCGGCCGCAAGAAGGGCGAGACCGACGATCATCTGCACCTGGATTTCGGCTATGTCATCGCGGTGCCGCGTGGCGCGCCATTCGAGACGTACAACCCCAAACTCGACGTGGAACCGCTGTGAGCCGGCCGAAGCTCTTCACCGGTGATCGGCGCCGCACGCCGCGCTCGCCAGCGGCCGCGTTCCGTCCGGATCGGCGCAAACGTCCGCGCCGCGAGGAGAAGCTGCCGGCACCCGCGGGGCTGTTCGGCGCCGAAAAAGTCTCGTTTGGCGCGATCGGCATGGAGGCGGAATTCACAGTGCTGCTCGACGGGCAGCCCGTGAAGCCGGAAGACGTCTTCAAGTCGCCGACGAACATCGTCCGTGCGCCGATGATGCACCGCACGGGACGCTCGTATCATCTGCCCACGGGCGGCGCCGTGTACTTCGACACCGGCGTGATCGAGATCGCCACCCCGATGATCGAGATCGACGCGGGATGCGCGGCACGGGCCGGCCGCTCGTTGTGGGAGAACATCCTGTATCTCCGGCGCGAGCTGGATGCATGGGAGAAGCAGCACGGCCACGACGTCGAGCTGTCCGGCTTCAGCACCCACTACAACGTCTCGTTCAATCCGTCGGACCGGCCGCGGACGCACGAGTGCACCGTGAAGAAGCTGGCGCTGCTGCTCACGTACATCCTGCCACATCCGGTGATGCTGCTGGCCGCGAACCGGCGGTCGACCGGGATCGGCGTACGACCGCGCGGGAACCGCGTGGAGGTGACGGCGGACTTCACGCCGGACGCCTCGCTGATGATCGCGACGGCGACGCTGTGCGTCGGCATCATCAAGGACGTGATGCACTGGCCGTCGTACGAGCTGGACGAGCTGCTCGCCCACCGGCGCGAGATCCCGGTGATCCGTGGGTTCAAGCCCGTGCCGCACAGCTCGCGCAAGGGCTGGTCCGCGAAGTACACGTGCTACAAGGAGAATCCGTTCCTCGTCGACATCGACGAACCGATGTGGGAGACGACCGGAGAGGAGACGCTGTCGCTTCGCGAGATGGCCGGTCGGACGACGAAGTTCTTCTGGGAGAGCATCAGCCGCTTCTCGGATCCCTTCACGCTGCGGTTGATCGGCAGCGTGATGCGCGGGCGCGCGCCATCACTGCTGGAACTCGAGGATCGGCCGCCGGAGTACGACAGCGTGGGCCGGTTGTGCCAGTGGGACGACCTCTTTCCGGAGCGTGTGCTTCCGCGCTCCCGATATGAACGCGTGCTGGGGCACGCGATCAAGGGCGAGCGCCTGACCATGGACCGCGAGGTGTACACGCCGGTCGGCATGCAGGGGTGGGGACACGTGGTCTTCAGAAAGGAGCGCGATCGGTCCCGGCACGTGCTGTCGCTCGACTACCTGCTCGATCACCTCGAAGCGTGGGATACTGACGCACGATAAAGGCTATACGCCCAGGTCTTCCTGTTCGGCGGCGTACGAAAGCTTTCCGGCGATGAGATGGGCGGGCGGGATGAGCTTGTGCGGAGAGGCTTTCGTCGCCGATTCGATGTGAATCACGTCGTGATCGTGGGCGACCAGCCAGTCCGCGATCAGACGGCGATGGCATTGCCACCAGAGGGCCTCCGCGCACATCACGGCGGTGCGGCCGTCGCGCGCGAGGCGGACGAGCGCGGCGACGGCATCCGCGAACTCCGCAGTCGCCATGTAGTCGGCGTAGCCGCGGAATCCGGCGACGCGCCAGCCGGTGTTCGGCGAGTCCTTCGCGGCCGACCGCCGACCGCCCAGCTCGGGCATCCATGCGTACCGGATGCCGTGGGTCTCGAGCCACGGGCCGAGCCGCTCGCGCGCGAAGTGCGGGTGGCGTCGCGACCCGGGAAAGCGGCGAACGTCGGCAAGCGTCTCGATGTCCTGCGAGCGCAGCACGTCGAGGAACTCCGCCGCGCTGCGCGTGGAGTGACCGACCGTCCAAACCGTCAGCGACACGATACGAAAAGAGCGTCACGGTCGACGTGACGCTCTTCTAGAACTCCCGGCGCTTCATCTCCTTGAAGAAATGCGCGCGCTCGATGTCGCTGTCCTCGTCGCGTGGAGGCGGAAGCGTCTTGTCGAACTTCCTCCCGTCGCGTGACTTGGCCAATTTGGCGGCCTTCGCCGCGTTCTTCTTGATGAGCTTCTGCAGCTGCTTCTCGTCCATCGTTCCAGGTGTAAACGTGAAAGGCGGGGAATTGGACGCCCCTACATTATATACCCCGCACATGGCATCCGACACAGAAACCTTCTCCAACCGCTCGGGTCGGAACGGGCAGCCCTTCCGCAACGTCCCGCGACTCATGGTGACGCGTCGGGAACGATGGCCGCATCGCGTCGACGTGACTCCACAACGTCCGCCGGCTCCGGCCGGCGCGCACGACGCGGTCATCACCTTCATCGGACACGCCACGTTCCTGATCCAGAGCAGCCAGGGCAACGTGCTCACCGATCCGATGTTCTCGAAGCGCGCGAGCCCCGTGCCCTTTCTCGGTCCGCGACGGGTGCATGTGCCCGGGGTGCGTCTCGAGGATTTGCCGCGCATCGACGTCGTGCTCCTGAGTCACAACCACTACGACCACCTCGACCTGCGGACACTGCGACGGCTGGGCGAACGGTTCGAGCCGCTCGTCATCACGCCCAGCCGCAACGGCGAGCTGGTGCGAAAAGCGGGTGTCGACAAGGTGGAAGAGCTGGCATGGTGGCAGCCCTCGCGACGGGCGGCATTCCCGGTCACGTGCGCGCCCGCGGAGCATTTCTCGGCGCGGACGCCGTTCGATCGCAATCGAGCGCTGTGGGGAAGCTTCGTCTTCGAGCTGGCCGGACGTCGGATGTATTTCGCCGGCGACACCGGCTACAGCGAGCATTTTCGCATGATTCGCGCGCGATTGGGACGGCCGGACGTCGCATTCCTTCCCATCGGCGCGTACGAGCCACGATGGTTCATGAAGGACATCCACATGAATCCCGCGGAGGCGGTGCAGGCACATCTGGATCTCGAAGCACGTCGCAGCATCGCGATGCACTTCGGCACGTTCCAGTTGACGCCCGAGGCGATCGACGCGCCCGTGCGCGAGCTGCGGAATGCGCTGGAGACCCGGCACGTGGATACGGAGGCGTTTCGCACGCTCACTCCCGGAGCATCGCTGCACGTCGACGGTGCGACGCAGAACGATGAGCAGAGGGCTCGCACGCAAATGACGCGATGATCGCGAGCCTGCGACCTGTGCTGGCGGGTGTGGTGCTTTCGGTCCTGGCGACGACGGCGCTCGACGCGCAGCAGCCGGCGGCGGACTGGCGCGTGTATGGACGCGACGCCGGCGGATCGCGCTACTCGCCACTCACGCAGATCACGCGCACGAACGTGAGGCAGCTGGTGCCGGCGTGGACATTCCACACCGGAGAGCTGGACGTCGACACGAAGAATGGTCGCCCGCCCGCGCTGGAGGTGACGCCGATCGTGGTAGACGGCATGATGTATGTGAGCACGCCGTTGGGTCGCGTGTACGCGCTCGATCCGGCGACGGGCACGCAGAAATGGCGCTTCGACGCGAGCGTCGATCCGACGCGCGGCTACGGGGATTTCGCCAGCCGCGGCGTAGCCTACTGGCGTGACCGCAATGCACCGGCCGATACGTGCGCAAAACGCATCTTCGTCGCCACCATCGATGCGCGCCTCGTCGCGCTCGACGCCACGACGGGCGTGCCGTGCGACGCATTCGGTGACCACGGCAGCGTGGACCTGCGCTCCACCCTGCGCATTCCGCCGGCCGAGTTCGCGTGGTACGAACACACGTCGCCTCCGGTCGTGGTCCGGGACATCGTGATCACCGGATCCGGCATCGCCGACAACTCCGGTCCCAACCCCGCGAGTGGCGAGGTGCGCGGGTGGGACGCGCGTACCGGCGCGCTGAAATGGTCGTTCGACCCCATTCCGCAGGACACGACGGATCGATTCCGCCAGAGCTGGGCCGACTCCAGCGCGCGCCATACGGGAGGCGCGAATGTGTGGTCCGTGATGGTGGCGGATCCGTCGCTCGATCTCGTGTTCCTGCCGACGTCGAGCCCGGCGCCGGACTACTACGGCGGCTTGCGACCGGGCGACAATCGCTATGCGAACTCGATCGTCGCGCTGCGTGCGTCGACCGGGGAGGTGGTGTGGAGCTTCCAGACGGTGCATCACGATCTCTGGGACTATGACAACGCGGCGCCACCGGCGCTTGCCACGGTTCGCGGCCGGCCAGCCGTGCTGCAGGCGACGAAGTCCGGGATGCTGTTCGTGCTCAATCGCGAGACCGGCAAGCCGATCTTTCCCGTGAACGAGTGGCCCGTGGCGGGGAGTGACATTCCGGGCGAGGACGCGTGGCCGACGCAGCCGTATGCGTTCGAACTGCAGCTCGTCCCCGCGCGCGAGGTGCAGCAGGCCTGGGGACCCACGCAGGCGGACCGCGACTGGTGCGCGGCGCGCATCGACTCGCTCGTGCACGCGCCGGACGAATTCCTGCCGCCATCCGCGCGCGGCACGATGGTAGTGCCGTCCAACATCGGCGGCGCGCATTGGGGCGGCGTCGCTGTCGACGAGGACCGCGGCTTTGCGGTGGTACCGGTGAATCGCGCGGCTGCGGTGGTTGAGCTGATCGCGGACGACGAGCGGCTCAACCGGGACAGCGTCCACGCCGCGGATGCGGCTCGCGGCATCTCCGATTGGGAGACGACGCGCATGCGCGGCACACCGTATTACATGCGCCGCCGCATCTTCCTGGGCCCCAGTGGGCTGCCATGCACGCCACCGCCGTTCGGAGCTCTGATCGGCGTGAACCTTCGCTCAGGGCGCATCGCGTGGCGCGCACCGCTCGGCACCATGCGGTTACCAGAGAATGCGGATAGCGCGGTGGTCGCTCAAGGCGATCTCGGCTCGCTGAACCTGGGTGGCCCGATCGTCACCGCGTCCGGTGTGGTGTTCATCGGTGCGACGCTCGATCGCGGATTCCGCGCATTCGACGTCGAGACGGGCATGCTGCTCTGGCGAGCCGACCTTCCCGCGGGTGCCCGCGCAACGCCGATGACCTACGCGGTCGGAGGCCGCCAGTTCGTCGCCATCGCTGCGGGGGGCGGCGGCCCGTTCGGTGCCGGCGACGCGATCATTGCCTACGCGCTGCCGCCGAAGCCGCCTGCTTCGCCTCGCGCCCGAGATTGACGGCGCACGCGACGGCAAGCCAGACGAACCCGGCGCACAGCAGCCATTGGATGATCAGGACGCGGTTCTGCACGACCCAGAAGATTCCGTAGACGTCGAACTCGTCCTGTGCCTTCCACGACTCGTGGCGCACGTGCATCGCGAGTCCAACCGCAATCGCGCTGTACGCGATTGCGAGGAAAGTGAGCACGCGCCTCCGCATCGATACCTCTCAGCGATTGTACCTGATCGTGCTCAGTACCATACCCAGCGTATCCACGCTGATGTCCACGCCGCGAGCGGCGAGCACGAGATAGCAGCCGCCGGGGTAACGCACGGTGCCGAAGAGAATGTCCAGTGGAGTGCCGTGCGACTGCGTGCGGCCCGAGGCAAGCATCCATCCCTCGCCACGGCGAATGCGCAGGGAATCGCCCGCCGACTGTCCCAGCGCGACGGGACGCACGGAGTCCAATACGAAGCCGTTCGCGCGCGCCATGATGTTCTGATCACCGCGCCGCAGGGCAAGGGTCAGCGGCCACCGGTCCGCGATCGTCTGATTGAAGACCGGCACGTCGGCGGACGGCGCAGAATCACAGTCGGTGAGGGTGGCGTCACTCAGGCCGAGCCCGAAGCGTGGTGGCTCGTGGTACACGAGGCCGCGCGAGAGACGCACGGTATCCCAGCTTGCCGGTGCCTGGAACGACGTCTGGAACTCGGCGGGAATGGCCGAGTCGACGCGCGCGGTCTTGGTCGCAGTCGCACGCTTCCGCGGCCGATCATCCTGCGGCACCGGTCCGCACGCGGTGAGAGCGAACAGGGCGGCCAGGAGACAGCGCTGCGCGTGGCGGTTTCGCATCGCCGCCTAAGATAACCCGCAGGCGTGGAGCGGCTACCGAACCACGACGGTGCGGAGACGCATGACGAACGTGAATCCCCCGCCGACGTCGCGCCGTCCGCGAAACACGAGCGTGTCCGTGCCGACGGCGGAGAAGTGCACCGTTGCGACATGATCGAAGGTGCGGAGGAGGTCGGTGCACTCCACGCCCTCGGTATAGTCGTACGGAAGGATCTCGACGACGGCGGCGCCGGCGTTCACTTCCGTTTCGCCCTGTCGCTCGCAGCCGCCGCCGTATGACTTCACGCTCACCGAAAACGGCGCACTCACCTGGACGGTATCCGGGGCGGTGATGGACGCGACGGATTGATCGCCAGCCTGATACTCGATGACCGCGAGGTTGCGCGCGCGCCAGTGTCCATCGAGCAGGCGGCAGGCCGAGACGAGGAATGCGAGGCCCAACGCCAGTCGGGTCACGTTAACCCAACCCTGCCAGGGAAGGGGGTGGTCACTCATGGAGAAACCTTGCGTCCACACTCCCCGTTAGAGCAATAGCAACGCGGAGCTCCCGGCCGCTGTCTACTATAGAGTCCGCCGCCGACCGGTTAGCCCGCAGCCCCGTTCCCACGACGCCATGTTCAATCTGAAGCTCGCTCTCAGAACGCTGCTCAAGACCCCGTTCGTCACGGTCGTGGCGGCGCTGTCCCTCGCGCTCGGCATCGGTGCCAACACGGCGATCTTCTCGATCTTCAATCAGACCCTGCGCCAGCCGCTGCCGGTGATGCACCCCGAGCAGCTCGCGAACTTCGTGGTGCCGGGGCCGGCGCCGGGCGGCAACTCCTGCAATCAGGCGGGCGACTGCGACGAAGTGCTCAGCTATCCGATGCTGAAGGACCTGCAGAAGGCGGCGAATTCACCGTTCAGCGCGATCGTCGGGCACCGCGCGTTCGACGCCAACCTGGCCTACGAAAAGCAGACCCCGATCAACAGCCGCAACATGCTGGTCACCGGGAATTACTTCCCGGCGCTCGGCGTTCAGCCGGCGCTGGGACGTCTCATCGGTCCCGGCGACGACGAGACGTTCAACGGGAATCCGGTGGCCGTTCTCGGCTACGATTTCTGGGTCAACAATCTGGGCGGCGATCCGGGAGTGCTCAACAAGCAGCTGCTGGTGAACGGCGAACATCTCACCATCGTCGGCGTAGCCCCGCAAGGATTCGAGGGAACGACGCTCGGCATCAAGCCGAACATCTACGTGCCGATGACGATGGCGCCGGCGATGCGGTACTCCAGCCAGAAGCGGATGGAGAACCGGCAGAGCTACTGGGTCTACGTCTTCGGCCGCATGAAGCCGGGCGTGAAGCTGGAACAGGCGACGAACGGCATCAACGCGATCTACAGCCCGATCATCAACGACGTCGAGGCGCCGCTCCAGAAGGGCATGAGCGATCAGACGATGCAGAAATTCCGGGCCAAGAAGATCGTGCTGAAGGATGGAGCGCTCGGCCAGAGCTCGATCCACCGGGAAGCGAGCGTGCCGCTGATGATGCTGTTCGCGATCACGGGCATCGTGCTCCTCATCGCGTGTGCCAACATCGCGAACCTGTTGCTGGCGCGTGCGGCGAACCGCAGCATGGAGATGGCGGTACGCCTGTCGTTGGGTGCGACGCGCGCGCAGCTGCTCCGGCAGCTGCTCACGGAGTCGGTGCTGCTTGCCGTCATCGGGGGAATGGGCAGCCTCTTCGTGGCCAATTGGACGATCGGCGCCATCCTGCAGCTGATGCCGCCCGAAGCGCAGGGGACGATGCACTTCGAGATGAGCGCGATCGCAGTGTGGTTCGCAGCGGTGGTATCCATTCTCACCGGTCTGGCGTTCGGGCTTTTCCCGGCGCTGCACAGCACGCGACCCGATCTCGTGACCGCGCTGCGCAACAACTCGGGTAAGCTGTCCGGAGGTCGTGGGGCTGCGCGCTTCCGCACGTCGCTCGTGACCGCGCAGGTGGCGCTGTCCATGGCGCTGCTCATTTCGGCGGGCCTCTTCGTGAAGAGCCTCTACAACGTGAGCCGGGTGGACCTGGGCCTGCGCATCGACAACGTCATTCAATTCAGCATCTCGCCGAGGCTCAGCGGCTACGACTCCGTGCGCGCCAAGGCGCTGTTCATCCGGGCGGAGGAGGAGCTCGCCGCGATCCCGGGCGTGACCGGCGTGACCGCGGACCTCGTCGGGCTGATTCGTGGCAACAACTGGGGCAACGACGTGTCGGTGCAGGGCTTCCATCGCGACCCGGACACCGACGCGGGCTCGCGGTTCAACGAGATCGGACCGGGCTTCTTCAAGACGCTGGGGGTGCCGATGGTCGCGGGCCGCGAGTTTACCGACGCGGACCTGGCCGGTCGTCCGAAAGTGGCCGTCGTGAACCAGGCATTCGCCAAGAAGTTCAACCTTGGAACGGGCGCCGAAGTCGTCGGAAAGCGCATGGCCCTCGGCGACACCAACGACTTGAACATCGAGATCGTGGGTCTGGTGAAGGACTCGAAGTACAGCCAGGTGAAGCAGACGATCCCGCCGGTGTTCGTGCTGCCGTACCGCCAGGATACCGACGTCGGCGGATTGAATTTCTACGTGAAGACGGCCGGCGACCCGGTGCCGATGATGAAGTCGATCCGCGCGACGATGGCGCGTCTCGATCCGAATCTTCCCCTCGAGGAGTTCAAGACGCTGCCGCAGCAGGTGAAGGAGAACGTCTTCCTGGATCGCATGATCAGCATCTTGTCCGCCTCGTTCGCGCTGCTGGCGACGATTCTCGCTGCGGTGGGACTCTACGGTGTGCTGGCGTACTCGGTGGCGCAGCGCACGCGCGAGATCGGCGTGCGCATGGCGCTCGGCGCCGACTCGGGTCGGGTACGGTCGATGGTGCTGCGCCAGGTGGGCGTCATGATCGTGATCGGCGGGATCATCGGTATCGCGGGCGCGCTCGCGTTGGGGCGGGGCGCCAAGTCGCTGCTGTACGAGCTCAGTGGCTACGATCCGACCGTGATCGCGCTCTCGGTCGTCGTGTTGTCCCTCGTCGCACTGGCAGCCGGCTACGTTCCCGCGATGCGCGCGTCGAAAATCGATCCGATGCAGGCGCTCAGGTACGAATAGCGGGACGCAACGATACGCCGTCGCAGTCCGCGCACTGCGTGATGCCCGCCCTGTAGATGGTGCCGCAGCGCGGGCAAAACGGCTCGCCATCCGACTGGATGGGACGGTCCAGGAATGATGTGAGCTCGGCGCGGGAGTAGAGCGCGAGCAGGTCCGTCGAGCCCGCGCCGGCGATCGCGTCGAAGACGGCCGGACGCATCGCGTGCAGATAGCCCTCGTCACCGAGCAGCGCACGGGCCGCGACCGTGGCCGGGGCGCCAGCGGCGATCTGCTCGTTGACCAACTGTGCCGCGCGCTGCGCGTTGAAGGGCCAGAGGAGCCGGACGGCGATGCCGGCCGCGCGTCGCGACGCAGCCCCCGCGCGCATGAGCGCGATCCAGGCGACGGCGGCCTGGCCGACGCACAGCAGCACGAGGGTCTGTGCCGCGGTGAGAAAGGCCCACGGTCCCCATCCGTTCGCGACGAGTGGCAGCGCGAGCAGGTCCGTCGAGCCCGCGCCGGCGA
>DATFHG010000032.1:0-41374 GCA_035248725.1 Gemmatimonadaceae bacterium | reverse complement strand
CTTTTTCTCGCGCACCAGCTCGTCGATGAGCCGATCGAATACGGACTGCTCGGCGCCCAACCGCGAGCGCACGTCCTGTCGCGGAACGCCGGGGTCGAGGGGACGCGCGTCGTGATGGGCGCGCACGAGCGACACGATCCGATCGCGCGCCTGACGCAACGCGTCTGCCGCGTACCAGCGGTCGCCGATGCGCGCGAGCCTGCCACCCTCGCCGGCAAGCGCGGACACGCCGTGTGGCGGTACGCCTACCCGAATGGGGATCGAGCTTTCGCCCACGCCGTGGAGCCCAGCCTCCTCGGCGAACAGGCCCAACCGCTCGGATGCGGTCATGGCGAGCGACGCCAAGGGACGCGCGCGACGCGGCGCGTTCGCATCCGTCACGACGCCACCACCGATGGTCGCGAGCGGGGACGCGGACCGCAGCACGAAGCGATCGCCCCCGCGCGCCACGATGGGTTCGTCCAGGACGATGCGGACGGTGCGCGACGTACCGGGAGCGATCGGGGATCCCGCCGCCACGATACGCGCGCCGACATCCGACGTCGCCAGGTGAAAACGAACCTTCGTGCGCGGCCGGAGCTGGGGCGCATCCGCAAGCAATGTCAGGTCGGCGCGCAGGATCAGCGCTGGTTCCCACGCACCGTGTGCGACCAGCGACGCGCCTCTGGCCACGACGTCGGCCTCGACGCCCGCGAGTGCGACGGCGGCGCGCATCCCGGGTTGAATGCGATCGACGGCCGCGCCATGTGACTGCACGCCGCGCGCGCGCGACGACACGTCCTGGGGAAGAACGCGCACGGCCTCGTCCGCCGAGAGCGTTCCACTCCAGACGGTTCCCGTCACCACCGTACCCGTGCCCTTCACCGAGAACGCGCGGTCGACGGGCATGCGAAACACGTCGTCGGTGTTGGCCGGCTCGATGCCGCGCGCTACGGCGGCGAGCGTCGCGCGCAATTCCGCCAGTCCGCTCTGTGACACCACGGACGTCGGGACGATCGGAACGTCGTCGAAGTGTGCGGCCGTCATCATGGCGCGCACGTCCTCGCCCACGAGCTGCAGCCAGTCCTGCTCGACGAGGTCGGCCTTGGTGAGCGCGACGACGAGGTGGCGGACGTTCAACAGCCGGAGGATCGCGAGGTGCTCGCGCGTCTGGGGCATGGGGCCTTCATCGGCGGCGATCACCAGCAGCGCGAGATCGATACCGGTGGCGCCGGCGAGCATCGTGCGCACGAATGCCTCGTGGCCCGGCACGTCGACCACACCTACAGTCAGGTCACCGCGATCCGTCGCGAGCCGCAGTGGTGCAAAGCCGAGGTCGATCGTGATTCCGCGGCGCTTTTCCTCCGGCAGTCGATCGGTGTCCACGCCCGTCAGCGCGCGCACGAGCGCCGTCTTGCCATGATCGATGTGCCCAGCGGTGCCGAGGATCATGCCGCGCTGCCGTCGCCACTCCAGATGCCGCGTTCCCACTGCTCGTACGCGCGCAATGCACGGCCGTCGTGGAGGTGATACGTGAGGAACTCGCGCAGCAGCCGCTGGTGCGCCCGCGCGTCCGCGTCGGTGAACACATCCAATCCCTCGCCGCGCATCCACATGGCGATCGCTTCGCGGGCAGCGGCCGGCACGCGTCTGCCTCCCGGCGCGAGTGCCGCGCAGCGCGCGCACAGCGTTCCACCCGCGGAGTGACTGAAGAGGGCCGGCTCGGTTGGGTCGAGGTCCGAGCCGCACTCGACGCAGGCGTCGACTTCGGCCGCGAAACCGAGTGTCGCGACGATCTGCCAGATGGCGGCGAGCGTGACCTCGCGCGCGTCGCGCGTACCCGGCGCCGCCAGTGCGTCGAGCGCGGTGGAGGTGGCATCGAACAGATCGGCGTCCGCGCCTTCACGGCCAAACAGGAGGATGATCTCGGCGACAGCCTCAGCGCCGTGAAAGCGCTCGAGATCGGACGCGAGCGGCGTACGCGTGCGCACATCCTCGAAGCCGCTGAGCGTGTCCAGCTCGCGTCCCGGCCGCGTATGGAGGAACGCGGTGCCCTGAGCGAAGAGATCGAGGCCGCTTCCGAAGCGCCGGTGCGACTTTCGCGCTCCCTTGGCCAACCCCGAGCGCATGCCCGCGTCGCGTGTTACCAGACGGACGATGCGGGAGGACTCGAGATAGTCGAACGCGTGCAGGACGATGGCTTCGCTGACTAGCAGCGGCATGCGTGAAAGATACGCGCCGGCGCCCCCTAGAAACGCGCGCGAGCGCCGAGGCTGATGGTGCGGCGCGCGGTGAGGTAGTTGAACACCGTCTGGTATCCGGTGTTGAAGGCGTTTTCGACGCGAAGCGTGAGCGCTGTGGCGGCGGCCGGCGACGACAGCACCCTGTACTCCGCGCCGACGTCGAGCCGCTGATACGCCGGCAATGTCACCGTTGTGGCGGGGAATGCGTTGAAGTCCCGATCCGCGCGCTCGCCCACCGATGTCAGTCGCGCCGAGCCGCTGAAGGGGCCGGCGCCACGATAGGACAGCTGCGCCTGGTACGTTCGCGACGGCCGGCGGATGAGCGATTCGCCCGCTCGATACAGACCGCCGCTGGACGTATCGAAGCCCGGCGTCAGCACACGCGTGTCGAGAAATGTCGCGCCGACGCTCAGGGCAACGGCGGCGGTGAGCGTGGACGACACCTCCGCTTCGACGCCATTGGCCCGGGCGGCGGCGACGTTGCAATAGCTGTAACCACACGCGGACGTCTCGCCCGTGTAGTCGATCATGTTCTGGAAGCGCTGCGCGAATGCCGTGAGGGACGCGCGCGCCCGGCCCATGAGCAGGTCCTGATCGATGCCGGCGTCCGCGGTTCGAGCGCGCTCCGGGGACAGGTTGGGATTACCGGTGACGAAACCGGTGGAATAATTCTCGAGGAAGGTCGGTTCGCGGAACGCGGTGCCTGCCGTGACGCGTAGGCGCGTCGGAGGCACCGGTCGCCAGGACGCCCCGACTCGGCCGGTGTTGAAGGTGCCGAACTGCTCATTGTCGTCAGTGCGGCCGCCAAAGGTGAGGGTCAGGTCTCGCGGCGCACTCACGATCGCCTCCGCATATCCACCGGTGTTGTGGCGATCCGCGCTGAACGCCGACGAGAAGGACGACGGGCCGAACTGTCCGTTGGACGTGGATCGTTGATCCTGGTGCTCGATCTGCGCGCCGAACGTGAGCGCGAGACGCGACGCCGGCAGCATCTGCACGCGAAGCTCGCCTCCGCGCCGCCGGATGCGATCGTCGGACAGAAAACTGCTGCCGCCGGGCGCGTCGAGCGCGTCGTTGGTTCCACCGCTGCTCACACTCGACGTGAGCGCGAGCACGACGCGCGTGTTGCCCGCGAGCGCGCGCTCGGCCTCGAGACCGAGGGTCGTGCGATCGTCCGCGAAGTACGCATTGCTGTCGTACGGAGAGCCGCCGCTGTTGGTGGGATAATCGTACTTGCGCCGGTTGAAGCGGCCCGCGAACCGCAGCTCGGTCGCGGCCATTGGGCCGAGCGCGACGCGCGCGCTGACGACGTCGTCGTGATAGTCGTTGTTCAGCTCGTAGAGGCCGCTGGACTCGTGGCGGCCGAACGACACGGTGTAGCTCCCCGACGATGCGCCGATGCCGCCCCCCGTGGACGCGGTGCCGTCGAGCGTGCGCATGGAACGGGGGCTCGTTTGTCCCGCGATCGCATCGCGGGGCGCGCTGCCCACGCGCAGGTCCACGTCGGCCCCGATGGGCCCGCGGCCACGTCGCGTGATGATCTGCACCACCCCGGTCACCGCGTCGGCGCCATAGAGCACGCTCGCCGGACCGCGCACCACCTCGATGCGTTCGACGTTGTCCGTCGTCAACGCGGCAAAATCGAAGGCGCCGCCGGGGTCGTTGGCAGGCACACCGTCGACGAGCACCTTCACGTATTTGCTTTCGCCGCCGCGCAAGAACAGCGATGTCATCGCACCGGCGGATCCTGTCTGCGCGATGTACGCGCTCGTGACGTCCTGCAGCGCGTCGGCAACGGAGACGACGCCCCGGAGACGCAGCTCGTCGCCGCTGATGACCGTGACCGCGACGGGAAGCGCGCTCACGCTCAACGGCGTCCGCGTGGCGGTGATCACGACGGGTGCCACGCGCGCGGTGTCGGGCGACTGCTCCTGCGCGGGGAGCGACGACGCGACGAGCAGCGTCACGAGGGCGGCTGACGGACGAGTCATGATCGTGAGGACGTTGAAGGTTTTCTCAGAGGAACGAGCGTGAGAGCGCCGATGGCGGCGTCCCGCGTCACAAGCACGGGCCATTCATAGACCTGCTCGAGGATTTCCGGCCGCATGACATCGTTCACCGTACCTGCCGCGGCGACGCGGCCATCGTGCAGGAGCACCAGCCGATCGGCGAAGCGCGCCACCAGGTTGAGCTGGTGCGATACCATGAGCACCGCATGCCCGTCGGCGGCGACGGACCGCATGAGCTCGAACACCGCCATCTCGTGCGCGATGTCTAGGAACGTCGTAGGCTCGTCCGCGACGAGGGCGTCGCCACCTTGCGCGAGGGCACGCGCGAATCGCACGCGCTGCCATTCCCCGCCCGAGAGCTGATGCACCGAGCGATCGGCGAGCGCGTGCATGCCGGTCCGCGCGATCGCGGCGTCCACAGCGGCGCGGTCCTGCATCGTGTCGCGCCCCCATGTGCCGCGGTGCGGCAGGCGGCCGAGCGCGACGTACTCGCGCACGGTCATCGGGAACGTGGTCTCCTCGCGCTGCGTCACGACGGCGACACGACGCGCGATCGCCTCGCGCGACCAGGTTCGCGTATCCGCGCCGTCGATGGAGATCGTGCCGGCCGCCAGCGGCACACGGCCGATGAGCGCGCGAATCAGCGTGCTCTTGCCGCTGCCGTTGGGACCGACGACCGCGGTCACCGATCCGCGCTCCGCGTCGAGGGACACGCCACCGAGCGCCAGATGCTGCTGGCGGGGATACCGCGCGCGCACGTCAGCGAACGCGATCACGTCAGCCTCCGCAGCGTCGCGAGAAAGAACGGCACGCCGACCACCGCGGTGATGGCGCCGAGGGGCAATTCCGTGGGCGGCATCGCGGCACGCGCGACGATGTCCGCCAGGACCGTCAGCAGCGCGCCCATGAGCGCACTGGCAACCAGGAGCGTCCGGTGCCCTGACGCACCGATGCGCCTGACGATGTGCGGCACGACGAGACCCACGAAACCCACCAGCCCTGCGGCGGCGACGGTCGCGGCAGCCACCAGCGAGGCGGTGAGATAGATGCGTCGCGACACGCGGTCGACGTCGACGCCCAGACCGGCCGCGGAATCCTCGCCCAGCGCGATGGCGTCGAGGCTCCGCGCCGTGGTGACGAGCACGGCGCCGCCGACCACCACGTACAGCCCGAGCCACGCTGTCTCGGACCACCTCGCGTCGGCAACGGAGCCCATCATCCACCACACCGCGCCGCGCACGCGGGATTCGCTCGCATTGGCGAGCAGAATCATGATCGCCGCGTTCGCAAACGCGCCGACCACGACGCCGGCCATGATCAGCACGCGTGGATCGGCGCGGCCGTGCGCCGCGTGCGCGACGAACAGTGCCAGCGCCACCGCGAGTGCCGCACCCGCGAAGGCAGCGATGGGGACGAAGGCGTAGCTCATGCCCGCGACCACGGCGAGCACGGCACCGACGGCGGCGCCACCCGAGACCCCGAGCAGGTAGGGCTCCGCCAGTGCGTTCCGGAGCACGCCCTGCAGCGCCGCGCCACTGATGCCAAGTCCCGCCCCAAGGAGCGCGGCGAGGATCGTGCGACGCAGCCTCAGCTCGCGAATGACGAGCGTCGTCGTCGCATCCGCCTGCCCCGTGAGTGCGCGCCAGGTGTCGGCCGGCGTGTAACCGATCGTGCCGATGGCCAGCGCCAGCGCGATCGCGGCGAGCAGTGCGAGACACAGCATCGTCCAGTGCGATCGCGACATCAGTGCGCGCCCTGGGGATGCAGGGGATGCAGCAGTCGCGCGAGCGACACCGCGCCTTCGCCGAGTCGGACGGCGGGACGCAGCACGACGTTGGTGTCGAGCACGAGCACGCGACCGGCGCGGACGGCCGGCACCGCGCGCCAGCTGGGATTGGCGCGCAACGTCATGCTGCGTTCGGGTCCGACCAGCACCGCGTCGGGGTTGCGTCGCACGACATCCTCCAGCGTGACGGTCGGCGAGCTCTCCGGCAGCGAGTCGTAGATGTTGCGACCGCCGGCAATGTCCACGAGCTGGCTCATGAAGCTCCCACCGCCTATCACGATGAGTGGACGATCCCACACGGGCATCACGACGCTGACGCGGGCTTGCGAGCGCGTCGCCGCGCGCACGCTGTCGAGCGTGTGCCGGACGGTGTCGGCCACGTACGCACCGCGCGCGGAGTCGCCGACGAGTCGGCCCAGCAGGCGCGTCACCCGGTCGAAGAGCTCGATCCGATCGATCTTGAGCGCCGCGACGGCAATGCCCGCCTGGCGCAGGCGCTGCGCCGCGCCGCGGTTGTCCTGCGAGGGATAGAGGAACACCAGGTCCGGATGCTGCGCGAGCACGGCCTCGACGTTCGGTCGCAGGCCCTGTCCCACGCTCGCGACGCGCTCCGCGGCGGCGGGCCAGTGGGAGTACATGTCGCGTCCCACGAGACGATCACCGGCACCGAGCGCGAAAAGGATCTCCGTCGTGGCCGGATCCAGCGACACGATGCGCGCAACGCGAGGCGGCACCACGACCGTGTCGCCGAGATCGTCGCGGAAGGTGTAGTGCGTGTCGTTGCCGCGCGCGGCGCGCGACCCCGGATCCGGGGTGCATGCGCCGATGACACATGCCAGGGACAGGAGAAGCGCGATGTCGGAACGCAGAAACGGGCACCTTTCCCGAAGGAAGGAGCCCGTTGAGCGCAGCGCGACCCAGATGTCGCGCTCGTGCCACCGGATCCTCCCCCGAGGATCGAGTCGTGGCGCGAGCGGAGGTCGTCTCCTGGCTCCGGGCGATCCGCTCGCCTTCCCGACCGCGATGGTCAGTGGCTGTCTGAGCGAACCTTCACATGCCCGTTACAGTGGCGGGGCCGCACCGGCATTGCACCGGTTTCCGTGTCCCCCACTCGCGTCGAATTTTCTTGTCCGGCGCGAATCTATGCCGCGGAGTTCTCGTCGGCAAGCGCGCGCTCGATGCGCGACCTGAGATCCGCGCGCTCGCGCTCGTACGCACTGCGTGCGTCGGTCGTGCTCCCCGTGCTCCCCCCTTCGCGCTCGAAGCGCGCGTCCAGCGCCGCGAGCGCGCCGACCAGCTCTTCCGAGGCACGGCGGCGCGCGACGACGGCGCGCGGACGACGCCGCACGTACCACACCGCGATCGCCCCGATCATCAGCGCGGCCATCACGACGGCGAGGACGCGCATGGCCGGCTCGCTGCGCGCCGCAGGCGAAGGCGCGTCCAGCCGCACGACGGCGTTCGCGGGCACCTCGCGGCCCAGGAAGCGCCGGAACGTGCGTCCCTCGATGGCCGCCGGCGGCACTTCCGCCACCCGCGCGCCTTCCACGTTCGCGCGCGCTTCCTCCACGAGCACCTCGAGCACGGCGGTCGCGCGCTGGATCGGATACGACACGGGAAACGCGTTCACCGGCAGCAGGTACGTGAGCACGAGCTGCCGGACGCCCGGCGAGATCGGCGCGTACACGTCGGCGCGCCCGCGCCGGAACACGACGGCGCCCGCGCCGACGTCGCCGGGTGCCACCGACACGCTCTCCGCTTCGGCGGGGACAAACACGCTCCAGAGCGGCGTCACGGAATCGCGCGCGACGACGGTGGTGAAGCCATCGTTGTCGAGCTCGAACACCTCCGCCATCTCGCGCCGCCGCCCGCGCGGGCTGGCCATCACGATGTGGTGCCCCTGCATCTGCAGCGTCGCCGTGTCGGTGGTGGTGGCGTACACGATCACGTCGGCGTCGCCGCCGCGCACGGTATCCGTGCGCAGCGGTGGCGAGAAGTACGCGATACCCGCATAGCGTGACGACACGAAGTACAGCGCGTCGCCCGCGCCGGTGGCGCGATAGCTGATGCGGTAGCTGCCGTCGGGCGCCGACCGGACCGAGTCGACCGGTGCCGCGCGGTCCGAGCCCACGCGGTGGAGAACGACCCACTGGCCCGCGACGGGAACGGGCCGATCCTTCGTCGCCAGCCTGACCCGGCCCTCCGCGAGACGAGCGCGGCCGGTCTGTGCGCCCGCGGCCGATGACAACGCCGCGAGCAACATCACACGCGCGATCAGAGGTTGAACTTCCCGAAGTCTTCGGGACGCAGCCGCTCGAGATACTCTTTCAGCTGCTCGGCGGTCAGCTCCGACGGATCGCGCAGCTGTTCCGCGTCGAATGTCGCCTCGCCCGCCTCAGCCGCCTCCTCCACCTGCACGTCCGTGAGCAGCGTCTCCGATGCGAAGATGGGCGCGGCGAGACGCAACGCGATGGCAATGCTGTCCGAGGGCCGCGCATCCACCTGCACCATGTCGCCGTTGCGGGCGATGTGCAGCTCGGCGTAGTACGTATTCTTCTCGACGCGCGTGATGTGCACGCGCTGCAGCTGGCCGCCGAGGCCGAGAATGAGACTCTTGCAGAGGTCGTGCGTGAGCGGACGCACGCGCTTGATGTTGTGCATCTGCATCACGATGGACTCGGCTTCCGGCTGGCCGATCCAGATGGGGAGCAGGCGCTCGCCCTCCTTCTCCTGAAGGATGACGACATACGACTGCGTCGAGCTATCGAGCCCCAGCCTCGAGACGACGACTTCCACCATACATCCTCAACTTAGCACGCGCTTGAGTGCCGAGACACGGTCGGTACGCTCCCACGTGAACAGCGTCTTCCCCGACTTCCCGCGACCGATGCGCTCGGGCGTGCGCCCGAAGTGTCCGTACGCCGACGTCGCGCGATAGATCGGTTTGCGCAGGTCGAGCTCCCGGATGATGCCACGTGGCGTCAGATCGAACACTTCTCGTACCGCGCGCATGAGCTCACGTTCCGGAACCACGGAAGTCGCGAACGTGTCGACCATGATCGACACCGGCTCGGCTACGCCGATGGCGTAGGCCAGTTGCACCTCGCATCGGCGCGCGAGACCCGCGGCGACGATGTTCTTGGCGACCCAGCGCGCGGCATAGCAGGCGGACCGGTCCACCTTGGATGGATCCTTGCCGCTGAACGCGCCGCCGCCGTGGCGTCCCATGCCGCCGTAGCTGTCGACGATGATCTTGCGTCCGGTGAGCCCGGCGTCCCCCTGCGGACCGCCGACCACGAAGCGTCCGGTCGGATTGACGTGGTACTTCACCTTGCCCTCGAGGAGATCCGACGGAATCGCCGGTTTGACGATCTCCTCGATGATGGTGTTGCGGATCGTGCGCGCGCTCACGCGCTCGTCGTGTTGCGTCGACACGACGACGTTCTCGACGGCAACGGGCTTGTGGTCCTCGTAGACCACGCTCACCTGCGCCTTCCCGTCCGGGCGCAGCCATTTGATGTCGCCGCTCTTCCGGCGTTCGGCCAGCGCGCGCGTCAGGCGATGCGCGAGCAGGATCGGGAGCGGCATGAGCTCGTCGGTCTCGTCGGTCGCGTAACCGAACATCATGCCTTGATCGCCCGCCCCACCCGTGTCGACGCCCATCGCGATGTCCGGCGACTGCCGATCGATCGTGCTGATCACCGCGCACGTCTGGTAGTCGAAGCCGAACATGGCGTCCGTGTAGCCGATCTCACGGATCGTGTCGCGCACGATGTCCGGAATGTGCACATACGTGGAGGTCGTGATCTCACCGGCGACACAGGCGAGTCCGGTGGTGACGAGTGTCTCGCAGGCGACGCGCGCGTCGGGATCGTCGGTGAGGATGGCATCGAGGACGGCGTCGGAGATCGCGTCGGCGACCTTGTCCGGATGTCCTTCGGTTACCGACTCGGAGGTGAAGAGGTGGCGGTCGTACATGACAAAAAATAGTGAGGCGGGAGGCCGGAGGCGGGAGCGGCTACTGGGCGAGCGACGGCAGCTCGCGCACGAAGTACGCATCGCCCACGGCGGCGCGCAGCGCGTCGCGCAGGATTGCCTCCGCCTGCTCCGCGGTTCCCGCGTCGGCGGCACGTATGACCGCCTCGCGCGCGGCGTCCACGGCCACGCTGCGAACGACACGCTTCATCAGGCCAATCGAGCGACCGTTCACGCTCAGCTCGCGCACACCGAGTCCGAGCAGCGCGAACGCCATGAGCGGCTGCGACGCCATCTCGCCGCACACGGCGACCGTCAGCCCCGACTGATCCGCGACATCCACGGTGCGACGGATCAGGCGCAGCACGGCCGGGTGCAGCGCCGTGAAGCGTTGCGCCAGGTTCGCGTTGCCGCGGTCGACTGCGAGCGTGTACTGGACGAGGTCGTTCGTCCCGATGCTGAAGAACGACACGTCGTTGGCAAAGGCGTCCGCCGCCACCGCGGCTGCCGGCGTCTCGATCATGACGCCGAGTGGGATGAAGCTTTTCGGCTTGAGGCCACGCTCGCGCAGCTCCTGTCGCGCTTCCTCGAGCAGGGCGCGCGTCGCGCGCACCTCGGAGACGCTCACGACGAGCGGCAGCATGATACGCACGTCGCCATGATCCGCGGCGCGCAGCAACGCGCGCAGCTGGGTCTTGAACAGCTCGGGCTGATCGAGACACATGCGGATCGCCCGCCATCCGAGATACGGATTGGTTTCGGTAGGGTAACCGCCGATCGGGAGCTTGTCGCCTCCAACGTCGAAGGTGCGGATCACGACCGGCTTGCCCGCGAACGCCTCCACCACGCGACGATACGCCATGTACTGCTCGTTCTCGTCCGGCATCGTCGCCCGGCCGACGACGAGAAACTCGGTGCGCATCAGGCCGACGCCCTCCGCGCCCGTCGTCGCGGCAAACTCCGCCTCCTCCGGGAGATCGACGTTGGCGCGCAGGGTCACGGTCACGCCGTCCGTCGTCACCGCCTCGAGCGACGCGAGTCGTCGCAGTTCCGCCTCGGCGATCTCGTCTTCCGTCGCGCGCTGGCGGTACAGCGTGATCTCGTCGTCGTTGGGATTGACGATGATGACGCCGGCGCTGCCGTCGAGCACCACGCGTTCGCCGCCCTCCAGGGCTTTCGTCGCATCCTTCAGGCCCACGACCGCCGGCAACCCCAGCGAACGCGCGAGAATGGCGACGTGCGACGTGCGTGTGCCCGCGTCGGTCGCGATGCCGACGATCGCGCGGCGGTCGAGCTGCACGGTGAGGCCGGGCGTGAGATCGTGCGTCACGAGCACCGCCTTCGCGCCCGCGGGGAGGTCCACCGGATCGTGGTCCGGCAGGTCGAGCAGGATCGCGAGCACACGGATCTGCACATCCGTGAGATCGCCGACGCGCTCCCGCAGCATGGGGTTGCTGTGGCGCGCGAAGCGGTTCCGCCACTCGAGCATCTCGAGATCGAATGCCTTCTCCGCGGCGAGGTTCTGGCGCACGAGCTCTTCGACGCCACGCAGCAGCTCACCGTCCTCGAGAATCGAGTACTGCACGTCGAAGATCGCTGCCTCTTCCTTGCCCGCGGTGGCCTCCACGCGGTCGCGCACGTGGCGCAGGCGCTCCTTCGCCCGGTCCAGCGCGGCGCGGAATCGGTCGATCTCCGCCGGGATGGCGCTGTCGGGAATGATGCGGTGCGGCACCTCGGGCACCTCCCACAAAAGCAGGTGCACGGTACCCACCGCGATCCCCGGCGACGCCGGAATGCCACGCAGCGCGCGATCCACTAGCTCGACTCTCCGAACTTGTTCTCGATGAGCGTCGCGATGGCGCTCACGGCCTGCTCGGCGTCCGGACCGTCGGCGCGGAGCTTGAGCGTCGAGCCGTATTCGGCCGCGAGCATCATCACGCCCATGATGCTCTTGCCGTTCACCTCGAGTTCGTCGCGCACGAGGGTGATGTCCGCCTTGAACTTCGCGGCGGTCTTCACGATCTCGGCGGCCGGCCGTGCGTGCAGGCCGTTCTTGTTGGCGATGCTGACTTCGCGTTCGATCATCAGCGGGCCACCGAGAAGAGGACGAAGATCGCGAGCACGCCGAGCGCGAGCCGCCATCCTTCGATGCGACTGCGCAGCCGGACGATCAGCAGCGCACCGAGCGCCGCGCCCACGAGCACGATGCCGAGCAGTCGACGCCCCGGGCCGATCACCTGCATGAGCGCCAGCGGCACCCCGATTCCCGCCGCGAGCGCGGTGACGGGCACGATGATGTGCGGGCCCTGACGCAGAACCGGGTTGCCCAGCGCGTGCGCCACGCGCATGCCGTGACGCCAGCCCACACGAAGTCCCCACGCGCGCAACGCGAGGTGCCCCGCGTTGTACAGCCCGAGAAACACGAGCAGGACCACCACCGGACCCGCGCCGAGCCCGAACACCGCGAGCGCAATCCACGAGCAGAGCGGTAGCCATCCCGCCCAGATCAGCCGGTCGCCGACGCTGCCAAGCGGGCCGGCGAGCGCGGTGCGAAACCGTTCGATGCGATCGGCCGGCTCGCCATCGAGCTCGACGCGCGCGAGTGCGCCCACGGCGACGGACGCGAGGTACGGATGACAATTGAAGTAGCGGCTCTGGCGCGCCATCGCCTCCTTGAATTCCGCGCTGTGCACGCCGCCGGGCAGGAGACGCAGCGCCGGCTCCACGCTGAAGCCGATGCCATTCCCCAGCAGCGTCTCGTAGTTCCACGATCCCTGGATGGCGAGCAACCGCAGCAGCATCGCGAGCTGCGTGCGCGGCGGCAGCCGCCGCTTCGGGGGTGCGGGCGCGGGGGGCGCCGCGGTGCGTGCGTCAGTCACCGTCATAGCGTCCCCGTGAGCGCGAATCCCGCCGCGAGCCCCGCGACGAAAAGCCAGCGCGCGGGTATGCTCGCATGCAGCAGCTTCCACGACGCGGCGACGGCGACGCTGAGCGCCAGTCCGATCGTCACGGCTCGCGACTCGCGCGCATCGATGCTCCAGACCGCGAGCGACGCCTCGTTGATCGGCGCGAATACCACCACGGCAATGGCGGTGAGCAGTGCGCCGCGCACGAGGTCGGCGGTCATCCCGCGAAGCTGGAGTCCGATCACCGTGCCGCGCGCGCCGGCATCGAGCGCGGGCTGTGCTTTGGCCGCCCACCGTCCGTTGCGCTGGCGCAGGCGCACCATCGTCCACCCGCCGACCCAGGCGGTCGCGAGCGCCGCCAGGAGCGCGAGACTCATCGCGCCCGGCACTGGCCGGGCAGAGCTCGCGAACAGCGCGCCGCCGACGACGGACGCCGACCCCCACTCCGGATACCGCGACGCTCCGAACGGCAGCGTCTCGAGGGCTATGAGCTCGAGTACCGCGCCGACGAGCAGGCCATTGCCGGGCGCGCCGACGAGCGCCCCGCCGAGCGTCGCCGACACCAGCGGCCGTGACAGCATCGCCTGCGGGAAGCTCACCGTGTCCAGGCCGAGCACGGCGCCGAGCAGCGACAGCGGGAGGATCGCGCTGATCATTGGACGCTCGCCTCGGATTCGAGGAGCTCGTCGAGCTCCACGGGACGGCTGGACGGAACGTCCTGCGCGGTCACCGACGCTCCAAGCGCCGCCATCTTCTTCAACACCTGCTCTTCCTGTGGCGACAGGAACACGTAGCGCAGACGCTGGCGCCGGTCGGCGCGATGATGAATGCCGCCCACGTTCACCTCGCGGATGCCCGCGTTCGCCACCAGCGCGAGCATCGCGTCCACGTTGCCGGTCAACAGGATGCCGGCGCGCTCGTCGTGCTGGAATGGCGGAATCGCGGCGGGCGCCGATTCGACGGAGTAGAAGTGGATCTGCATCTCCGGCGGCGCGCCCATGCGATACAGCTCCTGCTCCCATTCGCTGCGCGCGACCTCGTCGTCGACGAGGACGATGAAGCCCACGTCGAGCGGCTGGCCCCATCCGACCACAACCTGACCGTGGATCAGGCGATCGTCGATGCGACAGAGAACCAGCGTCACGCCTTACCTCCATGCGCGACGATGGCCGCACGTCCGCGCTCGACGGCGTGACGCGCGGCCTCCGTGGCCGGAATGTGCTCGGCGAACACGAAATCGAGCAGCATCGGAAGGTTGGCGCCGGCGACGAGGAGCACGTCGGGCCGTTCGCGGAGCACGCGGCGCGCCGCCATGCTGCAGCTCCCCGCCTGCAGGTCCGTGAACACGACGCGCACGCCGGTGTCGTCCACGGCGCGCAGCAGCAACTGGTCGAGATCGGTGGCGCTCAGGTCACGCGCCGAGATCGCGCGAAACACGGCGCCGCGACCGGTGATGGCATCGACGGCGGACACGAGACCGGCGGCGAAATCGCCGTGGCCGGCGACGATGGCACGCAGCGCGTGCACGCTGCCCGATGTGCGGGGAGGACGATCACTCATTGTCTTCCTGAAGGTAGCGCCGCACTTCGGACGCAGCGCGCATCTGCTTGATGAGCCGTTCGTTGAAGCGTTCCGCCGGATCGACGCCGCTGTACTTCAGCAGGTGGCTCATCGCGATGACTTCACAGATCACCGTGATGTTCTTTCCTGGGTTCAGCGGCACGCGCACCTTCGGCAGCTGCACATCGAGAATCTCCGCGGTCTCGCCATCCAGGCCGGTCCGATCGATGGTGGCGTCCGCGTCCCAGTCCTCGAGCTGGACGATGACCTCGATGCGCTTCTGCTGCCGCACCGCGCGGATGCCGAAGATCGCCGGAATGTCGACGAGGCCGACGCCCCGAATTTCCATGTAATGACGCTGCAGCTCGTGCCCGCGCCCGATGAGGACGTCGTTGCCGCGCCGGCTCACGAGCACGAGATCGTCCGCCACCAGGCGATGCCCGCGCTCGATGAGGTCGAGAACGCACTCCGATTTGCCGATGCCGCTACGCCCGGTGAAGAGGAGGCCCACGCCGAACACGTCCGCGAGAGACGCGTGCAGCGTCGTCGACGCCGCGAACTCGTCCTCGAGCCACGGCTTGATGCGGTTGTAGAACTCGTTGGTCTTGAGCGCCGAGCACAACACCGCGATCCCGGCGAAGGTCGCCTCCTCCGCCAGACCGGCTGGCGGCGTCTGCCCTTTCGTGATGAACAGACACGGGATGGGGAAGCGGAAAAAATCCTTGAGAATGCGGCGCCGCTCGTCGTCGCCGAGCGAGCGGAGGTACGTGATCTCCGTTTCGCCCATCACCTGCAGGCGGTGGCTCGCAAAGCGATCCGTGTAGCCAGCCAGCGCGAGCCCCGGGCTGGAGACGTGCGGACTCGAGATCTCGCGATCGAGACCGGACGTCCCGGTGACGTGCTCGAGCTGCAGCACCTCGCGCATGCGCTCGATGAGCCGACCGACCGTGAGCTTCTGTTTCACGACGCCGCTCGGGGTATCGGCATCAGGCGGCTCCTGTCACCAGAGTCTGCAAATGCCGCTCGGTCTGCTCTGCGGCGTTTTCCCACGTGAAGGTCTCGGCGAATCGGCGGGCGCGCCGCCCGAGCTCCTCGACGAGGTCGCGCGAGCCGGCGAGCCGATCGAGCGCCGTTGCCATGGCGCTGCTGTCGCCGTGAGGGACGAGGAAGCCCGTTTCGCCATCACGCACGGATTCGCGGATCCCCGGTGAGTTCGAGGCGACGACAGGTGTGGCGCAGGCGGCTGCCTCCAGGTTCGTGATCCCCCACCCTTCCTTGGGCGACGCGAAAACGAGCCCCCACGATCGCCGCAGCAGATCCAGCTTCTCCGGCTCGCTGATACGCCCAAGAAACCGTACCCGCGCGTCGAGGTCAAGCGAATGCACCTGCGCCTCGAGCGCACTCTGATAATCGCCCGCGCCGGCGACGGCAAGCGTCGCGGTGCCATCGCGCATGCGCGCGAACGCCTCGATGACGAGATGCACGCCTTTGTATTTCTTCAGTCGTCCGAGGTACGCGAAGGTGGGCGTCGCCGAACGCGCCAGCGGCTGCGGCGTGTACGTGGCGGTGTCGATGCCGGGATAGATCACTGCGATGTGGTCGCGCGGAATGCCGCGCGCGACGAGATCGTCCCGCGTGCTTTCGCTGATCGCCTGGAACGGCGTGCGGCGATACAACCGTCCGAGCGGCCGCTCGGAGAGCCAGACCGCCGCGGCCAGAGGGGCGGCGAGCTCCAGAAACGCCGTGGATCCGAACAGATGTGGAACGAGCGCCGCCGTTCGGCGGGCACCCCAGAGCGGCGTGTACACGGGCATCTTGTTGATGTCTTCGACCACGATGTCGAACGGCTGCGCGGCGAGGACGCGCCGGTAGTACGGGTACGCGAGCACACCGAACGTTTCGCGCGTGCCCACGCGGTGCACCTCCATGCCGTCGATGTGGGCGCGCGGCGGGCAGCCCGGCCAGCCGCCGCACATGAGCGTGACATCGTGCCCACGCCGGACGAGTCGACCGAAGATCTCGTGGAGATGGATCTCCGCCCCGCCCGCCTGCGGGTTCTGGATGTCCTGCCAGTTCACCAGGAGGAGACGCAACTCAGAGCCGCCCCATTTTCCTCGCCAGCGCGTCGAGCACGCCATTCACGAAGCGTGCGCTCTCCGGGTTGCCGTAGCGCTCCGCGAGCCGAATCGCTTCGCGGATGATCACGCGCGGCGGCGTTTCGCCCGCCTGCAGCTCGGCGGCCGCGAGGCGCAGCACGCAACGCTCGATCACGCCGAGTCGCTCGAGTCGCCAGTTGGTGGTGACGTCGGCCAGCCGCTGGTCGAGATCCGTGCGGTGATCCCGCAACGTGCGCAGCAGCAGGCCCGCGAGGCGCCGCTCATCGGGCGCAACCGAGAGGTCGTCCCAGATCATCGTCGACACGCGATCCAGATCCTGCTCACCGCGCAGGTCCCACGCATACAGCGCCTGCAGCGCGCGCGCCCGCGCGCGCGATTCAACGCGTATCGGCATCGAGGCGATCGAAGAGGTCCGCCATCTCGAGCGCGGCCAGCGCCGCGTCCCAACCCTTGTTGCCGTGCGACCCGCCGGCGCGCGCTTCCGCCTGCTCCATGGTGTCGCACGTGAGCACCCCGAAGCCGACCGGCCGGTCGTACTCGGCAGCGGCGTCGGCGAGACCGCGCGACGCTTCGCCGGCAACGTAGTCGAAGTGAGGCGTGTCGCCGCGGATCACGGCGCCAATCGCAACCAGAGCATCGTAGCGCTCCGACGCGAGCAATCGCCGAGCCACGACGGGCAGCTCCCACGCACCCGGGACCCAGACGAGGTCGATGTCATCGGGCGCGGCACCGTGCCTCTGCAGACAGTCCATGGCGCCGTCGACGAGCCGTCGGGTGATCGTCTCGTTGAACCGGCTGGCGATGACGGCAAAGCGCTTCTGTGCACCGCGCGGCTGACCGGAGTACTCGGGCATTCCCTGTCCGGGCTCCTAGGACGCCAGCAGGTGCCCGAGCTTGTCCCGTTTGGTCTTCAGGTAGCCCGCATTCTCGTCGTGCGCGGGCTGAATCAGCGGTACACGTTCGCCGAGCCGGAGGCCGTAGCCTTCGAGGCCAACCATCTTTCGCGGATTGTTGGTGATCGGCCGGATGGACTTGAGCCCCAGGTCCAGCAGGATCTGGGCGCCGATGCCGTAGTTGCGCAGGTCGGGCTTGAACCCCAGACGTTCGTTCGCCTCCACCGTGTCCGCGCCTTTGTCCTGCAGCTCGTACGCCTTGAGCTTGTTGAGCAGGCCGATGCCGCGGCCTTCCTGATCGAGGTAGACCACGACGCCGCGACCTTCCTTCTGGATCATCGACATCGCGGTATCGAGCTGCCAGCCGCAGTCGCAGCGCAGCGAATGAAAGACGTCGCCCGTGAGACACTTCGAGTGCATCCGCACGAGGATGTCCTCGCCGTCGCCGAGGTCGCCGAACACGAGGGCCACGTGCTCGTGCGGGTCGACGTCATTCTTGTAGCCGACGATCCGCCAGGTGCCGTGATCGGTGGGCAGCCGCGCCTCGGCGACGCGATGCACCAGGCGCTCGTTCTTGAGCCGGTGCGCGACGAGCTGTGCCACCGTGATGAAGACGAGATCATGCTCGCGCGCGAAGCGCTCGAGCTCCGGACGACGCGCGGCGCTGCCGTCGTCGTTGAGGATCTCGCAGATCACACCGGATGGGTTCAGCCCAGCGAGGCGCGCGAGATCCACCGCCGCTTCGGTGTGACCCACCCGCTGCAGGACGCCACCCTCGCGCGAGCGCAGCGGGAACACGTGCCCGCCGTGCCTGAGGTCGTTCGGGGTCGTCGCGGCGTCGACCGCGACGCGGACTGTCGTTGCGCGATCGTGCGCGCTGATGCCGGTGGTCACGCCGAACCGCGCGGACGCATCGATGCTCACGGTATACGCCGTGCGATAGTCGTCGAGATTCGTCTCGCTCATCGGCGTCAGGCCGAGCTGGTCGACGCGTTCCCCCGTGAGCGCGACGCAGATCAAGCCGCCCGCGCGACGGATCATGAAGTTGATCATCTCCGGCGTCACCAACTGCGCCGCGCAGATGAGATCTCCCTCGTTTTCGCGGTCTTCGTCGTCCGCGACGATCACGAACTTCCCCGCCTTGATGGCGTCGATCGCATCGTCCACCGTGCCGAAGACGGCATGTTCCTTTTCTGTCTTGCTCATATGTGCCTCAACGGGCTCCGGGCGTGGCGCCCCACGCCTCGCGATGCGGCGCGACGAGCCGGCGCACGTGTTTGGCGATGACGTCCGCCTCCACGTTCACGCTGTCCCCGGCGCGCAACGAGCCCAAAGTCGTGTGCGTGCGTGTGTATTCGATGAGTGATACCTGTACGACGTCTCCCGCCGCCACGGCCGCGATGGTGAGGCTGACGCCATCCACCGCGATCGAGCCCCGCGCTACCATAAGGTCGGAGAGCTCCTGGGGCACAGCAAGATCCACGAGCAGCGTGTCCTCGACCTGCTCGGACCGGACAACGCGTGCGACGCCGTCGACGTGGCCCTGCACCATGTGCCCGCCCAGGCGATCGCCCACGCGGAGTGCGCGCTCGAGATTGACGCGCGTCCCGACGTGCCAGTCGCCGACCGTCGTCACGTCGACGGTGGTGACCATCGCTGCCGTGGTGAAATGGCCGGGCGCGCGTCCGCGTACCGTGAGACACACGCCGTTCACCGATACGCTTTCACCATCGGACAGGTCGGTGTAACGGCACCGCACGGCGAGCTCCAGCCCCGCGTCGGTACGCGCAATGCGCTCGACGGTGCCTACGTCGTCCACCAATCCGGTGAACATCAGACGGTTGCCAGAGGAGTGTTCATACGCCGTGTAGCTCACCTGAAGATAACGGCCGCCCGTATCCCGCTGAGAAAGAGACGGTATGAATGCCGACGGCGCCGACCCAGGGGTCGACGCCGTCGGAGAAGTGCCGAAACTCGCTGTGCTTGTTACAGACCGAAACGCACGCCCACCGACCCATACAGACGCGACTTGTCCGGGGCGTTGTCGTACGAGTTGTAGGTCGGAATGTCACCACCGGAGACCATGCCCACCGTGCCCACGAGCTTGAGCACGAGCAGGTTCATGGAGAGATCCGCGAAATAGTTGGTGCGCGTGACGTTGGACTTGAGCGAAGGCGAGTTGACCGTCACCGGTCCGCCGACCGTTGGCGTCACCGTCGCGGAAATACTCGTGGACGCGTTGTACTTGTCCTGGCCGACGCCCGCCGCGAGTCCGAACAGCAGGAGGCTCTTGCTGACCGTGAGACGCCAGGCGTTCGACTTGAGGTCCAGGTCCTTGACGGTCGCGGTAGCGCTGCTGGTGGTGCCGGATTGTGTGGCGGTCAGCGTCGTGACCGGCAGCTTGCGCGAGATGAAGCTGAAGCCGACACCCGGCACGAGCAGTGACTCCTGCAGGAGTCCCACGCGAAGACCGGCGCCGAAGGCGAGGTTGTTGTCCGGCTTGATGGAGAACTGATCGCCGTTGTAGTTCGGGATGTACGCGGCGCTGAGGAGCACGTCCACACCGCCGACGTTCGTGAGCGGAAGCGGCACGCCCTTGAACACGCCAAGCGCCAGATCGACGGCAGGCATCGGTACGATCGCGTTGGACGTCGTGAGCTGCGTCGAGGCCGGCGGTGGTGCGTTGCCCGCCGCGAGCGGCGCGAACGACGGGTTGTAGTCCGGCGCGTTCCCCTGTACGGCGTTCACCCGCACGCCCACCGTGAAGCGCGGAATGAGACCGAAACGCGGGCCGCCGAGCGATCCGCCCTGACCGAGCGTCGTGTTGCCGCCCGTCATGGCGGTGCCGATCTGTGGCGCCATGTACTTGAAGAAGTCGACCGCCTGTTGGCAGGCGTCGGCCGCCGGGCCGACGCACGACGGATCCGCGGCGGCTCCCTGCGCGCCGGCAGCGCCGGCGAATGTCACCATCATCAGCGCGATTGAACGGAATCGCATGGACTTACTCCTGGGAGAGAATGACCTGGCCACTGCCGCGAACGGTGCGGCCCAGCGTCCAGGCGTGAATACCCGCGTCCTTCGCGCTGTGTTGCACAGCGGCGACGTCGGCGGAAGAGGTAATGACGACCATACCGACACCCATGTTGAAGGCGCGGAACATCTCGGCGGCCGGCACGTCGCCGGCGCGCTGCAGCTGTGCAAAAAGATTCGGCACCGGCCACGAGCCCGTGTCGACGACCGCGTCGATGGTCGACGGGAGCGCGCGATTCAGGTTGCCGGGCAGACCGCCGCCGGTGATGTGCGCCATCGCATGAACGCGCGGAAGCACCGGACGCAGGGCCTTCAGATATGATCGATGGACCCGCAACAAGACCTCCGCGACAGTCGCCGACTCGCCGGGAAAGCGGTCCTGCACGGTGAGCCGCATCCGCTCGCTGACGATACGGCGCGCGAGCGAATAGCCATTGGTGTGTAACCCGCTGCTCTCCAGCCCCACGAGCACATCGCCTTCCCGCACCCGATCCGGCCCGAGAACCGCGTTTTCGTCTACGTACCCGACGATGAAACCGGCCAGATCGTAATCGGGAGGGTTATACACGCCGGGCAGCTCCGCGGTTTCGCCGCCACTCAGGACGCACCCGTTCTCGCGGCACCCCTCCGTGACACCCGTCACAATGGCTTCGAGCACCGACGGGATGAGCTTCCCGAAGGCGACGTAGTCGAGAAAGAACAGGGGGATGGCACCCTGGACGAGGATGTCGTTGACGCAGTGGTTCACGAGGTCGTGACCCACGGTGTCGTTCTTCTGCGCCTCGATCGCGACCTTGAGCTTGGTCCCGACGCCGTCGGCGCTCGAGACCAGCACGGCGCTCTTCGCGTCGCCCGGAAGACGGAACATCCCGCCGAACCCGCCGAACTTGCCGACGACGCCCGCGTTATACGTGGATTCGACGAGACGCTTGATGCGGTGCTTGGCGTCGTCCGCGGCGTCGATGTCGACACCGGCCTTCCGATAGTCGAGGGGCGCCGGGTCCTTGTCGCCCGGCGCCCGCCTCCCGCCTCTCGACGGTGTCATAGCTCTTCTTCGAACGCGACGAGCGTGCGGAAGTCCGCGACGCGCGCCGCAAGTTGCGCCTGGTCGATCTCGAGCAACCGGTCGATCGAGAACTTCTCGACGGCGAAGGAGCCCATCGCCGATCCATAGATGACCGCGCGCCGAAGGCTGGCTTCCGACACATCACCCGACCGCGCCAGATAGCCCATGAAGCCGCCGGCGAAGGAATCGCCCGCACCCGTCGGATCGAACACCTCCTCGAGTGGATACGCTGGCGCGAAGAACACCGTGTCGCCCGTGAACATGAACGCCCCGTGCTCGCCCTTCTTGATGATCACCAGCTTCGGTCCGCGTTTCATGATCCACCGCGCGGCCTTCACGAGGTTGTAGCAGTCCGTGAGCTGTCTGGCTTCGCCGTCATTCAACGTGATGGCGTCCACGCGTTCCAGCAGCTTGAGCAGATCCGGCCGACGGCTCTCGATCCAGAAGTTCATCGTATCGCACGCAACGAGCTTCGGCTTCTCCACCTGCGTGAGCACGTCGAGCTGGAGACGCGGGTCGATGTTCCCGAGGAACACGAACGGCGCGCGACGGAACTGGGCCGGGATCTTCGGGCTGAAGTTGGAGAAGACGCCGAGATGAGTTTCGAGTGTCTCGGCGACGTTGAGATCGTGGCGATAGCGGCCGCGCCACCGGAATGAGCGACCGGGGGCACGCTCGACACCTGCGAAGTCGACGCCGCGCCGTTTCAGGGCATCGAGCTTCTCCATTGGATAGTCGTCACCGACGACGCCCACCACCTGAACCGATGCGGCGAGATGGCACGCCGAGGCGGAGAAGAAGGTCGCCGATCCGCCGAGGACTTCGTGGGCCTTGCCGAACGGCGTCTCGACGGAATCGAGCGCAACACTCCCTACCACAAGCAATGACATGGGCAATTACATCCGGTCTGGAGCCGAGATACCGAGGAGGGTCAGTCCATTGCGCAGCACGATCTGGCTGGCGCGGGCAAGCACGAGACGCGCGGTGGTGATCTCCGGCGGTTCGTTGAGCACGTGCGCCTTGTGATACCACAGATGCACCTTGCCGGCGAGGTCGTGCAGGTAATTGGCCATGCGGTGCGGCTCCAACGCGGCCGCCGCGTCCGCCACCAGGGCTGGAAAGTCGAGCAGGGCCTTGATCAGCTCGAGCTCCTCCGGGAGCGTCAACAACCCGGCGTCCGCATCGGCTCCGGTCACCGACTCCGGCGCGATCTCCCCGACGCGAAAGATGCCGCTCATGCGGGCGTGCGCCATCTGGATGTAGTACACCGGATTCTCGTCGGACTGCGCGCGCGCGAGATCGACGTTGAAGATCAGTTGCGAGTCGCCCTTCCGCATCAGGAAGAAATACCGCACCGCGTCGCGTCCGACTTCGTCGATGAGATCGCGCACGGTGACATAGCTCCCCGCGCGCTTGGAGATCTTCACTTCCTCGCCTCCGCGCATGACGGTGACCATCTGGTGCAGCACGTATTCCGGATACCCCTCCGGGATTCCCATGTCCAGCGCCTGCAGCCCAACGCGGACGCGCGTGACGGTGCTGTGGTGATCGGCGCCTTGCACGTTGATCGCGCGCGTGAATCCGCGCTTCCACTTCGTGACGTGATAGGCGACGTCGGGCAGGAAATAGGTCGGCGCGCCGCCCTTCTCCGCGCTCCGCACCACCACGCGATCCTTGTCGTCGCCATAGTCCGTCGTGCGCAGCCAGAGCGCCCCGTCCCTTTCATATGTATGCCCCGCGCGCTTCAGGCGCTCGATGGTCTCTCCCACCTTGCCGTCGCCATATAACGATGACTCGAGGAAATACACGTCGAACTTCACGCCGAATGCCTGGAGATCGCGGTCCTGCTCCCTGCGCAGCTCGCGCACGGCGAATCGGCGAATGAGCTCGAGATCCTCTCCGAACTGGTCCGTCGGATGTTCCGCGACGTAGCGCTGCGCGATATCGCGGATGTAGTCGCCGTGATAGCCGCCTTCCGGAATCGGGGCATCACGACCGGCGAGTTCACGCACGCGCGCCTGCACGCTGAGCGCCAGGTTGTCGATCTGCGCGCCGGCATCGTTGTAGTAGAATTCGCGGCTCACCTTCCAGCCCGTCCACTCCAGCAGGGACGCGATGGCGTCGCCGAGCGCGGCCTGGCGTCCGTGTCCCACATGCAGCGGGCCCGTCGGATTGGCGGACACGAACTCGACGTTGACCGGACGCGCCTTTCCGGAATCGGAACGTCCGAATTCCGTGCCGACGGACACGAGTCCGACCAATCCTTTGGCAACGGTGGACGCGGCAACGCGGAAGTTGATGAAGCCGGGGCCGGCGATGTCGGCAGCGCTCAAACCCGCGCGCGTGTGATCGATCTCGCGCACCAGCGCTTCGGCGATCTCTCGCGGCTTCTTCCGCAGCGGACGCGCCAGCACCATTGCGGAGTTCGTCGCCCAATCGCCGAAACTGGGGTCCCGTGGGCGCTCGAGCACGGGGTCGAAGTCGTCAGGCGCTCCGATGGATCGCGCAGCCCGACGGATCTCCGCGCGAAGGTCGTCTTCCTGCGTGGTCACTCGGCTTTCGGCTTGGATTTCGTGGGCGCGGGCGTGCCGCTGTCGGGCGACTTCGCGGTATCGGCCTTGGTGGTGTCCGGCTTGGCCGAAGAGCTGTCGCTCTTCGATTCGCCCTTGGTCTCGGACTTCCCGCCCTCCGGCGCTGGCTTGCGGTGCGCGTTCTTGCCGTAATCGGTCAGATAGAAGCCGGACCCCTTGAATAGCAGTCCCGCGCCCGCGGACAATTGTCTCGCCGCGATCGCGCCGCACTCCGGACATGGGACCTCGGCTTGCGCCGCACTGATGGTCTTGTAGAAGCGCTCGAACTCATGCCCCTGCGGGCACTTGTATTCGTAGGTAGGCACAGGCGACAAATCTAACGGCGACACCGCTCGCGGCCGGCACGCCCGCGTCAGGCAGGCCGGTACGTGCCCCATCGCGATCGCAGGACGTTCGAAATCTCCCCGACCGACGCGCGTGCGCGCACGGCGTCCATGATCGCCGCGACGACCGAACCGCGAACGTCGGCGGCGGCGGCCAGACGATCGGCGTGCTTGCCGAGGGCGTCCAGCGCTTTGGTGACCAGCGCCTTGTCACGCCGCGCTTTCACGTCGCCAAGGCGTGCGATCTGCTCCTGCTCCAGTCGCGAGTAATCCGGCGTGACGACGTCGGGAACGTCGCGATCGTCGGTGAACCTGTTGACGCCGACGACGACCGCATCTCCGCTCTCGACGCGCTTCTGGAAGTCGTACGCGCTGCGCGCGATCTCCTCCTGGAAGAACGACGCGGAGATCGCCTTGGCCGCTCCCCCCAGCTGGTCCACGCGCTCGAGCAACTGCGTCGCCTGTCGCTCGAGCTCGTTCGTGAGGTGCTCCACGTAGTAGCTGCCGGCCAGCGGATCGGCGGTGAGCGCTGCGCCCGATTCGTGCGCGAGGATCTGTTGCGTGCGCAGCGCCAGCGTCGCCGCGTCCTCCGTCGGGAGCGCCAGGGCTTCGTCGTAGCCGTTCGTGTGCAGCGACTGCGTGCCGCCGAGGACGGCGGCGAGCGCCTGCACCGCGACCCGGACGACGTTGTTCAGCGGCTGCTGGGCCTGCAGCGTGACGCCGCCCGTCTGCGTGTGAAAGCGCAGGCGGCAGCTCGCGTCGCTCGCAGCGAACCGGTCGCGCATGAGGCGCGCATACATGCGACGCGCGGCGCGGAACTTCGCGGCTTCCTCGAAGAGATCGTTGTGTGCGGCAAAGAAGAACGAGAGCCGGGGCGCAAAGCTGTCGACGGGAAGGCCCGCGTCGACGGCTCGACGCACGTACTCCATCGCGTTCGCAAACGTGAAGGCCAACTCCTGGACCGCCGTGGCCCCGGCCTCACGGATGTGATAGCCGGAGATCGAGATGGGATTCCAGTTCGGCAGCTCCGACGAACAGAAACGGAAGATGTCGGCGATGAGCGCCAACGAAGGTTCCGGCGGATAGATGTACGTGCCGCGCGCGATGTATTCCTTGAGAATGTCGTTCTGAATCGTTCCGCTCAGCGCGGCGCGTGCGATGCCGCGTTCTTCGGCGACCACCACATACATCGACAGCAGCGTTGCCGCGGTCGCGTTGATCGTCATGGACGTGGACACGCGATCCAGCGGGATGCCGTCGAACAGGACGTGCATGTCGTCCACGGTGTCGATGGCCACACCCACGCGACCGACTTCTCCATGCGCGCGCGCGTCGTCCGAATCGATGCCCATCTGCGTCGGCAGATCGAACGCCGTCGACAGACCGGTCTGGCCGGCGTCGAGCAGAAGACGGAAGCGACGGTTGGTCTCCTGCGCGGTGCCGAAACCCGCGTACTGCCGCATGGTCCACAGGCGCCCGCGGTACATCGTGGGTTGGACGCCTCGCGTATACGGAAATTCGCCAGGATCGGCGAGGTCGCGCGCATAGTCTGTCGCGCCGTCCCCGGGGCGGTACACCGGCGCCACCGGCAGGCCGGACGGACTATGGCGTTCGTTCAGGCGCCGACGAGCTCCGATGTCCCGGCCAGCGTGCGCAACGCGAGATCCACGTCGTGCTTCGAACCGATGTAGAGCGGCGTGCGCTGGTGCAGCTCGGTGGGATGCAAGTCGAGCACGCGCTTCTCGCCGTCGATGGCGGCGCCCCCCGCTTCCTCGGCCACGAAGGCGAGCGGGTTGGCTTCGTAGAGCAGACGGAGCTTGCCCTTCTGATTCTTCGCGTTGGACGGATAGCAGAACACGCCGCCGCCCAGCAGGTTGCGATGGAAGTCGGCGACGAGCGAGCCGACATAGCGCACAGTGAGGGCCTTGCGATCGCCTTCCAGCGCCCGATAGCGCCGCATCAGCTTCTTCACCGGCGCATCCCAATGCTGCTCGTAGGAATCGTTGACGGAGAGGTACCGGCCGTCCGCCGGAGTGCGGATGTTGGGGTGCGACAGCAAAAATTCCCCGATGGATGGGTCGAGGGTGAAGCCGTGCGCGCCCTGGCCCGTGGTGTAGACCATCATCGTGCTGGAGCCGTAGATGATGTAACCGGCCGCCACCTGGCGATTGCCGGGCTGCAGAAAGTCCTCGAGCGTCGCATGACGTCCGCGCGTCACCTTGTGCACGATCGAGAAGATGGTGCCCACGGGGACGTTGACGTCGATGTTCGACGAGCCGTCGAGCGGATCGAACATGAGGCAGTACTTGCCGCAGCGGAACTTGTCGGGAATCGGGATGATGCTCGCCTCCTCCTCCGAGGCCATCCCGCACAGACGTCCGCTGTGGTCCATCGCCTTGACGATGGTCTCATTGGCGAAGACGTCGAGCTTCTGCTGGATCTCGCCCTGGACGTTCTCTTCACCCGCGGAGCCGAGGATGTCGGCGAGTCCGGCGCTGCGCACCTTGTTCGCGATCATCTTCGCGGCGAGCGCGACGTCGTAGAGAATGCCCGACAGTTGACCCGTGGCTTCTGGGTGCTGCCGTTCCTGCTCGATGATGAATCGCTCGATCGTGACGACCGAAGTGGCCTTGTTCTGAAGCACGGTGCTGCGCCTGCGTCCGTAGAGTTGACTCAAAGCTGGCCGTGTGAAGGGCAATTTCAAGGGATTGGCCACCGTTCGCCGGCGACCTCCACGTCGACGTGCGTTCCGTCTGTCCGGACGACGATCGTGCCGTTGTGGTCGGTGCGCAGGCTGACCGCGCCGTGCGCCGCGAGCGAGCGCAGCACGGCCGCGCTCGGGTGGCCGTAGATGTTCCCCGTGCCCACCGATACCAGCGCGAGGCGCGGACGCACGCTGTCGAGAAATGCCTGCGTCGTGCTCGTATTGCTGCCGTGGTGCGCGACTTTGAGGATGTCGGCCCGCAATCGATCAGCGGCGTGGGCAAGCAACCACCGCTCTTCCGGTGCTTCCGCGTCGCCCGTGAGCAGCATGGTGACGTCTCCCACGCGCACCCGAGCGACCGTGCTTGCGAGGTTGGGATCGCCCTGCGCTTCCGCCCACGCGGAGTCCGGCGCGAGAAAGGTGATCGTCGCTTCGTCGACCACCAGGGAATCGCCGGGATGGATCCGGGACCAGCGAATGTGCGATCGTTGGGCTTCGAGCAACGACGCGCGGTAGGGCGTCGTCCCGCCCGCGTATCCCGGATCGAGATACACGCGTGGTCGCAGCGCGTGCAGCACGGAAGCGGCGCCGCCGACGTGATCCGCGTGCGGATGGGACAATACGAAAGCGACCACAGCTCCACCACGGCGAGACACATACGGCACCACATCGCGCTTGCCCTCGTCCCCGCCACGCCACTCGCCTCCAGCGTCGAAGAGCACCCAGCGGCCGCGCGCCGTACGCAGCGCGATCGCGTCTCCCTGCCCGACGTCGATCATGTGCAACTCCGTCGTGCCGCTCCCGCTCGCGATCAGCGGACGCCATGCGAGGCACGCACAACACCCGGCCGACGCAACCAGCGCGCGGCCGGGAAATCGACTGACGATGGCCACGACCAGCGCGGCGACGGCAGCCGTCGCGAGCATCAGGCTGCCCCCGTCCACAGCGACGCTGATCGTGGCGCCCGGTACCGACGCCGCAGCCGATGCGACACGGTCGACGGCGGCGAGCAACGGATGCGCCGCGTCGGCCACGAACTGCGCGAGCGGGGGCACAGGCAACAGGACGGCGCCGAGAAAGAGCATCGGTTGCAGGACCGCGACGATCGGCACGGCGACGAGGTTGCTCAGCGGAGCGATCGTGCTCACGCGCCCGAAGGTGGCCGCCACGAGTGGCGCAGTGAGCAGTGTCGCGAGCAGCGAGGTCATGAGACCGCGGTACAGGTTGCCGCGCCATCCGCGTTGCTTCAGGAACGTCCACCGCGACGCGAGCGCACCCGCGGCGATCAACGCCACCATGCCGGCGACGCTCAGCTGGTAGCCGACATCGAGGACGGCGCTCGGCGCTGCCAGGGGGAACGCGGCGCCAACCGCGAGGGTGGCCCACGGCGACGTCGGACGCTGGCGGGTGCGACTCAGCGTGTGCGCCCCAAGCATCGCCGCGGAGCGCACGGCGGGAAGTGGTGCGCCGATCACGGCGACGTAGAAGGCGGTCACGATCATCACGACCGTGTCGGCCTTGGCGCGCGGCAGCGACAGCATCTGCGCGAAGAGGGCGACCGCGACGGCGATCAGGCCGACATGGAGGCCGGACACCGACAACATGTGCGACATGCCTGCCGCGGCAAAGCGGTCGCGTACGCCCGGAGAGAGCTCCGCCATGTCCGCGATCAGCAGCGCGCGCACGAGTGGCGCGTCGCTTCCGAAGTGTTCGTCGATCCCGCGGCCGATCGCGCTCCGCCACCGTCGCAACGTGGATGGCGCCTCGACTTCCGCGATGCCGGCGTGCTGGATGAGAAGCGCGCCGCGGCTCGCTTGCGGCACACCGGTCACGACGGATGTGGCTCCTGCCCGCGCGACTCCGCGTTCCACCGCAACCTTCACCGCCGCGCCGCACTCGTGGTGTGCCGCGACGAAGGCGCCGGGCTGCGCCTCCGCCTCGAGCGTCAGTCGCCACGACGTCGCCCGCGCGAGCCGCACCGCACACGCCGACACCGTTCGATCGGCGGACGCCGCGACCGCGCACGCCGCGACCGCGATCGCAACCAGCGCGAGTCGCTCGCTCGCCGTGCGTCGTCCCGAGGCGATCACGATCGCCACCGCCGACGCCGTCCACACGTACGCGCCGCCAAACCCGGTGAGAAGACCACCGGCGTACGCCAGCACCGCGGCTGCAACGAGAGGCACTCCGCAGGTTCGGCTCCTGCCGAACCAATGCGTCATCGAACGATTGCGGCGCCCAGCGCCGCATTCGCGGCCCTAGACGGCGATCGGCAGCGGCGCGCGCTCGCGAACGATTGCGCCGGTGAACGTCGATCCTGTCGTCCCGGTGAGCTCGACGTTCAGGTACTGGCCGAGCATGGATGCGTCGCCCGGGATCAGCACCGTGCGGAAGTCACGTGTCCGCGCCATGAGCAGATCGCCGCCGCGTCGGGCTTCGCGCTCCGCCAGTACCTCGTACTGCCGCCCGAGCAGGCGCAGGTTCTGCTCCCGGGCGACGGCGCGCACGGTCTCCACCAGCCGCGCCATCCGGTCCGACGCGACGTCGTCGTTCACTGTCCACGCAGCTGGCATGCGCGTGGCCGGCGTTCCCTCGCGTGGCGAGAACTTGAACATGAAGGCGTCGGTGAACTGTGCCTCGCGCACCGCGCTCAAGGTGTGCTCGAAGTCAGCCTCGGTCTCGCCGGGAAAGCCGACGATGATGTCCGTCGTCACGCTGAGCCCGGGAACGGCCGCGCGCAGGCGACGGAGACAATCGAAATACTCTTCGCGTGAATACCGGCGGAGCATGCGCTTGAGCACATCCGAGCTGCCGCTCTGCATCGGCAAGTGCACGTGCTCACATACCGCCGGCACCGTCGCCAGCGCCTCGATCACGCGTTCGCTGAAATCATTCGGATGCGGACTCGTGAACCGGAGCCGTCGGATGCCCGGAACGTCGCCAACGGCGCGCAACAGGTCCGCGAAGTCGTAGGAGCCGTCGCTGTAGGAATTCACCGTCTGCCCGAGGAGCACCACCTCGGTCATGCCGCTCGCGGCGACGTCGCGCGCCTCCCGAACGACATCCTCCAGGCGACGGCTCCGCTCCGAGCCTCGCGTGTGCGGCACGATGCAGTAGGTGCAGCGATAATCGCAGCCACGCTGCACCGGAATCCAGGCCTTCACTTTGTCGAAGCGCTGCGCGGGAAAATCTTCGTAGTGCTCGGTCAGGTCGAAATCGGTCGCGATGGTCCGCTCCCCGCGCCGCGCACCGTCCACCAGCTCCGGCAACGCGCGATATCCGTCGGGCCCGATCACGAGGCTCACGTGCTTCGCCTGCTCGAGCAGGCGGGGCCCGAGGCGCTGCGCCATGCACCCAGTCACACCCATCACGGAGTCCTTCTTCATGTGCCGCTTGAGCTCACCCAGGCGACCGATGACGCGCTGTTCGGCGTGATCGCGGATGGCGCAGGTGTTCACGAGGATCACGTCGGCACCCTCTGGGCCGTCGACGGACACATAGCCTTCGGCGCTGAGCTTCCCGAGCATCAGCTCGGAATCGCTCACGTTCATCTGACAGCCGTAGGTCTCTATGTATACGGTAGGGCGCTTCACGGGCATGAATGGAGGGTAAGCCATTCAACCTAACACACTTACGCGGCGATCAGCGAGCCCTGTTTCACGACGAGTCGCGCCGCGAAGCGGTCGCCGCGCGGTCTTGCGGATGCAAGCGCGATCGTCAGAAAATCCTCAGTCATTCCGGTGGGTTCGGATGCCCCTCCGGTGACCACGATGTCAGCCAGCGATCCGTCGCGGCCCCGTTGATACGCCGCCGCCTTTTCATCGGAAATCGACCGGAGCACCGCCGCGCGCTCGCGTGCCAACGCTGGCGAAACGGCGTCGCGCAAGCGCGGTGCGGAGGTCCCTGGACGCGGCGAGTACGGAAAGACGTGCAGATAGGTGAAGGGCAATTGGCGAACGAGCGAGACCGTGGCCGCGAAGTCCGCCTCGGTCTCGCCAGGAAAACCAACGATGACGTCGGCGCCGAGGCCGAACACCGAACGGCGAGCGCAGAGACGCTCGATGGACCGCGCGTAGGAATCCGCGGTGTACCAGTGGCGGCCCATCCGCCGCAGCACCCGATCAGATCCGGACTGGAGCGGCGCATGGAGGTAGGGCGTCACCCGGGTGGCGTCGGCGGCGAGCAACTCGGCGAGGCGCTCGTCCACCTCCGTGGCCTCCACGGAAGACAGCCGGAAGCGCACCGCGGGTACGCACGCCACGAGCGTCTCGACAAGCGCGCCAAGCGTGGAATCGATGTCGGCGCCATAGGTGCCGATGTGCGTGCCGGTCAACACGATTTCGGGATGATGTTCGGCGAGCTGCTGCGCTTCGCGCACCAGTGCGTCCGGGGGACGGCTGCGGTTCGCGCCACGCGCCAGCGTCGTCACGCAGAACGTGCAATGCTCGTCGCAACCATCCTGGATGCGCAGCACCGCGCGTGCGGAGCGTTGCCAGCTCGTCTGGGCGAGCGAGGTATCGGCGCCAAGGACGTCCGCGAGCGCCTGCAGATCGGCCCCGGCGACGACACGCTCAACCGTGGGAAGGGCGCGCAGCGTCGCAGCGCCCGCTGGCAGCGCCGACGCGCACCCCATCACCACGGTCCGTACATCCGCTTTGCGCGCCGCGGTTCGCCGGATCGCCTTGCGCGCGTCACGCTCGGCTTCCGCGGTCACCGCGCAGGAATTGACGATCGCGAGATCGGCGTCAGCATCGTCGTCCACCACCTCATGGCCGGCGGCGACGGCCATGGCCCGTACGGCTTCGGTGTCGTAGTGATTCGCGCGACAGCCGAACGTGCGAAGGTGGACCCTCACGCGCGGCTCTGCGCCGCGGCGGGCTCGCCGGAGTCGACGCGTACCACGGTGGACGGCGGATGCTCTGGCAGCGTGAAGTGAAACGAACTGCCCTTCCCTTCGCCTTCGCTCTGTACCCAGATGCGCCCTCCGTGCGATTCCACGACGAGCTTGCAGAACGCGAGGCCGAGGCCAGAGCTGCGCACGCGCGGGACGTTCGGCGTCCGCACCTGCTCGAACTTGCGGAAGATGATCTCGTGGTATTCCGCCGGAATGCCCGGACCGTTGTCGCTCACCGTGAAGAGCACGCCGTCGGAATCGCGTCGCACGGACATGAGGAGCGTCACGGCGTTCGCCGAATGCGTCAGGGCATTCTGGATGAGATTCCCGATGACCCGCTTGATGAGTTGTCGGTCCGCGTGGAAGACGGGCGCATCGTCGGCCACGTCGACCGTGGCGGTCGCACGATCCTGCTGGAAGCGATGAGCCCACTCGTGCACGATCTCGGTGAGCAGCGCACCGGGCGCGATCGCGTCGAGGTTGAGCGTCAGCGTCGTCTCCTCGATGCGGCGTACCTCCAGCAGATCCTCGATCAATGCGAGCAGATCCTCTGCCTTGGCCTCCGCGTCGCCCAACGCGCTCTTCTGCTGAGCGCCAAGCGCGCCGAAGTCGCCATCGAGCAGCATCTCCATCGTGGCGAGCACGGACGTCAGCGGCGACTTCAGATCGTGCACGATCATCTTCATGAGATCGTCGCGCAGCTTCTCCAGCTCCTTCATCTTCCGCGCGCTTTCTTCCAGCGCGTCGGTCGCCGCCTTGAGCTTGAGCAGCGAGCGCACGCGCGCGCCGAGGACGAGCCGGTTGTGCGGCTTGGTCAGAAAGTCGTCGCCACCGGCCTCGATCGCCTTCACGCGGTCTGTGGTGTCGTTCAACGCCGTGACGAAGATGACCGGAATGCGCGCTGTCCGCGGATCGCGCTTGATGCGCCGGCATACCTCGAACCCCGTACTGCGGTCGTCACACCCCAGATCGCCCGCGGGCATCGACACGTCGAGAATGCAGAGGTCGGGCTTGTGCTCGAAGCAGGCCGCGAGCGCGGTTGGTCCGTCGGTCGCGGCGATGGCGCGGAAGCCGAGGACATGCAGCTGATCGAACAACAACTCCACGTTCGCGGGTACGTCGTCCGCGACGAGGATCAGCGGCGCATCGGCAGGCGGCTGCGTGAGCTCCATGTCCAGGTCACGGACGAACGGCGAACCCGGTGCTGATCGTCCACGCGTCCTCGGACATCGTCCCGCTGGTCCGCGTGGCCCGCAACACACCGAGGTTGAGATCGACACGGCCAAGCGCGAACGGCAGTCCGAAGCCGCCGCTGATCGTGCGCTCCTTGACCGCCGTGCTGCCTACGGAAAACGGCAGCGTGCGCCACCGTCCCCCGGCCCGGAAGGCGACGGGACTGGGGCCGAAGCGCGGACCGGTGACGTCCGCGCCGACCCCGAGATCCCACGCTTCGTGGATATCCGTCGCGGACGTCGCGCCGTCGAGACGCGTCCATTTGTCGCGGGCGGCGCGCGCCGCGATGGTCAGCCCGCGCATACCCAGGTACGCGACGCCGACACCGAGATGGTCGGGCACCGACCCACTGCCGATCACCGCGTCGCCGTCGTACACGTGCAAGGTGCCGCCGTGACGATAGCTCACGGCCACGGACGCGACGCGCGGCCAGAGCGTTTGCGCGCCGACGGAAATCGCGTTGCCGCCAAAACCGATCGTATTGCGCTGGACCGCACCGGCGAACTTCGCCGTATCGTCGAACGAACGGCTGTCGCTCATCACGTCACGTCCACTGTACGCGTGTCCGCCGACGCCGACGCGCAACCACGGCACGACGGCGTACGCCACGGCCAGCCGGATGTCCGCGATGGAACCATCGCTGCGCTCGGTCAACGAACCGGAGAGCGTGTCTGCACCGACGAACTGCGTGTCGCGGCGCGTCGTGGACCAGGTGCGATCGAGCAGGGTGGAGGCGGATAGTCCCACCGCCCACTTCTCGCCGAGCGGAAGGGCGCCGAGGATGAGTGGAAACCGGGTGACCGACGAGCGCGTGAGCTTTCCACCGACACGCAACGCGCGATATTCCGGCTCCGCCTGGAAGAACACGACCGGCGTCGTGAGCAGGCCGAGCGCCGCTGGATTCAACGGAGAGAAGGAGTCCATCTCGCCCAGCGATCCACCCATGGAAGCCGCCTGCGTGCTGAGCTGACCTGGCGGATATCCCAGGCCCTGCGTGCTCAGCGTGCCCTGGGCACTCGCCTGTGCCGCGGCGACCGCGATCGCGGCAACGCAGCCCCATCTGAAGATCGTCATGGAAGCGGCGCTCCCCGTCGCGGCAGATAGGTGATCTTGAGAACGGGTCGCACGTCAGCCGGTGCCTCGACCGAGAAGAAATCGATCTGTCCGCCGGTCTTGCCCTCTTGGGTGGAACGCAGCGCCATCGCGCGCGGCGTCTTGGACGCGGTGGTGGAGCGCCAGAAATTCACCTGCTCGAGCATCTCGAAGGTACGCGTGCCGCTGTCCGTGGGCATCAGCTTTACGGTATCGGGGCGTAGACCGACGAGCAGACCGAGCGCGCGATTGAGATCGGTGATCGTGCTTCCCGCGCTGACCGCGAATTCCTGCACGCCGACGGTGTCGTACGGTTGCGCGGATCCCGGACTGGGACGTTGTGTCAACAGCAGGCTGGCGCGAATGATGTCCGTACTGTCGATGATTCTGGCGGGCACGTCGAAGAGCAGATACGCCCGACGTCCCGGCAGGCCGCCCACGCGAATGGTGGCGGGCGGCGGCGCGGGCGGACCGATGACCACAGTCAGATAGTCCTTGAGCGCGTCGGCCAGCGTGGGCTCGTCCGCGGGCGCGCCGGAGGCCGGCAACACGCTTTCCACCGCCACGCTCGTGTCCCCCGCCGAGGGTCGGAACATCAGCTTCGGCGACGTCGATGGGTCGAAATTCGTGGTGTAGAGCGACAGCTTCGCGTTGGTAACACGCAACCCGACGCGCAGGCGATTGTCCGGCGTGTCCGTCTGCACCTTCAGAAGCAGCTTCGCGGGGTCGATCGGAATGTCGATCGAATCGCGAATCGACGCCGGCGGCAGGACGCGCGAACCGAGCAGTCGATCGGGGGTGAAGGCCGACGCGACCGCGTCCGGATTGGTGTCGTCAGGGCCGCCGAGGTCGACGTCGTACGCTTCGACGGTCGTCTGCTGTCCCAGCGTGTCCGGCACGGCGACGTAGACGCGCAGCACCGCGCCGGTGTCGATCGCGTAGGTCGCGCTGTCCGTGGCCGAGTTGTCGTGGCGAAAGGTCTGGGGCAGCGAGTCGAACCGGATGACGCCACGCGTCTGCAGTGTGTCGCCGAATGCCGCCAGGAAGAGCGCGGTCTCGAGTCCCTTGCCCGGAAAACCGGACAACGACGTGTCCATAGCGACCGCGACGAAGCTCGTATCGTGCACCTGTCCCGGCGGCGTCGGACAGAGGATGGGACACCCGGCTCCGGAATCGAGCTGCTCGTCGCACGCGCCGAACGCCACGGCGGCGGCGAGGATGATGAGGGCGATGTGGGCGCGCTGACGCCAGGACTTCACGATGGTCACGGGGTGCTAGTCGGTGCTGCGCTCGAGGGAACGCGGCGAGAATGCGTGGGGCAGCAGATCCGCAAGTCGCCAGCGGGCCTCCTTGCCGCCACGCGTGACGCTGATGATCTCGAGCTCCGGCGAAAACTCGATCAACGCCTGGCGACACATGCCGCACGGCGGCGTCGGCTCATCGGCGGACGTCGCGATGGCGATCGAGCGGAAGGTGCGCACGCCACGCGCCACGGCGCCGGCCAGCGCCGCGCGTTCCGCGCACGTGCCGCTCGGAAATGCTGCGTTTTCCACGTTGCACGCTTCGGTGATGCTGCCGTCGCTTCCCAGCAACGCCGCGCCGACGTGGAACGACGAGTAGGGTGCATACGCCCGCTCCATGGCGCCCATCGCGCGCTCAAGCAGCGTGCGCAGCTCGAGGTCGGCTCCCGCATCCCGGGCCGCGCGTTCCCGCTGTCCCGCCGGACTCCCCAGTGTCATGCGAGAATGGACGCCAGAAACGACACACCGCGACCGCGGAACGGGATCCCGAACCAGTCGGCGACGGTGGCGCCAAGATCCGAGAAGGTGTCGCGCCGCCCGATCGACGTCGGCCGGACGCGCGGGCCGAACGCCAGCACCGGCACGCACTCGCGCGCATGATCGGTGGATGCAGTAGTCGGATCGTTGCCGTGGTCGGCCGTCACGAACAGCAGATCGTCCTCGCGCAAGGCGGAGAGTAACCCGGGCAGCGCGTCGTCGAATTGACGCAGCGCCTCATAGAACCCCGGAACATCGTTCCGGTGCCCGTACTGTTGGTCGAAATCTACAAGGTTGGCGAAGAGGAACTGGTCGCTCGACGTCGCCGTCGCCGACAGCCACGCAAGGATGCGCGCGATGCCGTCGCTGTTGTCGGACGTGTGCACCGACGTGATGCCGCGCCCCGCGAAAAGATCGTCCACCTTGCCGACGCCATGGCGCGTGACGCCGGCCGCCGCGAGCGCATCGAGCAGCGTCGTGTCGGGCGGTGGAATGGAGTAGTCGCGGCGGTTTGCCGTGCGCACGTACGCGCCGGCGCTGCCGGAGAAAGGGCGCGCGATCACGCGCGACACGTCGTGCGGGGCGACGAGGATCTCGCGCGCCGTCTCGCACGCACGGTACAGCTCCGGCAGTGGAACGGTGTCTTCGTGTGCCGCGATCTGAAAAACCGAATCGGCGGACGTATACACGATCCAGTCGCCGGTGCGCTGGTGTTCGGCGCCGTACTCGGCGACGATGCCCGTGCCGCTCGCCGCCCGATTGCCGAGCACGCCTCGACCGGTCCGACGCGAAAAAGGCTGCAATACCTCCGGCGGAAACCCGGATGGGTACGTGGGAAAGGGACGCTCGAGATGGACGCCCGCGATCTCCCAGTGCCCGGTCGTGCTGTCCTTGCCGGCGGACCTGGGGATGAGCAATCCATGCGCGGCGTTCGGTCGCGTCACCGCTGACATGCCCGTCAGCGGAGCGACGTGACCGAGACCGGCGCGCTCCAGATGCGGCAGCTGCATTCCGCCGATCGCACGTGCGAGGTTGCCGAGTGTGTTGGAGCCCGCGTCCCCATAGGCGTCGGCGTCGGGCGCCGCACCGATTCCGACGCCGTCCAGCACGACGATTCCCGCGCGACGACTCACCCGTCGATCCCCGTATAAATGCGCGGCAATCGCGCGCGCAGCCCGGTCAGTAGTTCATACGGCGAAAGTTCGGCAAAGCGTGCGATATCCTCCGCCGTGATCACCGCTTCCCCGTCTCTGCCCAATACCGTGACGACGTCGCCGACCGCGCAGGACTTGTCGGTGACGTCGAGCATGGTCATGTCCATGGTCACGACGCCGACGACGGGCACGCGGTCGCCGGCGAGCAGCGCTTGCGCGTGATTTCCAAGGCTGCGACGGTAGCCGTCGGCGTAGCCGAGAGCGACGGTCGCGATGCGTCCGGGCCGCGGTGCTCGCCATGTGGCGTCGTAACTCACGGTATCGCCTTCCTGCACGACGCGTATTTCAATGATGCGTCCGCGCACGCTCACCACCGGTTCCGGAGTGATGGTCGCGTCATGCCCGCTGCCCACACCATAGAGGAAGATGCCGGGTCGGGCGATGTTGAACGGCGACGGCGAGCGGTGTTCGATGGCACCCGAATTGTCCGCATGCAGCAGGCGCGGCTTGAAGGGCATACGCGCGACGGCGGCGGCGAAGCGCCGCTCCTGCTCCTCACGCGATCCGTCCGGCAGCTGCGACGAATGGAAGTGCGTGCAGACGCCTTCGGGTGGTCGCGCCGCGATGACCTCGCGCACCGTGTCGATGTCACGCCATGGGACGCCCGCCCGATTCATGCCCGTGTCGATCATGAGATGCCAGGGCTGTCCGGTGTCGATCCACGCACGAATGGCGATGGGATCGCCGAGGGCGGGGGTGAGCCGCGCGCGCCGGGCCGCGTCGAACTGTGCCGGCAGCAGAGGCGTCGCCACAAGGATGGGTTCCGTGATCCCTGCACCGCGGAGCTCTTCCCCTTCGTCGACGGTGGCGACGCCGAAGCCCCAGATGTCCAGAGCGCGCAGCGCCTGGGCCACGCGCGCCGCGCCCAGCCCGTACGCGTCGGCTTTCACCATCGGCAGGAGCGGCACACCCGCAGCGCTCGCGAATCGCTGGCCGTTCCGCACCAGCGCGCCCAGGTCAATCTCGACCCAGGCGCGCGCCATCAACCGTTGCATGAGATGCGGGCAGTTATTCTGATGGTGCTCCGGATGACGGAAGCGCCGCGAAGTATAAATCGGAGGCTCATCGCTTGAAACCATCGCTGGAAGACACGCTCGGGTTGATGCGCGATCTGCGCGCGCGGTGCGAGTGGGATGCCGCGCAGACACACGAATCGCTGCGGCCCTATCTCATCGAGGAAGCGCACGAGGTGGACGACGCGCTGCTCTCCGGCGATGATGCGCGGTTGCGCGAAGAGCTTGGCGACCTGCTGCTTCAGATCCTGTTTCATTCCGTTATCGCGGAAGAGCGAGGCGCGTTCACCCTCCACGACGTCACCGACGGCTTCATCACGAAGATGAAGGGACGTCACCCTCACCTCTACGGCGACGGCGTTCGGGAACCGTGGGAGCAGATGAAGGCGAAGCGCCGCGCGTCGATCGCGGATGGTCTTCCGGTCGGCCTGCCGTCGCTGCATCGCGCCTTCCGGCTGCAGGACCGCGCGGCGGGCGTGGGGTTCGACTGGCCTACCACCGACGGCCCCGTGGCGAAGGTGCATGAGGAGCTCGACGAGGTGAAAGCCGAGCTCGCGCACCTGGGCGACTCACACCGGGACAGGACGCCCGCCTACGACGCCACGCACGATCGACTGCAGGACGAGATCGGCGACCTCTTGTTTGCCGTGGTCAACCTCGCGCGCAAGGCGGGGGTGCATCCGGCGCTGGCACTGGACCGCGCCAACGGGAAATTCGAGCGGCGGTTCCGGGACATCGAGGGGCTCGCCGCGGAGCGCGGGATCAAGGTGAGCGAGGCCGGCCTCGCGGTCCTCGATGCGCTGTGGGACGAAGTGAAGCGCTCGGAGTGATCGCGCCGCTCGCCCTCTACGGCTTCAACCGGTACATCATGCGCGGGAACAGCGATGCTTCGCGGATGTGCTGCAGCCCGCAGATCCACGCGACCGTGCGCTCGAGTCCGAGACCGAAGCCGGCGTGCGTGAATGTGCCGTACTTCCGCAGGTCGAGATACCAGTCGTATGCGTCGAGCGGCAGACCTTCGTGCTTGATGCGCGCGACGAGCTTGTCGTGATCGTCTTCGCGCTGCGACCCGCCGATGATCTCGCCGTAGCCTTCCGGCGCCAGGCAGTCGTCGCACAGCACCGTGCGCGGGTCCGCCGGATTCTCCTTCATATAGAACGCCTTCGCTTCCTTCGGATAATTCATGACGAAGACGGGCCGGTCGTAATCGGCGACGAGCAGCGCTTCGTCCTCCGCCCCGAGGTCCTGCCCCCACGTGATGGCGCTGCCTTTCTTCTGAAGGATCTCTACCGCTTTGGTGTACTCGATGCGCGGGAACGGCGGCTTGATCGGCTGCAGCCTGGTGACGTCGCGCTCCAGAACTTTCAGGGCATCGCCGCAGCGTTCGAGAGCGCGCTGCACCAGGAAGGACACGAAGTCCTCCTGGAGCGTCATGTTGTCGTCGGAGTCGTACCAGGCCATCTCCGGCTCGATCATCCAGAACTCGGTGAGATGCCGCCGGGTCTTGGACTTCTCCGCGCGGAACGTGGGCCCGAACGTGTAGACGAGGCCGAACGCAGCCGCCGCGGCCTCGCCGTATAGCTGGCCGGTCTGCGCGAGATACGCGGTGCCCTCCTCGAAATACTGCGTCTCGAACAAGCCGCTTCGCTCGCCGATGGCAGCGGTGAGAATCGGCGTGTCCACGCGCAGGAAGCCGCGTTGATAGAAGAAATCGTGAATCGATTGCTCCACTTCGTTCCGGACCACGAAGATCGCGCGCTGTTTCGGGCTGCGAAGCCACAGATGCCGGCGATCGAGCAGGAAGTCGACGCCGTGCTCCTTGGGCTGGATGGGATAATCGATCGGGCTCGGTCCCACGATCGTGAGCTCGCTCACCGTGACGTCGAATCCACCGGGCGCCCGCGGTTCGGCCCGCACCTCTCCCGTCAGGCGCACCGACGTCTCGAGCGTCAGCTCCTGGAACGTCGCCCACACTTCCGGCGTGACCTGCGTCTTGACCACGACCGCCTGCGCGACACCACTGCCATCGCGGACCACGGCGAACGCGATCTTGCCCGACGATCGCAGATGTGTGACCCACGCATGCACGGTCACCGCCTGGCCGACGAACTTCTCCAGATCGGCAAGCCGGATGTTTCTCAGCGACATGTTCTGTGACAGAGCGGATGGAGGCGACGCAAACGAACGCCGAAGACTATCTCTGGCCCGTATGACTCGGCACCCCCGTCCGCCACGGCGTTGTCCTTGCACATCAACGGCATGCACAACTTCCATCGGCGCCGATGACGCTGCGTTCCCGGCTCAGCCTGGGCCTCCTCACAATCGCCGTCATTCTGATCGTTCCCCTGCTCCTCGCCACGCGGTCGCTCGAGCGACTGCACAGCGAGGCGAAGGCGCTGCGCGATCGGGATTTCGCCGCCTCGCTGCTGCTCGGCAGGCTGCGCGACGCACTCAACGACCTGCGCTCCGCAGAGATGGCGGTGCTGTTCGTCCGCGACGAACAAAGCCGCCAGAGCATGCTCGAGCGCATCGGGGCCGTGGAAGCGGTCGCCGATTCGCTCGATACCTACGACCTCGGTCGCGCCGTGCGAGACGTCCGCGCGGCGATGCAGGCCGTGGCTGCCGGCACGCAGGCCGAGCATCAGGCCGCTCTCGAGCATCGGGATCGGGATGCGGAGCGCACGTCCAATCAGCAGGTGCTGCCATCGCTCGCTCGTGCTGAGGCCGCCGCGCGAGACGCCGAGCGGACGCTTCGTTCGCGCACGCGTGACCGTGTGGTCCAGGCCGCTGGCGCCGCCCGGAGCGCGAGCACGGCCGCTGTGGTCGGGCTCGCGCTCGCACTCATCGTCGCAGCGTTCATCGCGGTGCGCCTGACACGCAGCGTCAGTAGGCCGATCTACGAGCTGGACCGTGGCATGCGCCAGGTGGCGGACGGCGACTTCGACGCGCGCCTCAACATCAAGCCCAC
>DATFHG010000031.1:0-16650 GCA_035248725.1 Gemmatimonadaceae bacterium | reverse complement strand
GTTGTCGGTCCTGCTGTGCGCGAGAATACAGCGCCGCACCTGCGACCTGCGACCTGCGACCTGCGACCTACGGTGCTGTCTGTCCGGCCGGCGTGGGCTCGGGTTGGACTTTTCTCACGGTTCTGATCGCGTACCACGCGGCGAACACCACGAGCAGCGCGAGCAGGGCGATGGCGACCGCCATGCCGCGCGAGCGCCGCTCACGATCGTCGGTTTTCAGTGGGACTTTCGCCGGCTCGAGAATCGGGTCCGTTGGCACACCCATCGGGTCGTTCTCGAGCATCGCGGGCGCGTTCGCGACGGGGGTCGCGCGGGCTGGCGTTGCCGGCGGGATGATCGGCACGGGTTCGGTGGGAACTGCGGACTCGTCGCGGCTCGACGTGCGCATCGGTTTCGTCGGTCCTTCGCGAACGCGATCCACGCCCATGACCGGCGTGCTGCCCGCCTCCTGCAGCGCGAACACGCGATGCCCGACGTCGTCGCCCTCGCCCAGATCGTTGAGCCCTTCGCCGGCGAAGCGCGCGCAGATGACCGTGATGTTGTCCGGCCCGCCGGCTTCGTTGGCGAGGTCGATGAGCCGGCGGCACGCCTGCACCAGGTCCTGCTCCTCGCTCACGATGCGGCCGATGTCGTTCTTCGTCACCTGGCCCGACAACCCGTCGCTGCACAACACGAGCACATCACCGCGCCGGATGCGCTGATAGGTCAGATCCACCTTGATGGACGCCTCGGGGCCCAGCGCCTGGAGGATGATGTTGCGGCGTTCGCTCTGCGCCGCTTCCTCCTCGGTGAGCTCGCCCGCCTCGATCAGCTTCTGCATCAGCGACTGATCCTTCGTGATCTGCTTCGCGACGCCCTCGCGCACCAGGTACGCTCGGCTGTCACCCACCTGCGCGAGATACAGCGTGTCGGCGAGCAGGCCGGCGATCGTCGCCGTGGTGCCCATGCCGCGGTACTCCTGGTGCGACGTCGCGTAGCCATGGATCATCGCGTTGGCTTTCTGCGCAGCCATCTTCAGGCAGCGCGCGAACGCCTCGGTCGACGGCTGCTCCTGCGGCAGCCAGTTGTCGCGCAGCTCCTTGAGCACGATCTCGGTGGCCATCTGGCTCGCGATCTCACCGGCCGCGGCGCCGCCCATGCCGTCGGCGACCATGAACAGCGTGCCCTTGGGACCCACGCGATGCGCGCGCACGGAGGGTTGCAGCGACGCGTCGTTGCGCGTGAGGTCCGCGATGACGAACGCGTCTTCGTTGTGCTCGCGCGTACGCCCGACGTCCGTACGCCCGAACACCTGGACCAGAATTTCGCTGTGGTCGGGCTGGGACATGGAAGGGCGGGTCGTTGAGGTCGGGGTGGTCACGCGAGGTTCAACAGGTTTTCGGGAGACCGCTTGCCGGGTCCCCGTGAAGGAAGACATCAAAACGACGCTTGAAACGCGTTCGCGATGCCTGGCCCTCGTGATCCTTCAGAATCGTACAGCCTTGTGATTTTTCGGAAGCCTTGTCGGCTTCGATGCTGGCATTCTCGGATCTCACGAAATGCGCCTCCGCCTGCAGGAGCGCGATGTGCACCTTGTCGGAGTCGGCGTGCGCGGCGGACGAAAGGGAATCGAGCATGGCCAGCGCGCGAGATGCTGTTTGTGTGTTTGCGTCGCGCGAAATATCGGTCAGCGGCTCGATGGTTTCGAATGCTGCAACCAGATCGATCGGCGCAGGGCGCGCGGCCTCAGCCACCGGGGCGCTCGTGTCTCCCTGTGGGCGCGCCACGCCTCCAGTCCTGTCCGCGCCGCGCGCCATCGCCATGTACGCTCCACCACCGCCGAGCAGCACGACGACGGCCGCGATGCCCGCGAACATCGGCGTGCGGCTGCGCGCCCCGCCGGACGAGGGCTGTGTCAGCACCGCGGGCGGCGTCGCCTTGCTCACGCGCGTCACCGGAACGGGCGCCGTCTTTCCGCCGGCCGCGGGCGCAGGCGCAGTGGCCGGCGCCTTGCGGGGCTGGATCACCGCGGTGAACGCCGCCGTCGCCGCGCTCGCGCGCACGGCCTGCACGGCCTGCCACACCGCACGCCCGAACTCGCTCGCCGACTGATACCGCTCGTTGGCGTCGCGCTCCAGCGCCTTGTCCATCACCGTCTGCAGCTGCGGCGGCCACACCACGTCCGACTTCATCTCCGACAACGGGCGCGGCTTGTCCGTGAGCCGCATGATCATCGACTCCTGCACCGTCTCGGCGGGGAAGGGCAGCTTGCCCGTGAGCATGTTGAACGCGACCAGCGCCAGCGAATAGATGTCGCTGCGTCCATCGAGCTTGTCGCCCGCGAGCTGCTCGGGGCTCATGTACTCCGGCGTGCCCACCACGAGGCCCGTCTTCGTGACTTTCTGCGCCTCGTTGTTGGCTGCCTTCGCGATGCCGAAGTCGACGACCTTCACCAGATCGGAACCATCACGGTTCTTCGCGATCATGATGTTGTCGGGCTTGAGGTCGCGGTGCACGATGCCCATGTCGTGCGCGACGGCCAGCGCGTCCGCGGCCTGGCGCGCGATGTCCGCGGCCCGCTGCGGCGGCAGGGCGCCCGCCTCGATGATCTTGGTCAGTGACGGGCCTTCGATGAATTCCATCGCGAGATAGATGAGCCCATCGGTCGTCTCGCCGAAGTCGTACACGGCGGCGACGTTCGGATGGCTGATCTTGCTCGCGTTCGCCGCCTCGCGATTGAACCGGCTGATCGCGTCCGCGTCGTTCACCATCCCGGGGTTCATCACCTTCACGGCGCTCTTGCGCCCCATCTTCACGTGCTCCGCCAGGTACACCGTGCCCATGCCGCCTTCGCCGAGCTTCTTCAGCACGTGATACCGATCGGCGATGATGGATCCCACCAGGTCGCCCGCGGCGTTCTGCGTGCGGAGCGTCGAGCCGTCCTTGGGACAGAATCGCTGATCCAGCTCGTACTCCGTGCCGCACTGCGGACAAATCTTCAGCGCGCTCACACCGTCTCCACGCGCAGGATCTGATCGCCGAGCAGGAAGCGCTGGCCGGGTTTGAGCTCGCGGTCACCGCGCACACTCATGGCCACGCCGTTCCGGCTGCCCGCGTCGTGCACGAAGAACTCGATGTCCTCCGACACGATTTCGCCGTGCTTTCCACTCATCGTCTGGTCGTACGGGAAGATCCAGTCGCCCGTTTCCCGCCCGAGCAGCGCGTTGCGACCCGGTGACAGATGGAACATGTCGCGCACGCTGCCGTCCGCGCGCAGCTGCTCGAGCACCGCGACGTCCACCGGCGGCGTGACCGATCCCATGCGACGCGTCGCATCCGCTTCCGGTGGATGCGGGCCGGGGTAGCCGAGCCGGCGGAACCGCAGCACCTGCGACCCGATGAGAATCAGATCCCCGTCGATCAGCTTCGTGGGCTCGTCGATGAATACCCAGCTGCCGTTGCGCGAGCCCAGATCGCGGAGAAACAGCGATCCCTCGTTCTGATCGATGCGTGCGTGCAGCGGTGAGAGATAGACGTCGAACTCGAAGCGGATGTCGGCGTCGCCCCCGCGGCCGATGATCGCCTCGCCGCGGTCGAGCGTGAACGTCTTCACCGATCGGCCCTGCTCGTCGAGCACGGAGATGGCCGGTCCACCCGCGCGCATCGCGACGGACAGCGCCGCCTGCGCGGTCGTGCTCACCGACACGCGGTCGCCCACGCGCGTGCCGCAGCTCGCGCAGAACAGGTCGACCCCTTTCATATAGGTAGCGCCGCAATTCCGGCACTGAGTGGCCTGTGTTTCGCTTGCCGTGCGTGTGCCGCAATTGCCGCAGTACGACTGCGACTGATCGACGTGGCGTCCGCATTTGCGGCACTTGAGACCGGTGCTGACAGGCACGCTGCTCGCGGAGGTTTGCGCGCCGGCTGACGGGGCGGACGACGGAGGGGAGGAGGAGCTCGGCGTGAGCGACGACAGCGATGCCGACGTCGTCATGGCCTTCCCGCAGTCGAGACAGAAGCGAGCCGCTGCGTCGTTCTCATGACCGCAGAACTCACAGGTCGCCTTGGCGGCCGGCGTGGATGAGGACGACGAGGTGGGAGAGGGCGGGGGAGGGGGCGTCATCGCACTCTACTCCCGAGGGGGTGGGACAGCATGAGGCGCGAATATAGGTCGCGAAAAATGGGGGGTCAATGAAAAGAACCGCAATGAGTTACCTTCCGCGCAACATGCGAAATGCCGCCCGTTTGACCCGAGTTCCCGGCGCGTCTCCGGCCCTGCCGGGTGTCATTATGGCGGTCCTGACTGCGTGCAGCGCGCCCGCTCCAGCCACCGCGCCGCGCCCCTCCGTCCCCGCGCCGGCGGGCGTCAGGGCAGCGCTCCCGCCTATCCCGCTCGTGCAGGGGCCGCTCGCTCCGCACCTCGTGTATCCGCAAGCCAACCAGCTGATCCAGTCGCGCGACAGCACGTTCGTGCTCGGTTCCGTGGGGAATGGTCGAGCGACGGCGACGCTCAATGGCTTCCCGGTGAAGGTGGAACCGAATGGCGCGTTCATCGCCTTCGTGCCCAACCCGCCGCCGACCAATCCGCAGTACGATCTCGTCGCGGTGCTGGGGAGCGATACCGCACGCACGACGCAACCGGTGCGGGTCGCCGGCATGGTGCAGCCCGGGCAGAATCCGGACAGCACGCGCATCGTCCCGCCGCCTCCCCCTCCGACAGTCGTCGACACCACACCCGCGTGGGTCGTCCTCGGCGATTCCGTGAACGTGGCGACGGATACCGACCGTGTCGTCATCGGTCGCCCCGAGCCGAACGAGACGTATCGCTGGTTCCTCATGCCGGGAACGCGCGCGTTGCTCACCGCGCGATATCCCGGCTACGCGCGCGTGCGACTCGATTCCGCGCTGCAGATCTGGGTGCAGGCCGCGGACGCCAAGACCTTCGCGACGGACACGAGCACGCCGAAGCGCGTCGCCGGCAACGGGCGCGTGCGCTGCGCACCCGAGTGGTGCGACCTGTTGCTGCCGATGTCCGAGCGGCCGCCGTACTTCGTCGAGGAGCACGAACGCTCGATCGATCTCACGCTGTACGACACGCGCGGCAACACCGATCTCGTGGACTATCCCACGAACGATTCGCTCATCAAGCACGTGGACTGGGCGCAGGAGCGCAGCGATCGCGTGCGATACACGGTGCAGCTGTCGCAGCCTCCCTTCGGGTATCTCGTGATGTACGACGCGGGCGCACTGGTGCTGCGCGTCCGTCGTCCGCCGGCGCCGTTACGCGCCGCGACGGAACGGCCGCTCGCGGGCATCACCATCGCCGTCGACCCCGGACATCCGCCGTCAGGCGCCACCGGTCCCACTGGCTTCTATGAAGCGGAAGCGGTGCTTCCGGTCGGCTTCTATCTGAAGCGGATGCTGGAAGAGCGCGGGGCGACGGTGGTCATGACGCGCACGACGAAGGATCCGGTGGACCTCGCGCTGCGTCCGGTGATCGCGCGTCGCGCGGGAGCGCAGGCGTTCGTCTCCATGCATTACAACGCGTATGGCGACGGCGTGAATCCGTTCGTGCAACCGAACGGCATCGAGACGTACTTCTACCAGCCGCACTCGGAACGGCTCGCGCGGCTGGTGCAGAACGACCTCATTCTCACGCAGCCGCTGGACGACCAGGGCGTGCACTTCCGCAGTCTCGCCGTGGTGCGCACGCCGTGGATGCCCGCGATCCTTGCCGAGGGCGGCTACATCATCATCCCGGCGCAGGAAAACGCGATGCGCACCGACGCATGGCAGCAGCGCTACGCACGCGCGATTGCCGACGGGCTGGAGTCCTTCTTCCGCGCGCTCCGATCCCCGTAAGCACGCCGCATCCGTGACCGACCCCGTGCCGCCGCAATGAGCGCTGTTCGTTGCGCTGTTTTGTGCGCAGTCATGTGCGCTGCGATGTGCGGTTCGGTTTCCGCGCAGGTGCGTCCCAATGCGCACTGGCGCACGCTGAAGACACAGCACTTCTACATCCACTTCACTCCGGAGCTCGAGACCGTTGCCCGGCGCGCGGCGGTGAACGCGGAAGACGCGTACGCGAAGCTGAGCCAGCATCTCCATCCGCCCCGCGGCAGCATCGACGTCGTGATCAGCGACGACGTGGACTTCTCGAACGGATTCGCGTCGCCCTTTCCGTACAACCACATCCTGGTCTACGCGAATCCGCCCGTCTTCGAGAGCGCGCTGCGCTTCACGGACGACCCCACGGAGCTCGTGATCACGCACGAGCTCACGCACATCTTCCATCTCGACCGTGTGGGCGGCGTCTGGAAGCCGCTGCAGCAGCTGTTCGGGCGGGTGCCGTACTTCTTTCCCAACGAGTACTCGCCCTCGTGGCTCGTCGAAGGCATCGCGGTCTACTACGAGTCGGCACTCACGGGCAGCGGACGCATCGTCGGGAGCGAGCACCGCATGATCGCGCGCACGGCGGCGGCGCAGCACGCGCTGCCGCGCATCGATCAGCTCTCGCTCGCCCGGCCGCAGTTTCCGTACGGCTACAGCGCCTATGCGTACGGCTCACTCTTCGTCGATTTCCTGGCGCACGAGCATGGCGACTCCGCGGTGCGCGCCTACATCGAGTCGTCGAGCAGGAACCTGGTTCCGTTCGTGCTGAACTTTCCCGCGCACCGCGCGTTCGGCCGGTCGTTCACCGCGGAGTACAGGCGCTGGTCGGATTCTCTCCTGCACAACGCGCCACCATCGCGTCCGCCCCTCGCGGGCTGGCGCGAGCTCACGCACGAGGGCGCGTACGCCAGCTTCCCGCGCTGGCTCGGCGACTCCGCGATCGTGTACACGGGCACGCCGGGTCGGGAGTCGTACGGCGCGTACGTGCTGCAGTACCGTTGTCCGGCGGCGTCGTCGCGCAGCGACGTGCCGTCGGCTTCGTGTACGGTCACGCGGGTTCGCAAAGGCCGTCGAAACAGCCGCTCGCCCAACACCGTGCTGCGCGATGGATCGCTGTTGTACTCGCAGCTCGAGTACGTGTCGCCGTACAACATCCGGTCGGACCTCTACGTCGACTCCCCGCGCGGGCACACGCGTCGTCTCACGCACGGCGCCCGCCTCGCGTTTCCCGACGCGCGCGACGACGGTCGCATCGTCGCGGTGCAGACACTGCCGGCCGGTACGCGGCTGGCGCTCGTGTCCCGCGACGGACGCCGCGTCATGCCGATGACCTCCGGCGGTCCGGACGAGCAATGGACCGAGCCGCGCTGGTCGCCCGACGGCGCGCACATCGTCGCGGTGCGCTGGATCCGCGGCGGAACGTCGGAGGTCGTCGTCGTCGACACCACGGGCCGCATCGTCGAGACGCTGATCCGCGAACGCGCGGTGAACGCGACGCCGAGCTGGTCGCGCGACGGGAGGTACGTGTATTTCAGCTCGGACCGTAGCGGGCTGCCCGACATCTACGTGGCCGCGTTCCGCGCCGCGTTTCCGGACACGCTCATGGTGCCGGACCTGCAGCGTCTCAGCGACGCGGGCACGGGGGTGTTCGAGCCGCAGCCGTCGCCGAACGGCGCGTTGCTCGCCGCGTCCGTGTTCGAGTCCGACGGCTATCACGTGGGGATCGCGTCGCTCGACAGCATTCGCGCGGGCAACGCCGCTGCGCTACCTGACGTCGCTCCGCGCGACAGCGCGCCGCCGCGCGAGTACGCAGGCGCGGTCACCCGGTACTCGCCGTGGCGCACGCTGCTGCCGCGCTACTGGCTGCCATTCTTCGACGTGGGGCTGTCGAACAGCTCCGCCCGAATCGGCGCCCTGACGTCCGGCGAGGACGCCGTCGGACGCCACGCCTACCAGGCGCTCCTGTTCGTGCCGACCGACAACTCCGGCATCACCGGACAGCTCTACTACCGCAACGCGACGTTGGGCCAGCCGCTGGTGGAAGCGCTCGTGAGCCAGGACTGGGAGAATTACCTGCGCATCGTCGACGAATCCAACGGCGGCGCGCCGACCGGCAATCTGCGCCGGCGCACCCGTGAGGGTTCACTCACGCTGACGCTCCTGCGTCCCCGCAGCCGGACGTACTCGTACCTGAGCGCCGGCGCGGGCGTGGAGTCGCGTAATTACGCGGCGTCCGACGCCACCCTGCTCGCACGCGTGGATTCCGCCTACCAGCGCGTCTACACGTATCCGGAGCTGATCGGCTCCGTGGGCTGGAGCAACACACAATATCCCGCGCTCGCGATCTCCCCCGAAGACGGCATCCAGCTCGCGAGCACCACGCGCTTCCGCTGGCGCAGCGGCGACAGCACCTCGGCCACGACGAGCGTCGTCGCCACGGCATCGGTCTTCAAGTCCGTTCCGCTTCCCGGCTACGCGCATCACGTGCTCGCGCTGCACGGGAGCGGCGGCGTGGAGGACAGCCGCGGCACGGGGTACTACGAGGTCGGCGGCGTGAGCGGCGGCCTGCTCGACGTGCTGCCCGGCTACGCGCTCGGCGAAGGCAGCCGCACGTTCCCCGTGCGCGGATTCCCCGGCGCGTCGCTCGCGGGCATCCGTGCATTCTCCGCGAGCGCGGAGTATCGCGCGCCATTCACGCTGCCGGGCAGGGGGCTGGGGACGTTGCCGCTGTTTCTCGATCGCACGAGTATCACGCTGTTCGGTGACGCAGGCAGCGCGTGGTGTCCCAAAGCGTTCGCCACGCGTCCGGTCCCGGAGCCGTCGCTCTGCAGCATCAATCACGTGACTGCCGGGCTCGTGCTTACCCGGCCTGAAGTGATTGCGTCGACGGGCGCGGAGCTGAACGTGAGCGCGGCACTGCTGAGCTGGGATGCGCCGGTACGCCTGCGACTCGGCGTCGCTGTGCCGGTGGTTGGCACGTCGTTGGTGCCGGTCAAGTCAGTCGCATCCTACTTGACCGTCGGGGCCTCATTTTGACGCAGAATACGCAAAGTACGCAGAGGACGCAGGCAAACGCAGACGGACGCAGACAAGCGCAGATGGACGCAGACAAACGCAGATGGACGCAGAAACTCAAACGGCGAAAACCAATTCAATGGTTTTCGCCGTTGATGTTTTCTGCGTCCATCTGCGCCTTCTGCGTACACCTGCGTCAAGCAGTTCTGTCGCCGAGAAAGCTCGAGCTTGGCGCGCCTACTCTTTGTGCGAGCGCGTAAACGCGAAGCCCTGCCGAGGGCGGGGCGCCGAAGTTTCCTGGCCGTCTGCCTGCGACGATGGACGCGGCGTGCCGGTCTGCGCGTGCTCCTTGCGCGTGTGCGCCAGCAGGTCCCCATTCGTCTCGAAATGGGCGCCGCAGATCTGACAGTGTTCGTGATCGTGATACGCCATCGTGTCCTCTCCCTGAAGGATCCCGCCTCCCGCCTCCCGCCTCCCGCCTCCCGGCGCCATCATTCATCGGGCAGTTACCATGCCATGAGACAGACCCATCCGACTGCATTCGTCCATCCGCTCGCGTATGTAACCGGCGACGTCACGCTCGGCCCGCGCGTGTCCGTCTGGCCGTTCGCCTCGATCCGCGGCGACAGCGACGTCATCACCATCGGCGACGACACCAACGTGCAGGACGGCTGCGTCATCCATGTCGATGACGGCGTGCCGTGCCACATCGGCAAGCGGGTAGGGATCGGCCACCGCGCCATCGTCCATGGGGCGGTGATCGAGAACGACGTCCTCATCGCCATGGGAGCGGTGCTGCTCAACGGCGCTCGCGTGGGCAGCGGATCGATCATCGGCGCGGGCGCCGTCGTGCGCGAGGGATTCGTGGTGCCGCCCAATTCGCTCGTGCTCGGCGTGCCTGGTCGCATCGCGCGCGAGACCACGATGGAGGAGCGCGACCGCATCGCGCGCACCGTCGAGGCCTACATCGAGCTTCAGGAGCGATACAAAGCGGACGTCACGCGCGAGCGCGGCCGCTGACGCTGGTCGTCGCGACGCGCACGAGTCTGCCCGGCGCCACGGGCCGGTGACCACCGCCCGACGGCGGCGCGTGGCCCAGTCGCCGATTGTGCGCCTTGAGCGTCTCGATCGCTGCCGCGCGGTCCGCGTCCGACGTCAGCGACTCGGCGCGACCCTGCACCTGCACCGAGCGCCACATGCCGTCCGGTTGCACATCGACGATCGTCACGCACACGCGTGCGTTGCCGTCGAGCACGCGTGTCTTTCGGCCTTCGGAGAGGCCGAACACGAGAACGTCGGCACCGAGGCCGTAGAAGACCGGCACACCGTACGGTTCCTCGCCGTCCACGAGCGAGACCACGCACACGCGCTGGCTCTCGAGCAACGCGCGACATTCCGCGCCGCTCATCTCGCGCGACAGCCGGCTAGCCATCGCCGATCGCTGCGAACGCGCGCTCGAAGGCGTCGCGCGCGAAGGCGAGCGTCTCCGCATCGTGCGCGGTCGACATGAACAGCGACTCATAGGCCGACGGCGCGATGTAGACGCCTTCATCCAGCAGCGCGTGGAACAGCTTCGAGAACGTCTGCGTGTCGCTCGCCGAGGCCGTCGCGAAATCGGTGACGCGCACCTCGCTGAGAAAGAATCCCCACATGCCACCGACGGCGGCCACCTGCACCGGACGTCCCGCGACCGACGCTGCGTCGCGCACCGCCTCGGCCATGGCCGCACTCGCGGCACTCAGCCGCGCATATGCGTCGCCCTGCATCAGCGCGCGCAGGGTCGCGATACCCGCGGCAGTGGCGAGCGGGTTGCCGGACAGCGTTCCCGCCTGGTACACGGGCCCCGCGGGCGCCACCATCGACATGAGATCCTTCCGCCCACCATACGCGGCCAGCGGCAGTCCGCCGCCGATCACCTTGCCGAGGCACGTGAGATCGGGCGTGATGCCGTAGAGCGCCTGCGCGCCGCCGAGTGCCACGCGAAAGCCCGTCATCACCTCGTCGAAGATCAGAAGCGCGCCGTGCTGCGAGCACAGCCGGCGCAGCGCCTCGAGATATCCGCGCACCGGCGCGACGAGGCCCATGTTGCCGGCCACGGGTTCCACGAGCACGGCGGCGATGTCCTCGTGCTGCTGGAACAACCGCTCCACCGCTGCGACGTCGTTGAAGGGCGCGACCAGCGTGTCGGCGACCGCACCCGCGGTGACGCCCGGACTGTTCGGCAGGCCGAGGGTGGCGACGCCCGATCCCGCCTGGACGAGCAGGGCATCCGCGTGGCCGTGATAGCAGCCCGCGAACTTCACGATTCGGCTGCGGCGCGTGGCCGCGCGCGCCAGTCGAATGGCGCTCATGACGGCTTCGGTGCCGGACGAGACGAAGCGCACCATCGGCACCGCCGGCATCGCGTCGGCGATCAGCTCGGCGAGCTCGGTCTCCGCTTCGGTGGGTGCGCCAAAGGTCGTTCCGCGGTTCGCTTGCGCGACGATGGCGGCGACGACGTCGGGATGCGAGTGGCCGAGGATGAGCGCGCCCCACGAGAGCACGAAGTCCACATAGGCGCGTCCGTCCACGTCCACCACGCGCGCACCCTCGCCACGCGCGATGAAACGCGGGGTGCCACCGACGCCGCGAAACGCGCGCACCGGACTGTCCACGCCGCCGGGAAGCACGCGCAGCGCGGCGGCGTACAACTCCTCCGAGCGTGTGAGGGTCAGCCCTCGCGGAGCCACCGCGCCGCCTCTTTCGCGTAGTACGTGATGATGATGTCGGCACCCGCGCGCCGGATCCCGGTGAGCGCCTCGAGCGCGGCGCGCCGTTCGTCCAGCCACCCGCGTTCCACCGCCGCCTTGAGCATCGCGTATTCACCACTCACCTGATACGCCGCGAGCGGCAGCTCGAATCGCTCGCGGACGGCGCGTATGATGTCGAGGTACGGGCCCGCGGGCTTCACCATGAGCATGTCCGCGCCCTGCGCGACGTCGAGCGCTGCTTCGCGCAGCGCCTCGCGGACGTTCGGCGGATCCATCTGATACGAGCGCCGATCGCCGAACGCGGGCGCGGACTCCGCCGCCTCACGGAACGGTCCATAGAACGCCGACGCGTACTTCACGGCGTAGCTGAGGATCGCCACGTCGCGATGCCCAGCGTCGTCGAGGGCGCGACGGATGGCAGCGACCTGGCCGTCCATCATCGCGCTCGGCGCCACGACGTCGGCGCCCGCGTCCGCGTACGCGACGGCTGCGCGCGCCAGCAGGGGCAGCGTCTCGTCGTTCGCGACGGTCCCGCGCTCGTGATCCAGCACGCCGCAGTGGCCGTGGCTCGTGTACTCGCACATGCACACGTCGGCGATGACGATCGCGCCGGCATGCTGCCGCTTGATGGCGGCGATGGCGCGCGGCACGGGGCCGGCGGCGTCCCAAGCGCCCGAGCCGGTTTCGTCCTTGTGCTCCGGAATGCCGAACAGCAGCAGGGCGGGGATCCCGAGCGCGAGCGCGTCATCCACGTCCGGTGCGATGCGGTCGACGGAGCGCTGCGCATGGCCGGGCATCGAGCCGATCGGCTTGTCGATGCCGCTGCCCTCGCGCACGAACATCGGGTGAACCAGTTGGCGGGCGGTCAGACGCGACTCCGCGAGCATGTCGCGGAGCGGCGCGGACGTGCGCAAGCGGCGCGGCCGCGCCGACGCCGCCTGGCGGTCCTGGGTGATCAGGGTGTCGTCGAACATGTCAGTGATGAGAGACAGGGGAACCGGCCGTCGCTCGACGGCGTTCATCGATCGCGCGCTCGAGCGCTTCCACGAGCGCGCCGACGGTGGGTGTAACGGCCTGCACGACGTGCGGCCATCCGGTTTCGCGCGCGGCGCGCGTGGACGTGGCGCCGATCGTCACCGCGACGGGACGATCGCCAGCGGGCACCGCGGCATCGTCCAGCGCCCGCGCCGCGAACCGCGCGGCGGAGGGAGACGCGAGCACCACCGAATCCACCTCGCCCCGCGCGCAGTGCTCGGCGAGAGCACCGAGTCCCTCGCCCGGTATCGTGTCGTACGCGACGATGTCCTGCACCACCGCGCCGCGCGCGCGCAGTCCGGACAGTACGGTGTCGGCAGCCATGCTGCTGCGCGGAAACAGGACGCGTGCACCGGCGGCGATCGGCAGCTCCGCGGCAAGCGACGCAGCGTTGGCATCGGACGGCGTGAAGTCCGGAGCGCGCAGGCGCGCGCTTACCGCGTCGGCCGTTGCCTTACCCACGACGGCGATCGACGTGGCGCGCGGGATCGAGAGGCCCAGCGCGTGCAGTCGGTCCGCGACCGCGAACACCGCGTTCGCGCTGGTGAAGACGATCCACGCCGCGCCCGAAACGTCACGCAGCGCGGCGTCCAGCGCGTTCGTGTCCGACACGCCGGCGATGGCGATCGCCGGACAGGCCAGCGCGCGTGCGCCGTTCGCCTCCAGCAGATGCATCAGCTCGCCCGACTGACCTTCGGGACGCGTCACTACGACCGTTGCTCCGCGCAGCGTGCTGTCGGCGCGCGCCAGATACGCCGCGCCGCCGTCGCGCAGCAGCTCGTGCGCGATCGCGCGTCCAGCGTCGCCGGGATCGGACGTCGCCACGCGGCACGCACGTACCTGCCTGCCATCCTCGCGCCCGATCATCGCCACCACGCGGATGGCACGCCCGCCTTCGACGTGTGCATGCGCCGCGGCGGCGGCGCGACAGCCGGCGCCCAGCTCCGCGAGAAAGGCGCGCTCCGCCACCACCGCCGCGCGCGTCGGCGCGTGATCCAGCGGTGCCACGAGCTCACGCAGCTCGCTGTCGCTGGCCCGCACCTCCAGCGCCAGCGCGCCCTGACCGACGCACGGAATGAAGGTGTCGGCGTCGAGCCACTCGGTGATCTCCTGCGTACGATCCAGGCGGATGACCCCCGCTGCCGCCAGCAGCAGGGCGTCGTACTCGCCGGCACGCAGCTTCCGGATGCGCGTGTCCACGTTCCCGCGCACGTCGCGCACGTCGAGATCGGGACGCAGCGCGCGCACCTGGCACATGCGGCGGGGGCTGCTCGTGCCCACGCGCGCGCCCGGGGGCAGCCGGCGGAGCGTCGTGGTGCCGTCGCGAGCGATCAGCACGTCGCGCGCATCCGCGCGCGGCAGGAACGCCGCGAGATAGAGGTCCGGCGAAACCGTGGACGGGAGATCCTTTGCGCTGTGCACGGCGACATCGATGCGCCGCGTACGCAACGCGGACTCGATCTCCGTGACGAACATGCCGCGGTCCAGCTGCGACAACGGCACGTCGGTGCGCACGTCGCCAGTGGTCGTGATGCGTTCCACCACCGTCTCGATGTCGGGATGCAGCGCGCGAAGTGCGTCGCACACGATCTGCGTCTGCGCCAGCGCCAGCGCGCTGCCGCGGGTGCCGATCGTGACGGTCCGCACCGCTCAGGCCTCCACGGCCACGCCGCTGTGCGCCCGCACCACGGAGGCGAGCACGCGCACGAACGCGGGGTCGGCGTTTGGCATCGGCGTGCGGCGCAGGGTCATACCCAGCGACTCCGCCTTGTCGCGCGCCTCGTGGTCCAGATCGTACGCGATCTCGAGGTGATCGCTCACGAATCCGATGGGCACGGAGAGGACATTGCGAACGCCCTCGCCGTGCAGCGTCGCCAGCAGGTCGCAGATGTCGGGGCCGATCCATGGCTCACCCGTCTCGCCCGCGCTCTGCCAGCCGACGCGCCAGGTCGCGATCCCGGCGCGCCGCGCCACCGCGTCGCTCCCTTCACGCAACTGCTGCTCGTACGGATCGCCCCAGGTGCGGATCTTCTCCGGCAGGCTGTGGGCGCTGAACACGGTCACCACCTGAGAGCGCTCCGCCTCCGGCCACTCGGCCAGAGCGCGCAACACCCGCTTCGCCATGAAGTCCACGAACTCGGGATGCAGGTGCCAGCTGTGCACGAATCGCAACCCGACCGGCTTTCCCACGCCCGCGATCGCCTCCTCGACGGCGCGCTGGTACGCGCCGATGCTCATGCGCGAGTAGTGCGGCGCGAGCGCCATCGCGGTGAGATCCGTCGTGCCCTCGGCGATCATGCGCGGCACCACCTCGCCGATGAACGGATGCCAGTGCTTCATGCCGATGTAGACGCGGTGCGAATCCGCGTCCGTACGATTCAGCTCGGACTCGAGACCCGCCGCCACCTGCTTCGTGATGTCGAGGAGCGGCGTGCGGCCGCCCACGATCTCATAGCGATGTTGCAGATGCTTCACGGCCTCGGCACTCGGCGTGCGCCCGCCGCGAATGTGCGTGAAGTACGGCTCCACGTCCTCGGCGCGCTCCGGTGTGCCGTACGCCATGAGCAGCACCGCGCGCGTCATCGGCTGCTTGCCTCGTGCACGATGTCCACGAGCCGCTCGATGTTCACGAGTGGCGTGCCGGGCAACAGCCCGTGACCGAGGTTGAAGATGTGACCCGGCCGGCCGCCCGCGCGACGCAACACGTCCGCGGCTTTCTCGGTGATCGTGGCGGGCGTCCCGAACAATGCCGCGGGATCCAGGTTGCCCTGGATGCCGTGGTCGTGGCCGATGACATCCCACGCGTCGTCGAGCGCCATCCGCCAGTCGACGCCGATGATGGGCGCGCCATCCGTCGCCATCGCACCGAGCAGCGTCGCTGTGTTCGTGCCGAAGTGAATCGCGGGGACGCCGGTGCTCCCCACGGCCGCGAAGATGCGGCGCGAGTACGGCTGTACATACCGCGCGTAATCGTCCGGGGACAGCGCACCGACCCAGCTGTCGAAGAGCTGCACTGCGTCCACGCCAGCGCCGATCTGTGCGACCAGATAATCGATCGTGAGGCAAGCCAGGCGGTCCATCAGCTCGTGCCACAGGTCGGGCGCGGAATACATCATCGACTTCGTGCGGGCGAAGTCACGGCTCGCCCGACCTTCCACGAGGTACGACGCCATCGTGAATGGCGCGCCCGCGAAGCCGATCACGGCGCGCTCTCCTCGCAGCGCGCGCGCGACGATCCGGATTGTCTCCAGCGTGGCGGGCATGTCCGCCTCGGCGCGCAGCGGCCGGAGCGCGAGCACCCCCGCGCGGTCGCGGATGGGATTCCGGATCACCGGCCCCACCTCGTCCACGATCTCGAGATCCACCCCGATCGCCGCGAGCGGTGACATGATGTCGGCGAAGAGCACCGCCGCATCGAGCGGCATGCGCGCGAGCGGCTGCAGGGTGACTTCGGCGCACAGCTCCGGTTGCCGCGTGATCTCGAGGAGGGTGAACTTCTCGCGGATCGCGCGGTACTCCGGCAGCACGCGTCCGGCCTGCCGCATGAACCAGACTGGCGTATAGGGCGTGGGCTCGCAGCGAGCGGCGCGCGCGAAGACACCACCCGTCAGCGACGCGTCACGACCCGCGACCGACGACGTGTCAGCCAGCGAGCTCAATGGCTTCCTCGAGCGGCCGGTGGATCGCCGTGAAGATCGGCGTGTCCTTGAGCGTGTAGCGCCGCGATTCCGCCGAGCGCAGCGCGACGACCAGCTGATGATGCCGCTCCAGGCTGTCCGTCTCGTACGCGACCACGAACTCCTGATCGTCGAGCCCCGTGGAATACAGCAGCACCTGTCGGACGTCGCTGTACTCGTGTCCGATGCGCATGTGCTCGTTCATCAAGCCCTGCCGCGCTTCGCGCGACATGAGATACCACTCGATGGTCTTCGAGAACGGATAGACGACGAGATACTTCAGCCGCGTCGCCTCGTCGAGC
>DATFHG010000030.1:0-2604 GCA_035248725.1 Gemmatimonadaceae bacterium | reverse complement strand
TGCGTCCTGCGTCCACGGGACGCTACTAGCGCCGTGGACAACTCCCAACTCGACAGGCTCTTCAACTGCTTTGGCCGCGGATGACCTGCGTTCATCCGCGGCCAAATCTTCGAGTATTGGAGGTAGAGGAGTCATGATGGCGGTAGAAGCGTCCCGTTGACGCAGGACGGAGGACGGAGGACGTAGGTCAGTAGAAGCGTCCCGAGCTTGACGCAGGACGCAAGGCGTAGGACGTAGGTCCGTCACCTCCTCGGTCCTCCCGCGAACTGTACCTGCAACACCGTCGACAACACGAACTGACTCACCCGCCGATTGAGGTTGTTATCCGCCGTGATCACACGGGACGCCTGCAGCGTGAACAGGAGATCCTCGCTCAGGTCCGTGTCCGCGCTCAGGCTGAACGCGCTGCGGCCCTGGTCACCGAGGCGGCTGAAGGCGTCACCCGACAGCTGGTACACCAGATTCTGCGATTGGCTTCGCTGATACGACGCACGCACGCGCACGGCGTTGCGCACGCCGATGCTGCTGCCGATCCAGCGCGGAATGCGGAACGAACGGCCGACGTCCACGTTCACGTCACGCGACGTGCTGCGCGCGAGGCTGCCGGAGAGCGAGTCGAGCCGCTTCGTGTAGGTGTACCCCGCGGCGGTGGAGAGATTCCCGAAGCCCCACGCGATGGAAGTGTTCACGGGATAGCTCTGCACGTGCGTCGTGCGCAGCTCGCGCAGCTCCACGCCGGGCAGCAGCGGATTCGCGCCGATGGGCATGGACGACGACGCCGACGCCGCGGAGTAGCCGACCGTGGCGGTGAGCGACGAGACCAGACGCTCGAGCGCGAGCGGACGAAAGAGCCACCGCAGGCTGACATCGGGAAAGACAGTCTGCACGCCATCGATGCGCGCCTGCGTGCTGTCCAGCTTGAGCGCCCAGTTGCGCGTGAGCGTGCGGCGGTAGCGGTTGGTGAGCGTCGTGCCGAGCGGCAGCGACAGCGCGTTGCTCGCGACGAGCGTGGTCGTCGCCCCCGCCGACGTCGCCGGGACACCGCGCACGCTACGGAACGCCGCCGGCCCGCCGAACCCGAACTGCAGCCCCAGCGGCGGACGGAATGCCGCGGCGTCGAACGCGGCGAGCAGGCTGCGATTGAGCGACACGTCGATGGGCGCGAACACTCCGGCCAGCCGCCGCGTCAGGGAGCCACGTGCGGTGTCGCCGTACGCGAGCAGCGCGCGGCCGACGTCGAGCGTGAATCCCGCACCCGCCGATTGCGTGGCCATCAGGCGCCGCGGCAGCGTGAGCGTGGAGACGATCGAGTCCGGCCTGACGAGACGCATGCTGTCGAGATGCGCCAACAGGCTGTCGACGCCGATGACACCGGGCTTCGGAAGCAGAAAGCGCGCGTTCGGATCGCGGATCATCGTGTACTGCGTGCCGAACTCGGCGCGCGGCCGGAACCAGCGCGAGAACACGGGCGCGAGACTCACGCTCGTCTGCAGCAGCCGCTCACGCTCGAACCCCGCGTCCGTGCCGAGCAGCCGCGCGCGCTCGGCGTCGACGACGAGGCCCGCGGCGCTGGAGTCGCCGTAGCGGCGCAGGTCGCGCACCGACGCGATCTCCCACCGTGCGGTGAAGCCGTTCGTCGGACGAAGCTCGAGCACGCTCCCGCTGCGCCAGAGATTCGTGAGCGCCAGCGATGAGCGCGGGTCGTCGTCGATGGTCTCCACCGGGCGGCTGAACGACAGCCGCCGGTCGGTGCTGCGCACCAGGCCACTGGTGACGCGGAGCTGGGTGGGATTCCAGCGGAAGACGCTGTTGCGAAGCGCGCCGATGGGGCCGGCCTGCATGAAGCCGGGTAGTAGACCGAGCACGTCGTCGAGGAAGCCCGGCAGCCGCGCGCTACGGGCGCTGTCGGCGACGAGATAGTCCACGGTGAAGTTGAAGTTGTGTCGGTTCGCCGTCTGGTACTCGCTGCGGTTGCCGCCGTCCACGTAGGTGGAGGTCGCCGAGAGGTTGTTGAGCAGGGGTCCGAGGATCGCGTTCCGCACGGGTGTGGTGCGTCGTACGGTGAGGGAGTAGGTCGTCACGTCGTTGCGCGGCGAGCGCAGGCCGGGAATGCCGCTTCCGCGAATGTCCGACTGACTGAGGAACAGCGGCTCGAACGCGCTCGACGTGCGGACGATCGTCAGCGGCAGCGCGAATCCGCCGAGCTTCGGAAGCAGGCGATCGAGGCGGAACGTCCCCGCGATCTCGAGCGTGCGCTCGTCGATGAAGCTGGGGATGTCGGTGAGCTGCCGGAAATGCGGATCGCGGCGCGTGAGGTTCACGCGAAAGTCCGCGAAGTCGCCGGCGACGACGTTGGCGACGACCTGGCCCGCCATGCCCGTGTTGCCCACCACGCGGGCCAGGCGGATCTCGTCCACCCAGAGCTCGAGCGTGTCGTTGGGCGTCGTGCCGGGCGAGCCCGCCGCCGGATCCGCGACACGGAGAATGCCGACGCCGAGCTCCTGCACGGCCGAGAGATTGGGCGCGGTGATCGCGGGGTCCAGCGTGTAAGCGATGTAGCCGTTGCCGTCGCACGCAACGAAGCGCGATGCTCCCTGCACGCCC
>DATFHG010000029.1:0-7499 GCA_035248725.1 Gemmatimonadaceae bacterium | reverse complement strand
GCGGTGGCAGACGCAGGGGACGTACATGCTGGGGTTCAACACGATCCTGAACTGGAACGATCTCGATGCCGGCCGAGCGACGGGGGCGACGCAGCCCGTGCGCGCGAACGGCGGAGCAAGTCCGCAACAGCGGTGATGGTCACCCGACAACCCTTTTCCAGGAGATGACTGTGTCCTGTGCTTCGCGAGTAGTGTTCGGTTCCGCGGTGTTGTTCGCTTTGACGGCGTGTAGCGAGTCGCCAGTGGCTCCGGCGGCGAGCCGAACGCTGGCGATCAACGGTGGGATCGCGTCGGCGGCGGGGGGCAATTCCGCGGCGGCGCACGCGTGTCAGCAGAACGGCTTTCAGGACGTGTTTCGGAGTAACGGGACGCCGTTCGCGAACACGGGCGAGTGTGTGAGCTATGCGGCGCACGGCGGCGTGTTCGTGACGCGCGTGACGGCGACCTTCACCAACGTCCTGCTCTCGGCGTGCAACAGCCTCACGTGGGGGTATGTGCTCGACGGCGTGGCCACGGACGTGGAGACGAAGCCGTATTTCTGCGGCGATCAGAACGGAGGCGATGTCACGATCACGTATCTGTCGAATCAGACGCTGACCGTGTACGTGCGTGACAACACCTGCGGCGCGACGTATTACCAGGACGGCAATCATGCCGCGGTGACGGGGACGAACCCGTATCTGATCCGGATTGCGGACAGCGGCGGCTTCTGCGAGCGGGGGCCGGACGTGGCGTGGACGCCCGTGGGGGATCAGCTCGGGAACTTCAACGTGACGAAGACGCTGCCGTAACGCTGAGGCGCGGTTGGGGCCTGGATGACGAAGGGAGGCGCGATGCGCCTCCCTTCTTTTTTTGGTCGCAACGGGTGCTTATTGCCCGACCGACATGGCGTTAGCGATGCGGCGGCTTCGCCGAGCAACTGTCTCGCTCACGCACTTGCTGCGCAGTGATTGTACTGCAGGCGCACGCCGCCTAACGCCGACCGTGACGCTGCACGATGGCGCGTCAACCCACTCTGTCGGTTTGACTTGCGTCAGCAGCGCTCTTTAGAGAACGCGAACTTGCGCGCGAGAGGTCGCATGTATTTATCTATCTCCGCAGCATAACTATGGCACTACTTTTCACGATCTAATTCGCGTTAGCCAGACCACAAACATCTCTTGCGCTTACGAGTTGCCTGGCTGGCTTTGTGCGTGAGTGCCGGGTGCTCCGCGCCCGCGGATATGGCGTCCGCTCACGCGCAGTCGCGCTGTGCTACGGGTGACGGCGCGGGTGGATGCGTGTTATGGCAGCCGTCACTGATCGAGCTCATCGCGCGGCCAGAGCCTTTTGATGGTAAGCCCGTCCGCGTGATTGGCTTCGTCAATTTCGAGTTCGAAGGAAACGCGATCTACGTGTCGCGCTCGGATTGGGAGAACCACATTGCCAGCAACGGGCTATGGATCGATCCTCCGACAGGCTACGAATCGGATAGCGCTTCCAGTCGCAAGACCCCCAACCAGCAGTATGTCATCGTCGAGGGCACGTTCCGTGGTGCGCAGCGCGGTCACATGGGCATGTGGAGCGGCGCCATTGAGAAGGTGACTCGCCTCGAAGCATGGCCTGGTACCGCGCCGAAGGTAGCCGTTCGGAGCCGATGACCGGCTGGCTAACGAGGGAGTTGTAGCTGGCGGCGCGACAAAGCAGTTTGGTTGAGTAAGGAAAGCTGAAGCCGCAGCTAAACTCCATCGCGCTAGGTGGGCCAACACGCTTCCCCTCATGGCTACAGGCGAGCGTCTGATCAGCGATCTTCAGGCCCTCACGCGGCGTGACGGCCGGGTTCCGGGTCTCCGTCGATTTCGCGCCGAGACAGGCGTCACCGAGATCGCCCTGCATAGGGCAGGCTTCGCACGCTACTCCGAATTAGTCTGGGCAGCGGGGCTGACCCCAGCGACGTTCAAGCAGGATGCGCTTCCTGACGATGACGTCTTTCGCTTTCTCGCGGAGTTGTCGCGCCGACTGAACAGATTTGCGACTTACAGAGACCGCCTGTATCAGGACAGCTGAAGCCGCATGCAAAAGCCTATCAGACACCGACCGGGATGAGCCAGCGTTTGACGCGAATCATTGTACTTGCCGTGCTTCCGGCGATCGCTGCTGCTCAGCACACCTCCGGCTCGAGCATCTCCGCCGGCGGTGGTGCATACAGCTCAGTCGATTACGTGTCTGTTCACTGGGGGCCTCCGGATTCCACGCAGCTCGTCGCCGCCGTCATTTTCAGAGGCGCTGAGCCCTGGGGAAGATCGGGCTCGGAGGATACTGCCCTCGAGCGCCAAGCGCGGGATTCGGCATATCAGGCGACTCGAGCGCGAGGCAATCTCGGGGCGGGGTCGATAACTCGCCGCGGCGACGCCTGGGTCGAGTACGATGATCGCACGTCGACGGTCTCGGTCCTGAGTCAATCGTGGCACGTGCCGCGCAGGGATTCTGCTCTGGTCCTCCTCGTGGATCGTATCGACAGCGTGGGAGGCAAACCTGTCGCCCAAGCGGTCTTCGTGCCGGTCACGCCAATTCAGGACGACATGAGAGCCGCGTACGAGCACTGGGACACGGCTTTGCGTGTGAATCAGAGGGTTCGAACGTTCCTGGACACGCCGAGGTGACGATTGGCTCGTCCCTATCCTCCTGATCCCGAGGAGTCCGGCTTTCTCGAGCCCCCACGCCGCCGACCACCGACGGCGGTCGGTACTGCCACGCCTCCGCCGCGCCGACCGTACCGGCCCGGCAACTACCGCGGCTTCCGCTCGCGGGTTCGCATCGCTGCGTACTCCATCCTCGGCGCGTCGCTCGGCAGCTGCACGCTCGCGGCGTTTGCCACATTGACGCCGATCGGTCTTGTGGTGGGGTGTGCCGCGCTCGCGGGAACTACCGCTGTCGGCTTTCGCATCCGCGAGAGCGTACTCGATCGACGCCATCGCAGCGAACGCCAGCATGGGTCGCGCGCAGCCTGATCCGCAGAACGAGGCGGCGAAGCCAAACCCGGCGCTCGACCCGCTGCGTGTCCTGGTCGGCTCCTGGAAAACGGTCGGGACACATCCGCTCGTTCCGGGAAAAACATTTCACGGTCGCACCTCATTCGAATGGATCGAAGGCGGTGCGTTTCTCGTCATGCGTTCGCAGATCGACGAGCCCGAGATCCCCAGCGGGATCGCCGTCTTCGGAACCGACGACGTGACCGGCGAGTGCGCGATGCTCTACTTCGACGAACGCGGCGTGTCCCGCCGATATGAAACGCGCGTGCGCGGAAACGAGTGGCAGTGGTGGCGCAACGCTCCGGGATTCTCCCAACGCTTCACGGGGACGATCTCGGCGGATGGCCAGACGATCGTCAGCCGAGGGGAATTGTCCCGCGACGGCGAACGGTGGGAGCCGGATCTCGCGCTCACCTACATCCGGATGCGCTGAGCGCTCGTTTGGCCCTTCAGATCGCCAACGCGACGACGCATGACACCGTCGCGCAAGAATCACCCAGCTGTTGGCCTCGCCCCAATGCTCTCCGACGACAGTGGAACCGATGTTATCGCGTTCTGCATGGCGGCGCAGGGCGCTACGGCGCTGTTCAGGATCGACGCGCGCGACGGAGACGTCGTTGCGGAGCTCGCGATCCAGGGCGCGACGTTCCGCGTGGCCGACGAATCGCCCGAACACCAGAACTTCGGCGCCGAAAGCCTCGACGGAGCGACCACGCCGTTCGTCGTTGTTATCCGCGTCTCCAACGGAGTGCACGTTCGGACGCTCAAAGCGGGCGCGAAGCAGGTGCGACCGGTGCGCCAGGAGAACGGCTCGCTCATCGGGCGCGTCGTGACCCCCGCGCTGTACATCCTGACGACGCGCGACTTCAGCAGAACGCCGTCTCAGTCGAACAAAGTCGCCGCCGATCATGTGAAAGCGTCGTGAGAAACGATTCTATGCATCGCTCAGGGGCGCAAAGCGCGCTCTCGCATGCGCTGTGCATCGAGAGGGCGCAACGCAGCACCATTACGATCCAAGACAGTGCCGTTGCAGGTGCGCTCAGCGCCGTGACACAATCGAACAGCGTCGTCACATGTCGAGATTGCATCGTTACCCGCCGAGGAAGCGTCGTGGACGCTGCGCTCAGCTCCGCGACAGCACTGAACACTCGACCGACAGCGCTGCAGTGGAGCGTTCAGGAGGAGCATTGCAGGCTGACTGCGTCCTACATCACCATGACGGACGGATGCAGCGTCGTGCATGTGACGTCGAACAACGTGTATCCGCCGAAAAGCGTCGTGAATGCTCGGTGTAGCGTGCTGCATGGTGTGCGCAGCGTCGTGCATCCCCAGCACGATGCCCCGAGAGAGCCGAACCGCTATCGCGCGGCACGGCACTGACGCCCACACGATGCATATTGCGTCGTGAATCTTCCGCACAGGATCGCGACCGGCGCGTTCATGCAGCTGAAATGCGTTTCTATGCACGTGAACGTCCCAACGCGTCGCACGCCAGCGCGCCTCGACCCGAAGACCCTCCACTTCCCTTCCCTGCCCTTAGCGGCCTGATCGGCCCAATCGGCGTCGCATCCGCATTCAGGCTGAAACTCGGCTGTGTACCGGCACGTCGAACATCCCATGACTGCCGACCTCCGCTTCGCCCTCCGCTACTTCGCGCGACACAAGGCGACCGTCGCCATCATCGTCACCGTCCTCGCACTCGGCACCGGCGCCAACACGCTCATCTTCTCGCTGGTCCAGGCGGAGTTCTTCCGGCCTGCACCGGCGCTGTCCAAGGACGCGGCCCGCGTGCGCATCTGGATGCAGCAGCGCAACACGCGCTCGAGCGCGTTCGAGATCCGCGGCTTCACCACCACCGAGTACGCGGCGCTCGCGCAGCGGCAGGACATCCTGCGCGACGTCGCCGGATGGATCGAGGACGACGTCATCCTCCAGGCGGGCGACAGCGCCAGCGCCCGCGGCGTCACCGCACAGTTCGTCACGCCCAACTACTTCGCGTCGCTGCGGCTCACCCTCGCGGCCGGCGCGGGGTTCGCGCGCAACAGCGACGCCGCCGACCTCACCGCGGTCATGTCGTTCAAGGCCGCGACCGATACATATGGTAGTGCGGCCGCGGCCATCGGGCAGCGCATCCTGGTGAACGAGGTGCCGCTGCGCGTGGTCGGCGTCGCGCCCGAGCGCTTCCAGGGCGCCAAGAAATACATGGACGAGCCGGCGGTGTGGATGCCGCTCAGCGCCCGCACCGCGGTGAGCCGGGTGTCGCCGCGATGGACCGAGACGGAGCCGGCGCTGTCGCTGTTCGGGCGCACCGCGCCGGGCGTCTCCCGCGACCAGGCTACCGCGTACGTGCGGCAGGTGGTCGCGAGCACGCTCCCCGACTCCGCGGCGCGCGTCGGGATGACGCGGACCGGCGAAGTGCGCGACATGCTCCGCGCCGCGCCCGGCGCCGAGACGTCGAGCACCATCCTGGAGGTCACCGCGATCTCGTCCGTCGCCATCCTCGTGCTGCTCGTGGCGTGGATGAACGTCAGCTCGCTCATGGTCGCCGCCGCCGTGGGACGCCGCCACGAAGTGGCCGTGCGTCTCTCGCTCGGCGCGTCGCGCGGCCGGCTGCTGCGCCAGCTCGTGACCGAGTCCACCGCGCTCGCCCTGGTCGGCGGCGTGCTGGGGCTCGTCGCGGCGTGGTGGGTGCTCGCCTGGCAGAGCAAGGTGGAGATCGACGGCGTGAACGTCATGCCGGACGCGGGCACGCTCGCGTTCACGCTCGGCATCGCGCTCGCGACGGGGATCGTGTTCGGGCTCTCCCCCGCCCTGCACGCCACGCGCGGCCGGCTCGCGGAAGCGCTGCGCGACGCCAGGTCCGGATCCGCCGCCCGCTCGCGCCTGCAGCGCGGCTTCGTCGTCGCGCAGATCGTGCTCTCGCAGCCGCTGCTCATCGTGCTCGGCATCGCGCTGTCGTTCGTCGTCTCCGACTACAAGCCGCTCGCGCCGGAGACGAGCACGAAGCTCATCTCGGTGTGGTTCCGTCCGCTGAAGAACGGCGCGGAGAATCAGCGCGCCGAGGCGGTGACGGCGCTGCTCCCGCGGATCGCGGAGCAACCGGAAGTGGTGGGTGCGGTGCCGGAGTCGGACGCGTTCGACGTGCGCGGCGTATTCATGGCGGATCACGGGCAGCGCGTTCCGGGAGACAGCGTGCCGACCGTGGTGCACCTGGCAGGCAGCGCGCCCGGATGGTTCTCGCTCGTGGACGCGCCGATCCTGCTGGGGCGCGACGTGTCGTACGCGGACACGCTCGCGGCGGACTATCCCATCGTCATCGGCAGCGATCTGGCGCGCGTGCTGTGGGGGAACACGAATCCCGTGGGACGCACGCTGCTCTCCCCCGCGCTTCCCGGCCTGAAGCAGGACTCCATCTCCATGACGGTGATCGGCGTGTTCGACGCCACGCGCCGGCTGCCGGGGATGACGTTCAACGGCGGCGCCGCTCGATCGGACGTCACCACACAGGTGTACACGGCGCGCGACGCCAGGTGGATGCACGACCGCGTGCTCGTGCGCACGCGCGCGCCGGCCGCGCAGTACCTGCCGGAGCTGCAGAAATTCCTGCACGCCGCGGCGCCCGCGCTCCCCGTCACGCGCATCCACACGCTCGCGCAGGAAGACGAGCGCATGTACCGCGAGATGCTGAAAGGGTTCGCGCTCGCCGGAGCGGGCGGCGGCCTCGCGCTCCTGCTCGCGACGCTCGGTCTCTACGGCGTGGTGTCGCTGGCGGTGCAGCAGCGCACGCGCGAGATCGGCGTGCGGCTCGCGGTGGGCGCGCGTCCGGCGCAGGTGGCGCGGATGTTCGTCGTCTCCGGACTCAGGACGAGCGCGTTCGCGCTGATGCTCGGCCTGCCCGTCAGCCTCGGCGCGATCCGGATCGCGTTGTCGCAGGGACTGGTGATCGCGCCGGGCGTGAGCATGGTTCCGATCACGCTCGTCATCGTGACGCTGCTGTTGTGCGTGGCGACCGCGGCGACGTGGGTGCCCGCCCGTCGCGCGTCGCGCGTGGATCCGTCGACGACGCTGCGAACGGAATGAGTCGCGGCGTCGCGGTGCTCAGGCTCCGGCGTCGGTCGGACGCGTCGTCGAGAACCTGAGCATCGCGTAGAACGGACTCCAGCCGAGTACGACGGTGGCCAGCAGCCAGACCGTGATGATCCCCATGGGCAGGACCCATGGGCCGTCGTGACCGGTGACGCGCAGCCGGGCGTAGATGAAGCCCAGGGTCGCGCCCGCGAGCACGCGCGCGGTGCGGTCGGCGTCTCCGATGTTCCTTTTCACGCCCGTAGTAGAACCACGCCGCGCGCGAGTGTCCAGTGGCTGGGCGCGAGGGCGCGGGCATGGCGCGCGGGGCGGCGGCGCAGCGACATTCTTTCGCATGAGAGCTGCGCTCGCCCTGACCGCTCTGTGCGCGCTCGCCGCGTGTGGCGGCGGCACCGACGATGA
>DATFHG010000028.1:0-2578 GCA_035248725.1 Gemmatimonadaceae bacterium | reverse complement strand
CGGATCGATCTTGCCGTCGCGCTCCATCTGCTGAACGCGCGGGCGCACTTCCTCTTCGGCGAACGCCATGACGGCGTCGCGGAACATGCCCTCCTCGTCGGAGAGGACGGTGAGTGGCAGTCGCGAGTGGGAAAGCTCCGTCGTCATGCGACGATGCCGAGCGTCCGGGCGCAGCACGCCTCTCCGCAGGTGCCGACGGCGGAGCCGGGATGCCAGCACTGATCTCCCGGCTCCGCGACTCCCGGCAACGCGAGCGGGACGCCGGCACGCTCCGCGATCACCTCCGCCAGCTTCGCGTGAATTCCGAAGGCCGCCGTGACGCGCACCGTGAGGTTCGGATATCGGCTCGCAGCCTCCGACACCATCCGCGGAATGTCGCGGGTGGAGTGCTTTCCCGGTGACAGCATGTACGGGAACGCGATGATCTCGTCGGCGCCGCCCTCGACGCAGGCCGTGACTCCCTGAGCGATCGTGGGCTCCGCCAACTCCATGTGGGCACAGCGTACGAGCACGGCCGGCCCGACCATGCTCTGCACCAACTGGGTTACGCACTCGAGCATGTGATTCGCCTCGGGGCGAACCGAGCCGTGGTCGATGAGCAGAATGGCACGCATGGATGCCAATATCATCCGATGGACGCGAGCGGGCCAGCGAGAGCCGCCCCCTTGCCGGCGACTGGTCCGCTCGCAATGTGGAGTCCCATGGACCAGGTGTGGACGAAAGTCGACACCGTGTGGCGCCGGCGAACATCGGCCCGCGGCGGCGTTCAACCGCATACTCCTTTGCCGAACAACGAGTTAGCGGCTGTGCCGAGCGTGAGTCCCCTGTCTCGGCGCGCGGGGATCGGCTTTGCACTGAACGCGTGTTCCGTGGAAGCCGTGGCGACGCTCGTCCGCGCCGCTCGGCGTACTCGATGTCGGCATTGCCGACCACCTCATGGAGACGTATCCCGTGGAGTTCGCCTCGTCCTGGTCCGGCGAGCAGTTGTCGGCAGTCGCGCTCGCGGCGCCGAACGGCGTTCGTGCGCTCGCGCGTAAAGCCGCTTCCAATCCCGGCCATGCCCTTCGGACGGCCGTGGCCCTGATCCGTGGCCGCTGGTGCCTCACGAGCGCGCGCCTGCGTGGCTGCCGCGTGCGCGCCGGGAGGAATTTTCGGGTGTACGGACGCCTGCATGTACGCGGTCCCGGCGAGGTCGTCTTCGGCGACGACGTGAGCGTCCTCGGACGCGCGACGCCATGGACGTACTCGGACGACGCACGCATCACGGTCGGCGATCGCGTACTCCTGGGCGCCGCGCGGTTCGGCTGTGTGCGTGAGATCTCCATCGGCGACGACTCGATTCTCGCAGACGTGACGATCACCGATACGGACTTCCACAGCACGCGAGCCCGTCGCCGTCATGACGACGCGCCCGTGCGCATCGCGCCGGTACACATCGGCCGCAACGTGTGGCTGGCGCAGCACGCGGCACTCCTGCCTGGAGCGTCCATCGGCGAGAACTCCGTCGTGTCGTTCGGCGCGGTCTGCATGCGCGCATTCCCCGCGAACGTGATCATCGTCGGAAACCCGGCGAAGATCGCGGGACCGATTCCGAGTGATGTGTGCTACCGTGATCGAACCGAGCCGCCGACGATCGCAGTCGTGGGGACGGAGCGCTCGCTCTTAGCCGATTCTCCCTGAGCGTCTCGATGCGGCGCCGAATTCCCTTTGCGATCGCCGCCAGCGCCGGTGTGCTCCTCGGCGGCTGCGACGGTCGGACCGTTTCCCGAGAAGCCAATTTCGAAATGACCCAGACGACGCTCGATCTGACGGATACCCAGCGTGCGCGGCTCGCGTCGCGCAAGATCTTCTTCGCGCATCAGTCCGTAGGCGGCAACGTCCTGCAGGGAGTGGCCGACCTGCTCCAGGAAAACCCGGGCCTCTCGCTGCGCATCGTGCGCAGCGCCGATCCGGCGGCGGTGAGCGGACCGGCGATCGTCGAGACGCCAATCGGTGAGAACGGCGACCCTTCCTCCAAGGCCGCTGCGTTCGCCGCTTCGCTCGCGAACGGCCTCGGCGTGGATCGTGGCATCGCGCTCTACAAGTACTGCTACCTGGATTTCGGGCCGACGTCGGACGCAGCACGGATTTTCGAGGAGTACCAGGCCACCGTTCAGCGCGTTCGTGCCGCCAATCCGACGCTGACCATCGTCCACGTGACGGTGCCGCTCACCGTGGCGGAGTCACCGGTTCGACATGCGATGAAGCGGTTGTTGGGCAGGCCAGCCGTGCGCGATGTGAATGCCAAGCGAAACGAGTTCAACAGGCTGATGCGGGCAGCATACGGCGGCAAGGAGCCGCTCTTCGACCTCGCGGCCATCGAGTCCACGCGTCCCGACGGCTCGCGCTCGTTCGAGCCCCGCGGCCGCGATACGGTGTTCACGCTCGCGCCCGACTATACCGATGACGGCGGGCACCTGAACGCGCGCGGGCGACGCTTGGCGGCGACGCAGCTGCTCCAACTGCTCGCTTCGCTCAACTAGGCGCCAGCTATCAGCTATCAGCTATCAGCTATCAGCTATCAGCTATCAGCTATCAG
>DATFHG010000027.1:0-63843 GCA_035248725.1 Gemmatimonadaceae bacterium | reverse complement strand
CCGCGCGCGGCGTCCCGCACGCCATCGCGTCCGCATCCGTCATCGCACTCGGAGCTGGCGGGTCCCGCTTTGGTGGGCGCGGAGCCGTCCGCGACTCCCGGTGGTCCCGTGGCTGCGATGACGCCCGAATCGCCGCACGTGATGTTCGCGGAGCCGACGGCGCCGGCGCACGACGACTGGTTGACCGACATACAGCACGACGACGGTGATGTCGCCACGCTGACGGATGACCTGCCGCGTCCGTCGGACATCGACGACGACCGCGATCATCTCGAGCCCGGCGATCGCACGGTGCTGATCGTGGAGAACGACGTGCAGTTCGCGAAGATCATGCTCGACATGGCCCGCGAGAAGGATTTCAAGGGCATCGTCGCGCTCGACGGCGAGACGGGACTGCGCACCGCGCACGCGTTCAAGCCCGACGCCATCACCCTGGATATCGACCTGCCGGGCATGGACGGTTGGACGGTGCTCGATCGGCTCAAGCATCATCCCGACACCCGCCACATCCCGGTGCACATCATCAGCGGCGTGCGTGAGCGCCAGGCCGGCCTCAAGGCCGGTGCCATCGCATACCTCGAGAAGCCGGTCACGAAGGAGGCGCTCGACGACTCGTTCCAGAAGATCTCGTCGTTCATTGATCAGCAGGTGCGCCGGCTGCTCGTGGTCGAGGACGAGGAGACGCAGCGCAAGGCGATGGTGGATCTCATCGCGCACGAGGACGTGGAGATCACGGCGGTGTCGTCCGCCGAGGAAGCGCTGCGCGAGCTGTCGCAGCAGCGATTCGACTGCATGGTGCTCGACCTCGGCCTCACGGGCCCCACCGACGGCTTCCAGCTGCTCGAGACGGTGAAGTCGGATCTGAACATGAAGGAGCTGCCGATCATCATCTATACCGGTCGGGAGCTGTCACAGGCGGACGAAACGCGCCTGCGCAAGCTGGCCGAGACGATCATCGTGAAGGACGTGAAGTCGCCGGAGCGCCTGCTCGACGAGACCGCGCTCTTCCTGCATCGCGTCGAGAAGAAGCTTCCCGAGCAGAAGCGCCGCATGCTGGAGCGCTTGCACAACGCCGATGCGGTGTTCGCCGGGAAGCGCGTCCTCATCGTGGACGACGACGTCCGCAACATCTTCTCGCTGACGAGCGTGCTCGAGGACCACGGCATGATCGTGGACTTCGTCGAGAACGGGAAGGACGCCATTGGCAAGCTGGATCAGAACGACAACTACGACCTCGTGCTCATGGACATCATGATGCCCGAGATGGACGGCTTCGAGACCACACGCGCGATCCGCGGCGACGACCGCTTCAAGACGTTGCCGATCATCGCGCTCACTGCGAAGGCGATGAAGGGAGACCGTGAGCGGTGCATCGCGGCCGGCGCCTCCGATTACATCACCAAGCCCGTCGACACCGAGCAGCTCCTGAGCCTGATGCGGGTATGGCTGTATCGCTGACCGCGCCTGCCGCGACAGGCGGCACGCCCGAGGCGGCGCTAGCGACGACGGAAGAACGGCCCGGCACTTCGATGCCGGGCCCGCCGCCCGGGTATAACCCGGACCTCGAGCGCATCGAGATCGAACTGCTGCTCGAGGGCGTTTTCCGGCAGTACGGTTTCGATTTCCGGTCATACGCGTACGCCTCCATCCGGCGCCGCCTGTGGAAGCGCGTGGAGGCGGAAGGACTCGCGAATCTGTCCGACCTGCAATCGCGCGTGCTCCACGACTCCGACGCGATGGAGCGCATGATCCTGGACCTCTCGGTCAACGTGACCGCGATGTTCCGCGATCCGCTGTTCTACGCCGCATTCCGCGATGTCGTGATCCCGCTGCTCCGCACGTATCCGTTCATCCGCATCTGGCACGCGGGCTGTTCGACCGGCGAGGAGGTCTACTCCGTCGCGATCCTGCTCGAAGAGGCTGGCTTGTACGATCGCGCACGGGTGTACGCGACCGACATCAACGACGTCGTGCTGCAGCAGGCGAGGCGCGGCATCTTCCCGCTCGAGCGTATGCAGGAGTACACCGAGAATTACATCCGCGCGGGCGGTGCGCGGTCGTTCTCCGAGTACTACACCGCCAAATACGACGGCGCGTTGTTCGATCAGCGGCTCGTGCGGAACGTCGTGTTCGCGCAACACAACCTCGTCACCGACCGGTCATTCTCGGAGTTTCACGTCATCTTCTGTCGAAACGTACTCATCTATTTCGACAAGGATCTTCAGGACCGCGTGCACTCCCTCTTCTACGAAAGCCTGGTGCGGCTTGGCGTGCTCTGCCTTGGCAGCAAGGAATCGCTGAAGTTCTCCAAGTACGACACGTGCTATGAAAAATTGGATGCGACCGAAAAGATCTACCGGAAAATCCGGTGATCAGCAGCGCGCATCAGACGACGCCGATCCGACCGCGGCAACGGTCGCGTACCACGTCGTCGTCATCGGCACGTCGTGGGGCGGCCTCGCCGCGTTGCGTGTCATCTTCGAGCACCTGCCGGCCGAGTTCTCACTCCCCGTCGCGGTCGTCCAGCATCGCCATCGCGACTCCGACGGTCTGCTTGCCCGGTTCCTGCAGGAACAGACCCGTTTGCGGGTGTGTGAGGTGGAGGACAAACAGACGATCCAGGCCGGCGCGATCTTCATCGCGCCACCGAATTATCACCTGCTGATCGAACAAGGACACTTTTCGTTGTCTCTCGAGGCGCCGGTGCGGTACAGCAGACCATCCATTGATGTGGCCATGACATCGGCTGCCGACGCGTACGGGCATCGGGCAGTGGGTGTCGTGCTCACCGGAGCGAACGCCGACGGCGCCGAAGGACTCCGGCGCATTGCCGACATGGGAGGGCTCGCCATCATTCAGCAGCCAACGACCGCGGAAGTGCGGACGATGCCCGATGCCGCGCTGCGCTGGGTGCCCACAGCGCGTGTGCTGCCGCTCGATCGGATCGGACCGTTCCTCGCCGCGCTGCCGGCCGCGCACCCGCAGGCGGCGGCCAGATGACGGCGCCCGCGCCCTCCACGCCACGCTCGGTGCTGGCGATGCGCGATCAGGTGGACATCCTGATCGTCGACGACCGGCGCGAGAATCTTCTTGCCCTCGAGGCCATCCTCGAGCCGCTGGGTCAGCGCGTGGTGCAGGCGCACTCCGGTGAGGAAGCACTGCGCAAGCTGCTACAGAAGGATTTCGCGGTCGTGCTCCTCGACGTGCAGATGCCCGGGATGAACGGGTTCGAGACCGCGCAGCTCATGAAATCGCGCGAGCGCACGCGCTACATCCCGATCATCTTCCTCACCGCGATCAGCAAGGAAGAGGAGTACGTCTTCCGCGGCTATCAGGTGGGCGCGGTGGATTACCTGTCGAAGCCCTTCCAGCCCGACGTTCTGCGTGCCAAGGTCGCCGTGTTCGTCGACCTGCATCTCAAGCAGAAGCGGCTCGCCGAACAGGAATCCAAGCTCCGTGACAGCGAGCGGCGCATGACGGAGCTGCGCCACATGAAGGAGATGCTGCAGTCCGAGGCGCGCTTCCGGGAGATCGTCAGCACGGCCATGGACGCCATCGTGATCTTCGACGAAAACGACAAGATCACGATCTTCAACGGCGCGGCCGAGCGCATGTTCAAGACGTCGGCCGCCAAGGCGATCGGACATCCGATCTCGGATTTCTTCCGCGACGAAGGCAGCATGCAAGCCGTGCGCAGTATGTGCGCGTCCATGAAGACCGAGAAGTCGGACGACGGCGCGCCGGCGTCGCAGCATGTCACGTCGCTCAAGGGACACCGGGCGAGCGGCGAGGAGTTTCCGCTCGAGGTGTCGATCTCATGCGTCGAGGGCAAGGAGGGGACGCAATTCACGCTCATCGTGCGCGACGTGTCGGAGCGAATGCGACAGGAACGCGCGCTGCGCGAACAGGCCGCGAAACTCGAGCGCGCGATGGCAGATCTCAAGGCGGCGAATGACGAGCTGAATCTGCGTCAGGAGGATCTCGAGCGTGCCATGACCGCGCGCAGCCGCTTCTACGCGTCGATGAGCCACGAGCTGCGTACGCCCATCAACGCGGTGCTCGGATACAGCACACTGCTGCTCGAGAACATCTACGGCCCGCTCAACGAAAAGCAGGCCGAGGGCATCCAGCGCACCCAGCGCGCGGCCAAGCATTTGCTCGAGCTGGTGAACGACGTGCTCGATCTGTCCAAGATCGAGGCGGGCAAGATCGATCTGCGTCTCCAGCCGGTCACATTCCCGACGATCGTCGAGGAACTCTTCGTCACGGTGCGCCCCCTCGCCGACAAATACGGGACGAAGCTCGCACTCGAACAGGATGCCAGCATCAGCGTCGTGTCGGATCCGCGACGCGTGCGGCAGATCCTGTTGAACCTGCTGTCGAACGCCATCAAGTTCGGCGCGTCCAAGCCGGTGCGCGTGCGAGTCGAGCGCAGCGCGGACGGCGGTGTCAGCATCGCCGTCATCGACCAGGGCGAAGGCATTCCCGCCGAAGATCAGGACCGCATCTTCCAGGAGTTCGTCCAGCTGGGCAAGACACAGCTGCAGGAAGGCACGGGCCTCGGCCTGCCGATCTCCAAGCGGCTCGCGGAGCTCTTGCACGGTGAGCTCACGCTGGAGTCGCGTCCCGGCGCTGGCAGCACATTCCGCCTGACCCTCCCCCCGAACGCGGACGTGCGGCGCGTTCTGGAGGAGGACAAGACGCAGCGGCCGGTCGACGAGCGGAAACGGCCGGAACGGCGCGAATCCGCCGGCGTGTCCGGGTGATCTATTGAATGATCACGGTGCCGCTCATGCTGGAACCGTGAATGGTGCAGTGATAGGGATACGTGCCCGCGGTCGCGAAGTTCTTCGAGAATGTCGTGCCGCTCGCCTTGTTGCCCGAGTTGCCGACATTCGGATTGTCGAACGTGACGTTGTGCGTCTGGGTGCCGTTGAAGCTCCACGTGACGGTCGTCCCCACGGGCAGTGTCGTGGATGACGGATCGAAGAAGTTGTCGCCGACGCTGATCTGATCGGTCGTCGCGCCGCCGCCACCTCCACCACCGCCTCCTCCCCCGCCGCCACCACCGCCGCCCCCACCTGGCGTCGTGGGCGCATCCTTTCCTCCGCACGCCACGGCGACCGCGAATACCGCCATCAAAGCCAATGCTCGCATGACTGCTCCCTTTGCAGGTCGAAATCTCGGAACCGAGATATCACAATAACACATGGTTAAAACTCGAAACCAGTGGCGAGCGTCACATGGTCATTCGTAAACCGCGCGGACGCGTACTCGGTGCGCAAGCGACGCCATTCCGCGCCCACGAACAGCGGACCCGACGGGCGCACGGACAGGTACGTCGCGCACGCGTCGTTCCGGCGGCGTGTCGCCACGTCGTGCGGGTGGTCACCGCCGCACCCGGCGCCGAGCTGCACCAGGGTGTTCGGATTGACGTTTATCTGACCCCACCCACCGGCTGAACGAAGCGCGCCGCTGGTGGAGGTGAAGTTCTGCCCGACGCCGCCGCCGCCCAATCCGCGGAGTCCCTGACCGGTAAACATCTCGCCGCGCACGTCGAGCCAAGGTCGCACCGGGAGCACCGCGTCGCAGGCTAGCGCTGACGAGGACACGCGCGTGGACGCCGGCACCAGCCATCCCTGATGCACACCACAGCCGATCTCCGCGCGTCGATCCACGTCGCCCCACGCCACGTGCGCGCGCCCCTGCAGGTAGGGACGTTCCGAGCGCTCGGCGACGTCGTATCCGGTATCGAAGGTGCCGGCCGGGTCACCGCTCGTCGGCGCCAAAACGGCGGCGTCGACGCCAACGCGCACGTCGCCGGACGTTTCGACGCCGCCGCGAACCTGTGGGAGCCAGAGCCAGAGGTTGCCGGCGCCCGCGAAGTCCGGCGTTCCGATGGCCGCGGGGGTCACCGGATTCACACCGCTGATCAGCGGCGACTCCTGGCCGACGAGCAGGTGCGCGTGACGCCAGCGTACGATCGCGCGCGCCGTGCGCATGCGCACGAGAGGGAAGGTTCGTCCGCCGCTCGACGGCTGCTGTCCGCCGTAGAAGTCCACGTCGAGATCGCCGGTGAACGCGCCACCCAGCACGGGCGTGGACCGCAGTGCGACGCCGATGCGCGTCTGGCGGATGCTCATCCCGACGCCGCGGACCGGGACCGTCGCGACGGTATCGGGTAGAACGAACTGCGGGTTGTCGACGTTGTTCACGCGTCTGCTGTTGCCGAATCCACCCACCATGACCCGGCCGTTCAGCTCGAGGTGCATACCGCTCTTCGTGCGCGCCGCCGTCTCGTCCTGATCGGCGAGTTGGGTTTGCAGTTGACGGATGGCCGCCTCGGCGCGACGCAGGCGGTCGATGATGGAATCCGGGGCTGGAGTCTGCGCGGGCGCGGCGGCCGCGAACGCAGCCAACGCCATGCAAGCGCAGGACATGAAGGTTTTTCTTGACGCAGCGCGTTCACCCGGGACAGTGTTCACTCGGACCATGGCGATGACGTATCTAAGGAAGGGAAGCGTGGGCGGCAGGAAGACGGATTACTGGCGCGGAATCTCGATTGCCGCGGCATTGACGGCGGTGCTGACGAACACAGCACGGGCGCAGGGCATGGGCAGCGTGAGCGGGCAGGTGACGATCAGCGAGCGGCCCGGCGACGCCACAGAGGATCTCGGAAACGTGGTGGTCTATCTGGAGCCGGTGAGCGCGGCGGCGCGTCCCAGACAGCTCGGTCCCACCAACACTGCCATCACACTGAAGGGTCGGCAATTCCGACCGGCCGTACGGGTCATCACGCTGGGCAGCACGGTCGCGTTTCCCAACGACGATCCCTTCAGCCACAACGTCTTCTCCAAAATGAACGGCGGCTTCGACACGCAGGTGTACGGGCGCGGAAAGGTGCGCGAGAATCTGTTCGTCGATCCTGGCGTGTATCCACTGTACTGCAACATCCACCCGCATATGACCGGCTTCGTGATCGCGCTGGCGACGCCGTATTACACGCAGGCCAGTGACGACGGACGTTTTGCCATCGACAAGGTTCCGCCAGGCACGTACGCGATGCACATCTGGCACGACCGGGCCGCGGAGAAGGTGGATACGGTCGTCGTGCCGTCGTCCGCGCTCACGAACATGCGCGTCGTGCTCGACGCCACGAGCTACAAGTACGTACAGCACAAGAACAAATTCGGCCAGGACTACACCAGCGCCTCCGGGGATCGCTACTGATGCGCATGCCGCGGCTCAGTCTCACGACGCGCATCTTCATCAGCTCCGCGGGCATTGTGGCGCTCGTGCTCATCATCGGTCTCGTGGTGCTCCAGCGCAGCGCGATGCGCGCTGCGGAGGCGTCGATCACCCGAGGGCTCGACGCCACCACGCAGCGGGTCAACGAGCTCGTGACCGCCGAACGGGAGCAGCTCGCGAGTCGGGCGCGTGTATTCGCCGAGAGTCCCGAGTACCGGTCGAGCGTCGAAACGCCGAAGGATCCGGGCGATCTGTACGACTACGCGGCGACGGCCGCCGAGCAGCTCGGCGCGCAGTGGGCGCAGCTCGTGGGACCGGACAGTGTCCGGCTCGCGCGCAGCGATGATCCCGCAGCGCCACGAGACAATCTGGGGCGCTCTCCGCTCATCAGCACGGCGCTCTCGGGCGCGATCGCGCAAGGGTTCGGCGTCGCGAGCGACACCGCGTTGATCCAGACCGTGGCGGTGCCGATCCGGGGCGCGGGCGGACGCGTGATCGCCGCGCTGATGGTCGCGAAACCGGTCACGGACTCGATCGCACGTGCTGTCGGTTCGCAGACGCAAACCGAGGTGCTGTTCTACGCGCTCGACCGCAACGACCACCCGCATCTCGCGGCCGCGACCGATGACGCGCGCAAAGGCAGCGCGCCTCTGCTCGCGTCGCTGGCGTCGGCGCTGGATGATTCGGCGACCTCGGTACGACAAGCGGGCGCAGTGGCGGATTCCGCCGTCGCTCCGACGCTGGGGCGCATGGAGGTGGCGGGGGAGCACTTCGTGAGCAAGCGCGCGGTACTCGCGAGTGCGTCGGGCGCGCCCGTTGGCGGCTTTCTCGCGCTCCGCTCGCTGGATCGGGAGCTGGCGCTCACCGGATACAATCAGTTGCGGAACACGCTGTTGCTGGTCGGCGGCGGCGGACTGCTCCTCGCCCTCGTGATCGCCGGCCTCACCGCTCGACGCGTCGTGCGTCCCGTAACGGTTCTCGCGGACGCGACGCGACGCGCCGCCGAAGGCGATTACCAGGCACAGATTCCCGAGGGCGGAAACGACGAGATCGGAACGCTCGCGAGCGCGTTCCGGCGCCTGCTCGCCGATCTCAAGGACAAGCAGTCGCTCGTGGATTTCCTCAGTGCGTCAGCGCCCGGTGGCACCCGAACGCAGACACTGAACATGGCCGGCCCGACGCTCAAGCTGCCGACGAGCGGAGCGAGCATGACGATGCTCGAACCCGGGCAGACGCTGGCGAACCGGTACGACATCAAGAACGTGCTCGGCGTCGGCGGCATGGGCATGGTATACAAGGCGACCGATCGCGAGCTGGGCGAGACGGTGGCGATCAAGACGCTGCGCCCCGAGATGATCGCCTCCGACGTGAACGCCCTCGATCGTTTCAAGAGCGAGATCCGGCTCGCGCGCAAAATCTCCCATCGCAACGTGGTACGCACGCACGATCTCGGCGAAACGAACGGCCTCTACTACATCACGATGGAGTTCGTGGAGGGAACGTCGCTCAAGGATCTCATCAAGGCGCGTGGACGTCTGCCGGCGTCCGCCGTGCTTCCGATCGCGAAGCAGATTTGTCGCGCGCTCGAGGTCGCACATGACGAAGGCGTGATCCACCGGGACATCAAGCCGCAGAACATGGTGGTCGAAGCCAACGGTGTGCTGAAGGTGATGGACTTCGGCATCGCGCGGCTCGCATCGCGTCCCAAGGAAGCGGGACACACCCAGCAGGGAATGGTGGTAGGCACGCCGGAATACATGGCACCGGAGCAGCTGCTCGGCGACGAGCTGGATCCGCGCGCGGATCTCTACGCCACGGGCGTCGTGCTCTACGAGTGTCTGCACGGCAAGGTGCCGATCAGCGCCGACACTCCGATCGCGCTCATTGCGAAGGTGCTCGAGGAAGAGCCGGCTCCTCTGATGTCGCTGCACCCCGACGTGCCGGCGGCGTTGTCCGAGCTGGTGATGTGGACGATCGCGAAGGATCGCAATCAACGGCCGCGCTCGGCGGCCGAGCTGCACACGCGGCTGGACTCGATCGCGCTAAGTTAACGGCCCTGACCAGGCAATCTTCGTTCGACGCGCGCGTCGCCATGGACGCGCTCGGAGACGCGGTCGTGGTGATCGCGTCCGATTGGCGCATCCGCTACATGAACGCGACGTGGGAGCGGATCATGGGGGCGAGTCGGGCCGACGCCATCGACTGCGACTTCTGGACGGTATATCGCACATTCGCCGCGGATCCCGGCGCGCACGAGATCCGCGCCGCCGCCGAGGACGGAAAAACGCGTCGCTTCGAGCTCCGCTATGCGATCGCCGGCGAGCTGCGAAGTTACGGAGTCCGCGCCGCACGCGACGCCAAGGGAAACGTGGTGCTGACGCTGTCGCGATCGTTCGAGATGATGAAGAACGCACGCGACCGCGCACTGGAAGAGCGGAACGAGGAGAATGCCGCCTTGCGTGCGCTCGCGCGGCAGACGGCCGAAGTGTCCGACACGCCCCAGCTGCTCTCGATCCTCTGCGCAGCCGCCAGCGAGCAATGCGGCGCTCAGGGCGCCGCGCTCATCTCCATGCACGAGGCCGATGCGGAGCTGGTGAGCGCCGAGGGGCTTCTGCGGCAGGCGCAGGGGTGGCGTTTCCCCCTGGATGGCTCGCTCGCGCGCGACGTCGCCGAGAGCCGCCGCATCGCCATGGTCGAGGACTTCGCTCAGACAGACCGGCCGCTCGCGAAGCGCATGGGCGAGATCTCCATCGGTCCGTTGATGGCCGCTCCGCTGGTCGCGCACGAACAGGTGCTCGGCGTCCTCGTCGTCGCACGCGATCGCAGGTCCGAGCCGTTCTCCACGCGCGAGGAGGGCCGCCTGGCGGCAGTTGCCGATCACGCCGCGCTCGCGCTGTGGAAATCACAGCTGCTCGAGCAGGCGCAGGAAGGCGACCGCGCGAAGGGGCGATTCCTGGCGACGATGTCGCACGAGCTGCGGACGCCCCTCACCGCGCTGGCGGGATACGAGGAATTGCTCGTCGACGCCGTGCTCGGTCCGCTCAGCGACTCGCAGCGCGAGGTCGTGGAGCGCATGCACTACGTGACCGAGCATCTGGCGGCGATGATCGAGGACGTGCTGGCCTACACGAACCTCGAGGCTGGCGGCGAGACCGTCCGTCCCACCGATTTTCTCGCCGCCGACCTGCTGTCCGCGGCGGCCGCCGTGGTGCAACCGCTCGCGGACCAGAAGCACCTGTCGCTCGTGGTGCAATCGGCGGCGCGGCCGATCCGCATGACGACGGACATCGACAAGGCGCGTCAGATCCTCGTGAACCTCGCGACAAACGCCGTGAAGTTCACAGATGCGGGAGACGTGCGCCTCTCGCTGACCGAGCAGGGCGATGAGGTTCACTTTGCGGTGTCGGACACCGGAGTCGGTATCTCGAGGGGCGACCTTCGCCGACTCTTCAAGCCATTCGCGCAGCTGGATAGCGGCCTCACGCGCAAACACGGCGGCACCGGGCTCGGATTGTACATCTCGGATCGTCTTGCGCGCCTGCTCCGCGGACGGATCGAGGTGGAATCGACACCGCAGCACGGATCCACCTTCACCGTCGTCCTGCCCAAGGAATAGGCGGTCCGCGCAGTCAGCCTTGCCCCTCGCCGTCCCCGGCGCAATCATCCAGCACCCCCCTCAGCTCGCCCACGCGAGGCAGCATGCGTCCCACCGACGTTCGCGATCCGCAGTACTACCATAAGGTTGTCGATTGCCAATGGGCGTGCCCTGCGCATACCAACGTTCCTGAGTACATCCGCCTGATCGCGCAGGGCCGATACACCGAGTCCTACCTTCTCAACCGCCAGTCGAACGTCTTTCCGGGCATTCTCGGCCGCACATGCGATCGGCCGTGCGAGCCCGCGTGTCGTCGCGGTCGCGTCGACGGCAAACCGGTTGCGATCTGCCGCCTGAAACGCGTGGCGGCCGACAAGCGCGATGACGTCACGCCGTTCCTGCCCACGGCGCCGGCGACGAAGAACGGCAAGCGCGTGGTATGCATCGGCGCGGGTCCGGCGGCGCTGACTGTCGCGAACGACCTGGTGCCACTCGGCTACGACGTGGTGATCCACGAGCGCCACACGCGTGCCGGGGGGCTGATGCGCGTGAACATTCCCTCATTCCGTCTTCCCGCTGAAGTGCTGGACGAGGAAGTGAATTACATCCTCGACATGGGCGTCGACGTCCGCTGGAATTCGCCGGTCACGAGCCTCCGGTCCGTGCTGGCGGAAGGGTACGACGCGGTCTTCGTTGGCAGTGGCGCTCCCAAAGGCAAGGACCTGGACATCCCGGGCCGACGCGACACGGACCGCATTCACATCGGTATCGAGTGGCTTGCGAACGTGCATTTCGGTCATGTGTCTGCCATCGGCGAGCGCGTGCTCATCATCGGCGTCGGCAACACGGCCATGGATTGTTGCCGCACGTCGAAGCGTGTCGGCGGAAAGAACATCAAGGTCATCGCGCGCCGCTCCCGGCAGTACTTCAAGGCGTCGCCATGGGAGCTGGAGGACGCCGAAGAAGAGCAGGTGGAGATCGTCGAGAACCACGCGCCGAAGCGTTTCGTGCTGGAGAACGGGAAGCTCGTGGGCATGGAATTCGAACGGCTGCGCTGGACCGAGAAGGACGGCAAGCAGCGCAGCGAGGTGATCGACACCGTCACGATCCCCTGCGACGACGTGATTCTCGCGATCGGCCAGGACAATGCCTTCCCGTGGATCGAGCGCGACATCGGCATCACCTTCGACGAGCGCGACATGCCGGTGATCGACAAGGTGACGTTCCAGTCCAGCCGCGCCGGCGTGTTTTTCGGCGGCGATGCGGCGTGGGGTCCCGAGAACATCATCTGGGCGGTGGAGCACGGACACCAGGCCGCGATCTCGATCCACAATCATTGCCAGGGCATTCCGCTGAGCGAGCGGCCGGCGTACGGCCAGAACCTCGTGAGCGCGAAGGTCGGGATGCACTCGTGGAACTACAGCAACGACTACAACGCGTCGGCGCGCAGCAAGATGCAGCACGCGGAGCTGATCGAGCGCTTCGCCAGCCTGCACACGGAGGTCGAGCTCGGCTTTACGCCGGAGCAGACCGTCGTCGAAGTGGAGCGGTGCCTGAACTGCGATGTCCAGACGCATTTTACCGCCAACCTGTGCATCGAGTGCGACGCCTGCGTCGACGTCTGTCCGGTGAGCTGTCTGACGATCACGCGCGAAGCCGCGGACGAGGCGGAGCTTCGCTCGCGGTTGATGGCTCCTGCGCTGAATGCGACGCAGCCCATATACCTCTCCGAGCAGCTGCCGCAGACGAAACGCGTCATGGTGAAGGACGAGGACGTATGCCTGCACTGCGGGCTGTGCGCAGAACGCTGTCCGACCGCCGCGTGGGACATGCGGGAGTTTGATCTTCTGGTTCCGTACGCCGGCAAGGCCGGTCGTGGGTCGTCGGTCGCGGGTCTGCCCGCCCTGCCGACCCAGGCGCTGGCGCGCACCTGACCCACGACCTGCGACCCGCGACCTAGGACCATGTCTTCGATCAACGACTTCGCCTTCAAGATCGCCACGGTCAACGGTACCGGCTCGGCGAGCGCGAACAGCTTGCTCATGCAGGCGATCTTCCGCATGGGCATTCCCGTGTCCGGAAAGAACGTCTTTCCGTCGAACATCCAGGGATTGCCCACGTGGTACGAGATCCGCGTCAACCGCGACGGCTACACCGCCCGGCCGAGCGAAATGGACCTCGTCGTCGCGTTGAATCCCGAGACGTACGCGAAGGACGTCGCCGCGGTGCGCCCTGGCGGCTACCTCCTGTACGACTCGTCCTGGCCGCTACCGCCAGCGCTGCGACGCGACGGCATCAAGATCCTGGGCGTGCCGTTCGGTACGATGTGCGTCGAAGCCTTTGAAGGCGATCGGGCGCGCACGCTGATGCGTAACATCTCGTACGCGGGAGCGCTTGCCGCGCTGCTCTCCATCGACATGGAAGTCGTGTCGGCGATGCTGAACGAGAAGTTCGCCAGGAAGAAAGCGCTGCTCGAGTCCAACTTCAAAGCCATGCGCCTCGGCTACGACTACGCGATGGCGCATTTCGACTGCCCGCTCTCGTTCCACCTCGAGGCGATGGACGCGACGCGCGATTCCATCCTGCTCGACGGAAACACGGCGTGCGGGCTCGGCGCGGTATTCGCCGGTGCGACGGTCGGCGCGTGGTATCCCATCACGCCTTCGACGTCGCTGATGGAAGCGTTCAAGGAATACGCCGAGCGGTGGCGTGTCGACAAAGCCACCGGCCACCGCAAATACGCGCTGATTCAGGCGGAGGACGAGCTGTCCGCCGCGGGCATGGTGCTCGGCGCGGCCTGGGCCGGCGCGCGATCCTTCACCGCCACCGCGGGGCCGGGCATCTCCCTCATGAGTGAGTTCATCGGCCTGGGATACTACGCGGAGATTCCCGGAGTATTCGTCGACGTACAACGCACGGGTCCATCCACCGGAATGCCGACGCGTACGCAGCAGGGTGATCTGCTCTCCATCGCGTATCTCTCGCACGGCGATACCAAACACATCGCCCTGTTTCCGGCGAACCCGGAAGAATGCTTCTACCTCACGACGCAGGCGTTCGATCTCGCCGAGCGCTTCCAGACACCCGTGTTCATCGTGTCCGATCTCGACATCGGGATGAACGACTGGATGTGCCCGCGCCTGAAATGGAATGACCGGTATCGCCCCGATCGCGGCAAGGTGCTCGACGCCGCCGAGCTGGCGGAAGTGAAGAAGTTCGCGCGGTACGCGGACACGGGCGGCGGCGTTCCCGCGCGGACCTTGCCGGGCGTGTCGCCGAAGGGCGCCTACTTCACACGCGGGTCGGGTCATACGTCCGCCGCGACATATACGGAAGACGCCGACGAGTACCGCGAAGTGGTGGACCGTCTCGCGCGCAAGCTTGCGACGGCCGGCGAGGCCGTGCCCGGGCCCGAGATCGACCCGCACGACGGCGCGTCCATCGGCATCGTCTCTCTCGGCGGCTGCCATGCCGCGGTGCGCGAGGCACTGCATCAGCTCCGCTCGAGTGGCGTCGCCGCGGAATACATGCGCGTGCGCGGCTTCCCCTTCGGCGCGTCCGTGCGTGACTTCATGACGAAACACCGCCGGTACTTCATCGTCGAGCAGAACCGCGACGCGCAATTGCGCTCGCTGCTCGCGATCGAAACGGGCACTCCGCTCGAGAAGATGGTGCCCGTGCTCGATTACGGCGGCCTGCCGCTGACGGCCGGATTCGTGGTGAACGAGATCGCGCGGCAGCTGCGCGTGCTGCAGACGCCGTCGCTGCCCGGAATTCCCGACGCGCCGCTGGCCGGCGCGACGCGAGGTGTCGAATGACGTCGATTCAGAAGCCGCCGGTCCGCCACCCGTCGCTGCAGCAGAACACGCTCGGCCTCACCAGACGCGACTACGAGGGAGCGATGTCCACGCTCTGCGCGGGTTGCGGGCACGACTCGGTGACGGCGGCGATTGTGCAGGCGTTCTGGGAGCTCGACGTGCCGCCGCACCGCGCGGCGAAGCTGAGCGGCATCGGCTGCTCTTCCAAGACCACCGCGTACTTCATGAAGCAGTCGCATGGCTTCAACGCAGTGCACGGTCGGATGCCAGCGATCGCCACGGGCGCAAACGCGGCCAACAAGGATCTGGTCTACATCGGGATTTCCGGCGACGGCGACTCGCTGTCCATCGGTCTCGGTCAGTTCTGCCACGCCATTCGGCGCAATGTGAATCTGCTGTACGTGCTCGAGAACAACGGCGTCTACGGACTCACCAAAGGCCAGTTTTCCGCGTCGGCGGACATCGGTTCGAAGTCCAAGGGCGGGGAGGCGAACGTGCAGCCGCCGATCGATCCGGTGCTCCTCGCGCTGACGCTTGGTGCGACGTTCGTCGCGCGGAGTTTTTCCGGCGACAAGACGCAGCTCGTTCCCATTCTCAAGGCGGGACTGCGTCACAAGGGGTTCGGCCTCATCGACATCATCTCTCCGTGCGTGAGCTTCAACGATCACGAGTCGTCCACCAAGAGCTATCGCTTCACGCGGGAGCATTACACCGAGATGACGGCGGTGGATTTCGTGCCGCTTCGCCGCGAGATCACGAGCGATTCCGAGACCGCCGGCGCCTCGGCCGTCTCCGTGACCATGCACGACGGCAGCGTGGTGCGCTTGCGCCGCGTCGCCGAGGAGTACGACCCCACGAATCGGGACGCGGCATACGCGCACGTCCGCGCCCTGCAGCAGCGTGGGGAAATCGCGACCGGCCTGCTGTACGTGGATACGAGCGCCAACGACATGCACGCGGTGAACCGCACGGTGGATCGTCCGCTCGTGGACATTCCATTCGAAGAGCTGTGCCCCGGCAGTGCGGCGCTCGACAGCCTCATGGAGGAGTTCCGGTAGCGGCCACTTAGATTTCAGGCATGAGTTCGCCCGTCACGAGCGTCTTCAACGACGCGCTCATAGCCGACACGTACGAGCAGTATCGCCGCGATCCGAATTCCGTCGACCAGAGCTGGCGTGATTACTTCCGCTTCGCCGAGCAGCTGGGCGGGATCGCGACTGGCGCCGCCGGCACGGTGGCCGATGCCGCGCTGCTTCGAAAGGTTGCCGGCGCGGCCGGCCTCGTCAGCGCGATCCAGCGCTATGGACATCTCTGCGTGCAGATCGATCCGCTCGGCAGCGCGCCGATCGGGGCCGCCGAGTTGTCGCCGGAATTCCACGGCATCAGCGAAGCCGACCTGCAGCACGTGCCAGCCGCAGCGCTCGGCGGCTCGTCGGGAACGGCCGCGGACGTCGTCTCGCGCATGCGCGAGTTCTATTGCACGCGCATCGGCTTCGAGTTCGATCATCTGGAGGAGGAAAAGGAACGCGAGTGGTTCCGTCAGACGATCGAATCACAGCAGCTCACGAGCGGGCTGACGAACGACGAGAAACGCGCGCTCCTCCGCCGCCTCACCGAGGTCGACGGCCTGGAGCGCTTTCTCGGGCTGGCGTTCGTGAACGTCAAGCGCTTCTCGATCGAGGGCGTCGACGCACTCGTCCCGGTGATCGACGAGGCGATTGCGCGCGGGGCGGACTTCGGCGCGCGCGCTGCCGTGATCGGCATGGCGCATCGCGGTCGCCTGAACGTGCTGTCGCACGTGATGGGAAAGCCCTACGAGCGGCTCTTCCAGGAATTTCTCGGGAAGCATCACCAGACGAATTCGGCGAGCGGCACCGGCGACGTGAAATACCACCTCGGGTACAAGAGCCGGCGCACCCTGGCCGGCGGCTCCGAGGTGGATCTCGAGCTCGTTCCGAATCCGAGCCACCTCGAGTTCGTCAATCCCGTGCTCATGGGCGTCGCGCGCGCGCGCCAGCGGACGACGTCCGAGCGCGACGAATCCCGCGTGCTGCCCATCGTGGTGCACGGCGACGCGTCATTCCCCGGCGAAGGCGTCGTCGCCGAGACGATGAACATGTCGCTGCTCCGCGGCTATCGCGTGGGCGGATCGGTGCACATCATCGCGAACAACCAGGTCGGCTTCACCACCGATCCCATCGACGCGCGCAGCACGTATTACGCGAGCGACCCGGCCAAGGGCTTCGAGGTGCCGGTGATGCATGTCAACGCCGACGACGCCGAGGCGTGCATCATCGCCACCCGGATTGCGGTCGCATATCGTCAGCAGTTCAAGAAGGACGTCCTCATCGATCTCGTCGGCTATCGCCGCCACGGCCACAATGAGGCGGACCAGCCCGCCTTCACGCAGCCGAAGCTGTACGACGTCATCAAGTCGCATCCGTCGCCGCGCGAGGTATATGGGGCGCGGCTCATCCGCGAAGGGGTCGTCACCGAAGACGAGGTCAAGACGATCGACACCGAGTTCGCGAAGATGCTGACGCAGATCTTCACGCAGGTGAAGGAAGCGGATACGCAGTCGCATCCGACGGGCGAGTTCGAGGCGCCGCGCGCCACCGCCGTCGACACGACGGTGCGGGCGGAGACGCTGGTGGCCCTCAACGAGCAGCTGCTGCAGTGGCCCACGTCGTTCAAGCTGCATCCCACCATCCAGCGTACGCTGCCGCGCCGCCGCGACGCGCTGCAGGGCGGTGGCATCGACTGGGGCCATGCCGAGGCCCTCGCGTTTGCATCCCTGCTCGTCGAAGGTGTCGGCGTCCGCATCAGCGGTCAGGACGCCGAGCGCGGCACGTTCTCGCATCGCCAGGCCGTGCTGCACGACGTCTCCACGGGCGAGACGTACATGCCGCTCGCGAAACTGCCGAACGCGAAGGCCCCCTTCGAGATCTACAATTCGCCGCTCTCGGAGACCGCGGTGATGGGCTTCGAATACGGATTCAGCACCGCGGCCCCGCACGAGCTGGTGCTCTGGGAAGCGCAGTTCGGCGATTTCGCGAACGTCGCCCAGCCGATCATCGACCAGTTCCTGGCGGCGGACCGCGCGAAGTGGGGACAGGACTCACGGCTGGTCTTGTTGCTGCCGCACGGATACGAAGGGCAGGGCCCGGAGCACTCGAGCGCGCGGCTCGAGCGCTACTTGCAGTTGTCCGCCGAAGGAAACCTGATCGTGGCGTATCCGTCGACACCGGCGCAGTACTTTCACGCGATACGGCGCCAGGCGCGGAGCCATGTCACGCGTCCGCTCGTGCTGATGCAGCCGAAGTCGCTCCTGCGCTTGCCCGAGGCCGCGTCGAAGCTGGAGGAGTTGACCGGGACCGGCTTCCAACCGGTGATCGATGACGTCACGCGCACGGAGCGCGACAGCGTGCGGCGATTGGTGTTCTGCACCGGAAAGCTCTACTACGATCTGATCGCGGCGCGGGGCGAGCGCGAGAAAAACGGGACCGTTGGCGTGGCAATCGCGCGCGTCGAGGAGTTGTATCCGTGGCCGCACGAGGCTGTCGCCGCGGTCGTGGACAGCTATCCGAACATCGAAGAAGTGCTGTGGGCGCAGGAAGAGCCGAAGAACATGGGCGCCTGGACCTACGTGTCCGCGCGTCTCCGCGCGTCGACAGGCAACCAGTTGACGGTGCGGTACGTCGGTCGCCCCGAACGCGCGAGTCCCGCCGAAGGGTACTTCCAGGCGCATACCGAGGAGCAGTCGCGCATCGTGAACGACGTACTTACGGTGCGGGACGCCACCAAACGGAGAGCGAAAGTCTGAGACGATTCGCCGCCGCGCTGGTCATTCTTATCGCGCCGCGCCTCCTCGCCGCACAGGAGCGCGGCGCGAATGCACTGGGCGAGCTGGTGCAGTCGATCGGCGTGAATACGCGCGTGCTCGTCATTGGCGCGCATCCGGACGACGAAGACACCTACCTCATCTCCTGGCTCTCGCGCGGCCGCGGCGTCGAGACCGCGTACCTGTCGCTCACGCGAGGCGACGGCGGGCAGAACCTCATTGGCAACGAGCTCGGGGAACCGCTCGGCGTGATTCGGACAGAGGAGCTGCTCGCCGCGCGACGCGTGGACGGCGCTCGTCAGTATTTCACACGCGCGTACGACTTCGGATTCTCGAAGGACACGATCGACACGTACGCGCACTGGCCGCGCGACTCCGTGCTCGGCGACGTCATCCGTGTGGTCCGGGCATTCCGGCCGCACGTCATCGTGGCGGTGTTCAGCGGCACGCCCCGGGATGGACACGGCCACCATCAGGTTTCGGGGCTGCTGGCGCGCACGGCGTATGACGTCGCCGGCGACGTGGCCCGCTATCCAGCGGAGAAGTACGGCCCGGCCTGGACGCCGCTCAAGTTCTATCGCGCTGCGCGATTCACGCCGGACATGGCGACGCTCACCTTCGACGTCGGCGAATACTCGCCATTGCTCGGACGCTCGTATGCCGAGATCGCCGGTGAGAGCCGGTCCCAGCACAAGTCGCAGGGATTCGGTGCACCGCAGCGAAAGGGGAGCGTGATGGACATGGTCGCGCGCGAGGCAACGCGCGTGAACGCGGGGATGGCCGCGACGGCCGAGCATTCGCTCTTCGACGGGATCGACACGACATGGGGACGGTTCGCGGGCACGCGCGCCTCGCCGGGCGCGCGTGCGAAGCTCGACTCGCTGGCATCGGCCTTTGCGGCGGCGCGCACGTCGTTCGACGCCATGCGCCCGGAACGCCTGCAGCCGTCGCTCTCGCGCGCGAGCAATCTCCTGCTGCAGCTCAGGTCCATGAATCATCTCGACGACGCCGACCTGGGCGAGTCGCTGCGCATCGCCGACGAGCGCGTGGAGCGAGCCCTGCTGCTCGCGGACGGCATCGATGTGGAGGCGGTCGCGTCTCGCGAGTTGTCCGTCGCCGGTCGCCCAATGCGCATTGCCGTCACGGTCTACAATCGCGGTCGCGACACCGTTGCAATTGATCGCGGGCCGGGCGAGGCGACACTATCGTTGCCGGGCGATACGACGATGGTGGACTTCAGCGCGCTCTCGATCGCTGGGACTCGCGCGGTGCCCCCAGGAAGAGCTGTCACCGACACCGTGGCGCCGACATTCTACCACGTCGACCAGCCCTGGTGGCTGCGAACGCCGCGCGTCGGATCGATGTTCACGCAGCCGGCGGCGACGCAGAGCGCGGTCACCATTGCACAGGGACCGCAAGTCTTCGTCGGGCTGCGCCTGCCCGGTGTCGTCGCGCCGGCCATCGTGACGGTGCCCGTGCAGTTCCGCGAGATCGACGCCGTGAAGGGCGAGATCCGGAGACAGATGGTGGGCGCTCCCGCGCTCGCCGTATCCGTCGAACAGGAACGGCAATACGCGCCCGCGAACCGGGATTTTCTGCGCGACTTCACGGTCACCGTAACCTCCGCGGACACTGCGACCCGCGATGTCCAGCTTCGGCTCCAGCTGCCTGCGGGTCTCGTAGCCGATAGTGCCATGCGTGCCGTAACGTTGCGCGGGTACGGCGCTCGGCAATCCGTGACGTTCCATCTGCAGGCCCGCCTGCCGGTAGGGTCGCATCGCATCGCCGCGATCGCGCAGAGCTCCGGCCAGACATTCACGACCGGATACCAGCTGATCGACTACGACCACATCCGTCGCCAGCGCGTGTATCGCCCCGCCGTGACGACACTCTCGGCGGTGGACATTCACGTTCCGGCGACGCTCCGCGTTGCCTACGTGCCCGGTGTGGGCGACAACGTCGCACCGACGCTCGCGCAGCTCGGCATTCCCGTGACGGTCATCGCGGCCAGCGAGATCGCGCGCGCCGATCTGCTGCCTTACACCACGATCGTGATCGGACCGCGTGCATACGAGGCCCATCCGGAGCTGATCGCCGCCAATCCCCGATTGTTCGACTTCGTGAGACGCGGTGGAACGATGGTCGTGCAGTACGGCCAGTACGAGATGACGCAGGCCGGCGCCATGCCCTATCCGATCACGCTTGCTCGTCCAGCCGATCGCGTCACCGAGGAAGACGCCGCGGTCGCGATCGACACGCCGACGGATCGCCTGCTGCAGAGTCCGAATCGCATCGAGGCGAGTGACTTCGCGGATTGGGTGCAGGAACGTGCCCTGTACATGCCGCGCACCACGGACGAGCACTATTACTCGCTCTTTTCCATGCATGACCGCGGCGAGGCGGCCAACCGCGGCGCCGTGCTGATAACGCCGCTCGGCCAGGGCGCGTACATCTACACGACCATGTCTTTTTTCAGGCAGCTGCCCGCGGGGGTTCCTGGCGGCGCGCGACTCTTCGTGAACCTGCTCAGCGCGACCGTGGCGCCCAGCGTGAATCCGTGAACGAGCCCCTCGACGATCGGACCCGATTCCAGCGCACGCTCGTGCGCGTGATGTCGGTACAGGTCGTCACGCTCGTGTTGCTGTATCTGCTGCAGCTGATGTTCACGCGGTAAGGATTTTTCCTCCGCCTACCGCCTCTCACCTTTCCCCTGGCCGCATGCATCCGATCAACTGGTTGATCGTTGTCGGCTGGATCGGCTACGTGGTGGTCGACGGTGTGCGTCGCGCGCGCAACACGCGTGAGCTCGAGGGCTATCTGCTGGCGAACCGCTCGCTGCCGTGGTGGGCTGTCGGACTGTCGGTGATGGCCACGCAACTGTCTGCGGTGACGATGATCGGGACCACCGGCCAGGGCGCGACCGACGGCATGCGGTTCGTGCAATTCTACTTCGGCCTGCCCCTGGCGATGGTGATCCTCGGCGTCACGCTGGTGCCGTTTCTGCACGGCGCGAAAGTGTACACCGCGTACGAGTACCTCGAGCGACGGTTCGACGCCAAGACGCGATCGCTCACCGCATTCCTGTTTCTGCTCTCGCGCGGCATGTCCTGCGGGACGATCATCGCCGCGCCCGCGGTCGTGTTCTCGGCGATCTTCGGCTGGAAGATGAGCGCGTGCGTCGCACTCATCGGCGTGCCGACCGTACTCTACACGATGATCGGAGGCGTGCAGGCCGTCACGTGGGTGGACGTCAAGCAGATGGTGCTGATCGTCGGCGCGCTGCTCGCCATCGTCATCACGCTGCTCGTGCAACTGCCGGTGTCGCCGGTCCAGGCGCTGCATGTGGCCGGCGCCGTTGGCCGCTTGCGTGTGTTCGACTTCACGCCGAGTCTCACCAACACGTACACCTTCTGGTCGGGGGTCATCGGGGGCACGTTCCTGATGCTCTCCTACTTCGGGACGGACCAGAGCCAGGTGCAGCGCTACCTGTCGGCGCGCTCGGTGGACGAGGCGCGCAGCTCGCTGCTCATGAGCGCGTACTGGAAGATTCCCTTGCAGGCGCTGGTGCTGCTCGTCGGTGTGCTGGTGTTCACCTTCTATCTCTTCACGCGTCCGCCGCTCTTGTTCAATCCGGCGCACGACAAGCTGGTGCGCGAACGCCAGCCCGCGGCATACGCGCAGCTGCAATCACGTTATGCTGCGGAGCTGACCGCGCGGGATCTGGCGGCGCGGGATCTCGCCGCCGCTCCGCCGGATGAGCGCGATCGGGCTGCGCAGCGCTTCCAGCTCCGTCAGCATCAAACGGAGGCGATGCGCGGCGAGGCGCTGAAGCTCGCGGAGGACGCGAGCGGCCAGCCGTCGCGGGACGTGAACTACATCATTCCCCGCTTCGTGCTGGATCATCTTCCCATCGGGCTCGCGGGCATCTTCATCGCCGCAATCCTTGCCGCCGCGATGAACGCGATCGCCGCGGAGCTGACCTCCCTCGCGACCGCGAGTACCATCGACTTCTATCGGCGATGGATCCGCGCCGAAGCGAGCGAACAGCACTTTCTCGCCGTCTCGCGTGTCGCGCTTGGCGTGTGGGGCATCTTCGCATGCGTCGTCGCGACGTTTGCGGCCAACCTCGGTTCGTTGATCGAGGTCGTGAACCGCTTCGGCTCGTTCTTCTACGGTTCGATTCTCGGTGTCTTTCTGCTCGCCATGTATCCGCGGGCGCGAGGGACAGGGGCGTTCGTCGGCCTCATTGCGGGAATGAGCGCGGTGGCCGCGGTGAATTTCGGCGCCCCGAAGGTGTCGTTCCTGTGGCACAACGTGATCGGTGCCGTGACGGTTCTTCTCGTGGGTATGGTGCTGAGTGGCGGACGGCGCGCGACGGCCTAGCGTCGTCATCATCGGCGCGGGGTTCGGTGGCCTCTACGCGGCGCGCGTGTTCCGGCACCGCCCGGTGGACGTCACCGTCGTCGACCGGACCAACCACCATCTCTTTCAGCCGCTGTTGTATCAGGTCGCCACAGCTACGCTGGCGCCGACGGATATAACTGCGCCCGTACGCTGGTTGCTCCGGAAGCAGGACAACACGCGCGTGGTGCTGGCCGAGGTGAACAGCATCGACGCCGGGGCACGCACCGTCGTCTGCGATGCCGGCGCGCTGACCTTGTCATACGACTATCTGATCGTCGCCACGGGGTCACGACACTCCTATTTCGGTCATTCGGAATGGGAGAAAACGGCGCCCGGGCTCAAGAGCATCGACGACGCGATCGTCATGCGGCAGCGCTTTCTGCTCGCGTTCGAGCGAGCGGAGAAGGCAGCAACGGACGACGAACGCCGCGCGCTGCTGACATTCGTCGTCGTGGGCGGCGGGCCGACGGGTGTCGAGCTCGCCGGGATGCTTCCCTTTCAGGCCTGGAAGACCCTCCCGACAGAGTTCCGCAACGTGAACACGCGCGGCACTCGCGTCGTGCTGTGCGAGGGCGGACCTCGCGTCCTGCCCACCTTTCCCGAGTCGCTGTCCGTGCACGCGCAGCGCGAGCTCGAAGAGCTCGGCGTCGAAGTGCGCACGAATACCGTCGTCACGAACATCGAGCACGGCGCCGTGCACGTGGGCGGGCCGCGCGGTGAGCGCATTGCCACCGAGAACATCTTCTGGGCGGCCGGCAACGAGGCGTCACCCCTCGGCAAACAGCTGGGCGCGCCGGTCGACCGTGTCGGGCGAGTGCAGGTCGAGGCAGATCTTTCGGTGCCCGGGCACGGCGAGGTGTTCGTCGTCGGCGACCTGGCCGCGATGAAGCTCGGTGACGGACTGGTGCCCGGTGTCGCCCCCGCCGCCATGCAGAGCGGCAGGCACGCGGCGAAGAACATCCTTCGGCTCCTCGAAGGTCGGGCGACGCGACCCTTCCGCTACTTCAATAAAGGAGACCTCGCGACCATCGGCCGGAACCGTGCGGTCGCGCATTTCTCGTGGCTCGACGTCTGGGGACGTCCTGCGTGGTGGTTCTGGCTGTTCGTCCACATCATGTATCTGGCCGGCTTCCGCAACCGCGCCAGCGTGCTCGTCGAGTGGGGATACTCGTATTTCACGTACGAACGTGGCGCGCGATTGATCGTCATGAGGCGCGAGCCGTCTGCCGGGTCGTAGACGAAGCAGCTTTCGCCGCCTTCCTCGGCACCGGTGTGTGCCCTCTGTCACGTTTCGCGCGTCTAATTATTTGCCCCGCATTGACATAGCTCTGCTCAATCCACAAGCTCCGACGTGACCAATCCGGTAGTCTCCGACCAGTATCCGGAGCTCGCTCGTGGCGAGGGCGCGCAGATCGCGCGCCTGCACGCGCTGTTCGAAGCGATCTCGCTCGCCATCGCGATCTTCGATCACGAGCAGCGGCTGGTCAGCGCCAACGCGCGCTTTCGCGAGCTTACCGGGATGGACGACCGCCAGGCCCTGGGTCGCTCCATCTACGATGCATTTCCGAACGCGCTCGCCGATCTCACGGAACAGATCGACAACGCGCTCGAAGGGCGTCCTGTGGTGGCGTACCAGGTGGCGTTCCAGCATCGCGGTGGTACGCGCGTCGTCGAAGCCACCTTCGCTCCGCTCGCCGAGCCCGGTGCGGTGGGTTCACGCGGAATCGTCTTCGCGGGCAACGACATCACCGAGCGAGAAGAGCTGCGTGAGAGCCTGGCGCGCAGCGTTTCACAGCTCGAGACGATCTTCGACGTTATCCCGGACTCCGTGCGTGTCGTGGACGTGGATGGACGCACCATCCGGTCCAACACACAGGCGCAGCAGGACCACGCGCCGAATACGCCGTCCACGCTACGCGAGCTGTGGCAGCTCGATCGCCCCAAGACGCTGGACGGCACGAGCCTCTTCATGCACGAGCACCCGACCGCGCGGGCGTTGCGCGGCGAGCGTGTGCGCGGTGAGACGTTGTCCGTGCGGCGTGGCCCGGAGAATCAGGTCATCATCGAGGTGAATGCCAACCCTCTGTACGACGAACGCGGTCGTATCCGTGGCGCGGTCACCGTCGAGCGTGACGTCACGTTCAGGGTGCAGTTGACCAAGAAGCTCGAGGAGGAAGCGCGACGCACGGCGGAGCTCTACGAGCGCGTGTCGACGGAAGCAGAACGACTCGAGCGCATGGTGCAGGAGCGCACGCAGGAGGTGCTCGCGTTGCAGGACGCGCGCGCACGCGAACGCCGGTTGGCGGCCGTGGGTCAGCTCGCCGCGGGCGTGATGCACGACGTGAACAACGCGCTCAACCCGATCATGGCGGCGGCGTATCTGCTCGAGGCCAACGCAAACAAGCCGGAAGCGGTGCGCGACTATGCGACGCGCATCGCGAAGGCCGCGGAAACCGGTGCCGCGACGGCCGCGCGTGTGGGCCGGTTCATCCGTCAGGAGCCGTTGCAGGGCGTGCGCGACGAGCTCGTGGACCTCTCCACGGTCTGCGACGAAGTCGTGGCGATGACGCGGCCGCTGTGGGCGGAGCGCGCCCGCGGGGGACAGATTCAGCTGCGCCGCGTCCTGGCGAACGGAGCCACGGTGCGCGGCATCGCGGGCGAGCTGCGTGAAGCGTTGCTCAACCTCGTGCAGAACGCGCTGGACGCCATGCAGACCGGCGGCACGCTCGGCATCCACACGGATGTGACCAACGACACAATTCTGCTCGAGGTATCCGACTCCGGCATCGGTATGTCCGCCGAGGTGCGGGAGCGCGCGTTCGAGCCGTTCTTCACGACGAAAGGCCAGATGGGCACCGGCCTCGGCCTCGCTGAAGTCTATGGTATCGTCAAGCGCCACCGCGGCGAGGTGGAGCTCGAGTCAGAGCAGGGACGTGGCACCACCGTGCGCATGCGCTTCCCGCGCGCGACGGTGGCCGCCCCGGAGTCGCTCAAGGACAGCTCGCCGAAACGGAAGGTCAAGCGGCGCGTGCTTCTCGTCGAGGACCACAACGACAGCCGGGAATTCATGACCGCCCTTCTCGAGACCGAGGGGCACACAGTTACGTCCGCCGCGAGCGTGAAAGAAGCGCTGGAGCGGCTCAACTCGCCGGAAGGGGAAACATTCGAGGTATTGGTTACCGACATTGGCCTCCCGGATGCGAGTGGTTGGGATTTGATTCCACGTGCGCGCGAGCTGCGTCCTTCTCTGCGCATTGGCGTGGTGACAGGGTGGGAAGGTCACAACGCACCGTCCGAGGGCGCCGATTTCCTCTTGCGGAAGCCGATCCGTACTTCAGAGTTTCTGACCCAGGTGGCGGGCGACGCGTGAGGCCGCGCGGCGTCCGGAACCGCTGGATAAGCTGCTAGAGACGAAGGTAAGTTTCATGCTCACAATGACTGAACAGGCCACCCAGACCATCCGCTTGCTGCTCGCGGAGGACGACGACAACGCGCGTTCACTTCTCGTGGACCTGCTCAATACCCTCGGACATGTCGTCGTCGCCGAGGTGGCCACAGGCCGCGAAGCGTACGAGAAGGCGCACGAGCTCATCCCCGATGTCGTCCTGCTCGACGTCCACATGCCCGACGGTTCAGGCATCGAGGCGGCGGAGCGGATCACACGCGACACGCCGGGAGTGGCGGTCGTGCTGTTCAGCGGAGATCAGGCCCTGGTACTGTCGGATCGTGAGGTCGAGTCCACATCGGCCATCGCGTTTCTGCCGAAGCCCGCGCCGCCGCGCGTCCTCGATTCCACGATTCGGCTGGCGGCAAAACGCGCGAAGGAGCTGAGCTCAGCCCGCAAGGATGCGGAGACCTCCAAGCAGCAGCTCGAGAATCGCAAGGTCATCGAGCGTGCTAAGGGAATCCTCATGCGCCGCACAGGATCCTCGGAGCAGGAAGCCTACCGCATTCTCCAGCGCACGAGCCAGGATCGTTCGGTGCCGATGGTCGAGATCGCGAAGGCCGTCCTCGCGTCCGAGCCCGGGATGAGCGACGACAAGTAGCTCTCAGGCGGCGCGCGCCTGATAGCTCTCCAGGCCCGCGCCGAGCAGGAGCGTACCCGCGACGAGGATTGCCGCGAGGTAGAACGGCAGCGTGATCATCCGGTCGAAGAGGTAACCGTACAGGATCGGAAAGAAGACGCGTGATGCGCCGCCGAACGTCTGTTGCACGCCCATGTACAGACCTCGCTCGTTGCTCGGCACCACGTGGGACAGCAACGCGGTGACGCACGGGAACGTGAACGCCGTGCCCAGCGGGATGAGCGCGACCGCGAGCGCGAGCGGCAGATACGTCAGCAACGGGTTGCTCGCGGGATACATGAAGGGCAGCAGTCCGAGGCCCATCGCCAGCAATACCGTGCCGACGCGCGACAGCTTCGCCTCGCCCAGGCGATCCACCGCCGGCCCGAGGATCAGCGCGCGAGTGACCACCGACAGCGTGCCGATGTAAGCGAAGAAGAACCCGATCGTCCGTTCCGTCACGCCGAAACGCTGACTGAGAAACAACGCCAGGATCGCCGTCGAACCCTGAAAGGCGCCGATGGCGATCGCGTAAATCCAGATCAACCGTGAGGCGGGCTCGTTCGGATGCGAGCCCACGTGCATCACCGCGCGCCGTGAGCGGCCGGGCACGCGCGGTTGCTTGCGCGCCGCGGCTGCTTCGGTCATGTCGCGCGACTCCGTCAGGAATTTCCACGCGAAGCCGATGTTCACCACGGAGAGCGCTGCGGCAAACAATCCCGGCCCGGCGCTCCCCCACCAATGCAACGCCGCCCCACCGAGCAACGGACCGAGTGCGACGCCCGCGTTCGTCGCGGCAGACAGCCAGCCCAGTCCTTTCGCGCGTTCCTTCGGCTCGAGGGCGTCCGCGACGTAGGCCTGAATCACGCTCACCGTGCCGCCGCCCGCGCCCTGCACCAGCCGCGAGAAGAAGAGCAGCCACAGGGACCCCGCGTACGCGAAGATGACGTACGCGATCGCCGACGCCGTCATGCCGACGATGAGCGCAGGGCGACGGCCGTATTGATCGGAAAAACGACCCCAGACGGGCGCCATCAGAAGCTGCGCGACCGAGAACGACGACACGAGCAACCCGACCACGAAACCGCCGGCGCCCATGTGTTGCGCATAGAACGGCAGCAGCGGCACGATCATCAGGACGCCCACCATGTCCATGAAGGCCGTGACCATCAGCACCATGAGTTTTCCCGCCGACGTTCGCTTCGGCGATGACGCTGGCGATGTGGGCGTAGACGGTTGAGGTGTCGTCATCTAGTCGCTGCCACGCCCGAGCGCCGCCGGAGGAATGGCTTTCCCGACGACGCCCGCGAGCGCGACGATCGTAAGCACGTACGGAATCATTTCGACGAATTGAGAGGGCAACATCTGCGCGCCCTGCAACTGAATCTGAAGTGTCTCGGCAGCGGCGAACAGCAGACAGGCCACGGCGACGCGCTTCGGATCCCAGCGGCCGAAGATCGTCGCCGCGAGGGCGATGAAACCACGCCCGGCGGTCATCTGGTCGGTGAATTGATGCTGGTCGAGGGCGAGATACGCGCCCCCCAGACCCGCGAGCGCGCCGGAGAGAGCGACCGCGATCCACTGCACCCGTCCCACACGGACGCCGACCGATTGTGCGGCCGCGGGATGCTCGCCGACCGCGCGCATCCGCAGGCCGAATGGTGTGCGATAGAGCAGCCAGGCGATGAACGGCAACGACAGGAGGCCGAGCCAGACCAGGGGATTGGCGACGAGTGCCGTCATTCCCGTTCCTTGGGCCGCGAAGCCGGGAATGCGCGGCGAGTTGGACGAACTGTCGAACGTGAGTCGCAGGAAGAAGCGCGTCAGTCCGATGGCGAGCAGGTTGATGGCGATACCGACGACGACCTGGTTCGCTCGGTAGCGAATCGAGCAGACGCCATAGAGCAGACCACCAAGTGCACCGCCCGCTATGGCCGCGAGAATCCCGGGCCATGGGCCGCCGCCGAAATAACTGCCGAGGGCGGCGCAGAAGGCCGCGGAAAGCATGTAGCCCTCGAGCGTCAGGCCGATCAGGCCCGCGCGTTCCGATACGACACCTCCCGCCGACGCGAACAGGTAAGGCATCGCGATGCGAAGCGTCTGGGCGATGAACGCGAACATCAGCGCTCGTCCTGCACGGCGGCTGGTTCGTCCCGCTGCGTGCGCACCGATGCGAGCGCTCGACGCACTTCGGGGACGGCGGTCGCCATGGCGATGATGACCACCGCTTGCAGCACGTCCACCATCTGCTTCGGCACCAGCGCGTTCACCGCGAGGCCGCCCTGCGACAACGTCCCGAACAGGATGGCGGCGACAGCGATACCGAGAGGATGATTCCTCCCCACGAGCGCCACCGCGATGCCAAGGAAGCCCGCCCCCGCGGCGAATCCTTCTTCATAGTAGTGCTTGTAGCCAAGCACGTAGTTCAGACCGCCGACGCCCGCAATCGCTCCGCCGAGCGCCATGGCCTGCCACCAGACCCTGCCGACGCTGACGCCGCCGTATTCCGCGGCACCAGGTTGCAGGCCGACCGCGCGAAGCTCGTAACCCGCGCGGCTCTTGAACAGAAACCACCACGTGGCCCATACCACGACCGCGACGAGAGCGATGATCGTGTTCGCGGCGGACCCGTGGAACGCGGCGGCGAAGTCGGAGAGCCGCGGCACGCTGCCGCTGCGAATCTCTGCGGTGTGCAAGGTGTCGTGCACCTTGAATCGCGTGGAGATGAGATAGTTCAGCAGCGCGAGCACGACGAAGTTGAGCATGATAGTGGTGATCACTTCGTGCGCGCCGAAACGGGCCTTGAGCACACCCGGTACGCCACCCACCACGCCTCCGGCCACACCCGCGGCGATGACATAGATCGGCAGCACGAGCAGCGATGGCAGTCCTGCGGGCAGCGCGAGACCGACGAGGGCCGCGGCGAAGCCGCCGGCCGCCAGCTGGCTTTCCGCGCCGATGTTGAACAGACCCGCGCGCAGCGGAATGCCGACGGCCAGACCGGTGAACGCGAGCGTGGTCGCCTTGTAGAGCACTTGTCCGAGGCCGTAGGCATTCCCCCACGTTCCCTCGAGCAGCTGCTTGTACACGGCGCCGGGCGATTGACCGAAGCTCAGGATGAGCAGGTCACCGACCAGCAGCGCGACCAGCATGGCGACAACGGGCGGAAGCAGCGCCTCCTCGAGTTTCGCGCGACTCACGACGCCGTTCCAGTCGGTCGAATCGCCGCACCCGTCATGAACGGGCCAAGCTGCTCCGCCGTTGCCGTGGCACCCGGGACGACGGTGACGATGCGCCCGCCATACATCACGGCGATGCGATCGGAGAGAGCGAGGACCTCGGTGAGATCCGCCGACACGAGGAGGATGGCTTTGCCGGCAGCGCGGGCCGCGCGCAATTGATCGTGAATGAACTCGATGGCACCGACGTCCACGCCGCGTGTCGGCTGGGCGGCAAGCAGAATGCGGAAGCGCTGTGCGTCGCCCATTTCGCGTCCGATCACGATCTTCTGCTGATTGCCGCCGGACAGCGCACGCGCGGGGAGCGTCGCATCGCGCGGACGGACATCGAAGCGGTCGATCACTCCGGCCGCGTGCGCGCCGATGCGTTGTGTGTCGAGCGCGCCGGCGCGACGCGTGAAGTGGTGCTGCTGGCCGAGGATGAGATTGTCGAACAGGGGATAGTCGAGCACGAGCCCGCGCTCGTGCCGGTCCTCGGGGATGTGCGCGAGCCCGAGATCACCGCGTTCGCGAACGCCCGCCAGCGTCACCTCGCGGCCGTCGAAGAGAATCTGGCCCGCGGAAGGTGATCGCAGTCCGGCGATGGCCTCGATCAACTCCGTTTGTCCGTTGCCTTCCACGCCCGCGATGCCGACGATTTCACCCGGTGCGACGGCGAGACTTACCCGATCCACGGCGTTGGCACGTCGCGCGGTCGCCACGACGAGATCGCGCACCTCGAGCAGCGGGGCAGTGGTCTGTCGTGCGACGCCGGCGTCGGCGCGACGTTCCGGGAGGGCGACGTCGCGGCCCACCATCATGCGCGCGATTTCCGCCGGCGTCGTCTGCCGCGTGGTAAGACGTCCGACCGTCGCTCCCTGGCGCATCACGGTGATGGTGTCGCTGATCGCCATCACCTCGTCGAGCTTGTGCGTGATGAGCACGATCGTGCCGCCGTCTTCGCGCAGCCGCCGCAGCACGCGCCACAGCTCCTCGACCTCGGGTGGCGAGAGTACGGCGGTCGGTTCATCGAGAATGAGCACACGCGCGCCGCGATAGAGCGCCTTCAGAATCTCGACGCGCTGCGCCTCGCCGACGCTGAGATCCCCGACGCGCTGGCGGGGCGGGACTGCGAGGCCGGTGCGCTCCATCAGCGCGCGAACCTGCGCCTCCGCCTTGCGGCCGTCGAGTTGGAGTCCGCTGGTGATCTCGGCGCCGAGCATGATGTTCTCGGTCACCGTGAGTGTGGGCACGAGCATGAAGTGCTGGTGCACCATGCCCACGCCGGCCTCGATCGCATCCGCCGTGGCCCAGCCGGTGACGTCTGCGCCGTTCACCTCGACCGTGCCGGAGTCGGGCGGAAACATTCCGCTCAGGATGCGCATGAGCGTGGACTTGCCCGCGCCGTTCTCCCCGACCAGCGCGTGGATTTCGCGGTCGACCACGTCCAAGCACGCGCCGCGGTTTGCCTGAACCGATCCGAACGTCTTGTAGATGTCCGAGAGTCGGATCACAGCGTGTCCGGCACCTTGATCCGACCCGCGATGATCTCCTGACGAAGCTGCTCCACGCGCGCACGGACCGCCTCGGGAATCAGTGCGCTGTTGTTCTGGTCGTAGATGTAGCCGACTCCGCCTTCCTTCAAGCCGAGCTGATAGACGCCGCCCTTGAACGTGCCCTGCTTTACCCAATTCGTCGCCTGGAAGACCGCGACATCGACGCCCTTGACCATCGACGTCAGGATATGACCCGGCGCCTCCTGGTACTGATCGGCATCCACGCCGATCGCGAGCTTCCCGGTCTGCCGCGCCGCCTCGAAGACACCGAGGCCGGTGGAGCCCGCCGCGTGATAGATCACGTCCACGCCCTGCTGATACTGGCTGAGCGCCAGCTCCTTGCCGCGGCCGGGATTGCGGAAGGCTTCCGGCGTTACGCCCGCGTACTGCGATATCACCGTGCAGCGAGGACACACGTGTTTCACGCCGGAGCGGAAGCCCGCCTCGAATTTGTGGATCAGCGGAAAATTCATTCCGCCGACAAATCCGACTTTCCCGGTTTTGCTCACCAGCGCGGCGAGCGCGCCGACGAGGAATGATCCTTCTTCTTCGCGGAACTTCAGTGCCGCCAGATTCGGCGGCGGCGGAATGGGACGGCCAAGACTGTCGAAGGGAACGGAATAATCGATGCCCGCGAACTTCGTGTTGGGGTATTCCTTCGCGAGCTGGGTGAGGTCGTCCGAGAAGATGAAGCCCACGCCGATAACGAGATCCATCCCCTCCGCGGCGAGCAGCCGCAGGCCCGCCTCGCGATCCGATCCGTCACCCGGCTCGATGAACCGGACGTGCGCACCGAGCTCGCGTTCCGCGCGTTCGCCGCCGATGTACGCCCCGTCGTTGAACGACTTGTCGCCACGCCCACCGACGTCGAAGACGATGCCGACGTCCACCGCGGACTGCGATGCCGGCGTCGCGGCGCCGCCGGGATGCACGAAGAGCAGCGCGATCTGCGCGGCGAGCAGCACCGCGACGACCGTCAGCAGTTTTCGCATGGGGCAGGAAGATGGTCCACAGCTCGATAGAATTCCAATGGTATGGCTGCAACCGTAAAGCGACTGCGAACGCGGTTCCTGGTCGTCGGCTCCGGCGTCGCGGGACTGCACGCGGCCTGGCGCGCGTCGGAGCAGGGCCCGGTACTGCTCCTCACGAAGCGATCACTGTTCGATAGCGCGACGTCCTACGCGCAGGGCGGCATCGCGGCCGCGCTTGGCGCCGGGGACTCACCCGAGTTGCATCGCCGGGACACCCTCGCCGCCGGCGCGGCGTTGTGTGATGCCGCCGCGGTCCGCGTGCTCGTCGAGGAAGGGCCAACGCGCGTCCGGGAGCTGCAGGCGGCGGGCGCGCAATTCGATCTCGAACCCGAAACGGGGCGGCTCAAGCTCGGGCGCGAGGCGGCGCATTCCCGCAAGCGCATCGTGCATGCGCACGGAGATCAGACGGGCGCCGAGGTGGCGCGGACGCTGGTGCAGCGCGTGCGCCGGAGCAAGAACGTGCGGGTGCTGGAGAAGGCGCGCGTGCTCGATCTCATCGTGCATCGCGGGATGTGCATCGGCGTCCGTGCGAGCCTGAGCGGAGTGGCCACCGAGATCGTCGCCGACGTTACCGTGCTCGCCACCGGCGGATGCGGGCAGGTGTATCGCTACACCACGAATCCCGTGGTGGCGACCGGTGACGGCTTCGCGATCGCGCACCGTGCCGGCGTGACGCTCGCGGACATGGAGTTCGTGCAGTTCCATCCCACGGCCCTGGACACGCCGGAGAATCCGCTGGCGCTGGTCTCCGAGGCGGTGCGTGGTGAAGGCGCCATCCTCGTGAATGACCACGGAAAGCGCTTCATGCGAGGACAGCATCGCCTCGCGGAGCTGGCGCCGCGCGACGTGGTCTCGCGTGCGATAGCGCGCGAACAGCGAAAAGGGCGCCGCGTCTTTCTCGATGCGCGGAAGCTCGCACCCGTGTTTGCCCGACGATTTCCCGGGATTCTCGCGCTGTGTCGGGCGCGCGGCATCGATCCGCGTCGCGACCTTATCCCTGTGACACCGGCCGCGCATTACATGATGGGTGGCATCGCGACCGATCTGTGCGGGCGCTCGAGCATGCCGCGGCTGTACGCCGTCGGCGAGGTGTCTCGCACCGGCGTGCACGGCGCAAACCGTCTCGCGTCGAACTCGCTGCTCGAGGGATTGGTGTTCGCGGAGCGTGCGGCACGCGACATCGTCCAGGTCCCTGCGCTGTCGTCGCTCCCGAAGCCTGCGCGCTGGAGTGTGCCAGTACTGGAGGACCGTGGCGCGGCGCAGGTGGCCGCAGATTCGGTCCGCGACATCATGTGGCGGGATGCTGGCGTCGTACGCACCGCGGCCGGCCTGCGCGATGCGCAAGGACGCCTGAAGGAGATCGAACGCCGTTTGCCCACGGGGGCGACAGAAGAGCTCAACCTCGTGCAGACGGCGCAGCTGATCGTCGAAGGCGCAATCCGTCGCAAGGAGTCGCGCGGCGGTCATTACCGTACCGACTTCCCGCGCGCGAAAGGTGCATGGCGAGGCCGGCACATCGAGTTGTGAGTCGGGCGCGGCCAGCTTCTGACTTCTAACGGCTTGCCCTTCAACGATTTAGATTCCATTCATGGCAACCACCGCCGAGCTCTCGCGCCAGGACCAGATCGCGGAGCTCCAGGCTGAGATCAAGGAGCTCGCGAAGACGCGAAATGCGGTGCTCCTGGCGCACAACTACGAGCGTCCGGAAGTGCAGGATGTCGCCGATTACGTCGGTGATTCACTGGGGCTCTCGCGCGAAGCGGCGAAGACCGAAGCCGAGGTCATCGTGTTCTGCGGCGTCCACTTCATGGCGGAGACCGCTGCCATCCTGTCGCCGAGCAAGACCGTCCTTTTGCCCGATCTCGCGGCGGGTTGTTCGCTCGCATCGACGATCGACGGCGCGCAGCTGCGCGCGTGGAAGGCCGAGCATCCGGGCGCGGTGGTCGTCGCGTACGTCAACACCACCGCGGACGTAAAAGCCGAGAGCGACTACTGCTGCACTTCAGGCAACGCGGTCGAAGTCGTCAACGCCATCCCAGCGGACAGGGAAATACTCTTCCTTCCGGACATGTTCCTCGGCGCGCACGTCCGGCGCATAACCGGACGCACGAACATCCACGTGTGGATGGGTGAATGCCACGTGCACGCCGGCATCGACCCTGAGAACATCCGGTTGCAGCGGCGCATGCATCCGGAAGCCGAGTTTCTCATCCATCCCGAGTGCGGGTGCTCCACGAGCGTGATCGAGGCGATGTCGGCCGGTGATATCGATCCCACGGGCGTGCAGATCCTGTCCACGGAAGGAATGATCAAGCGCCCGAAGGAGTCGCCCGCGGACGATTTCATCGTCGCCACGGAGATCGGCATCCTCCATCGGCTGCGTCGCGAGAATCCCGCCAAGCGCTTCTGGGCAGCCAATGAGCGTGCGGCGTGCGCCTACATGAAAGTGACCACGCTTCCAAAGGTGCTCCGCTCGCTGCAGCACATGCAGTATCCGATCAGCGTCGCGCCCGATGTGGCGGCGCGCGCGCGCACGGCCATCGAACGCATGATCGCCATCGGCGGACGCAGCGGCCCCGCGCTGTCGCCGGTTCCCGAAACCATCGACCCGGGCGAGTAAGCGCAACCGCGCTGGTCGCACCGGCAGAGGAGAGCGGCTCATGGAAACGCCCGGAGAACGGCGCCCCGCCGAACGTCGCAACACGCCGCGCATGATCACGCCGCTCTCGGTGCCGAGCTACGACCCGAATGCTGCGCTGCGCTTTCCGCTCAAGCAGGCCGACCTCCAGCGCGTCGTGCAAAGTGCCCTCGAGGAAGACCAGGCGTTCAACGACGTCACCACGATTGCGACGGTGGTCTCCGATCGGCGCGCGCGCGCCACGCTGGTCGCGCGCGGCTCAGGAACGATCTCGGGGATGCCGCTCGCGCTCGAGGCGTTTCGTCTGCTCGATCCCAAGGTCGCGATCCGCGTCGAGCACGAGGACGGCACCCGCGTCACGGAAGGCGAACCGCTGGCGTTCGTCACCGGGCACGCGCGCGGCGTGCTGGCCGCCGAACGCGTGGCGTTGAATTTCATGCAGCGGATGTCCGGCGTCGCCACGCTCACCGCGAAGTACGTGGACGCCATAGCCGGCACCAAGACGAAGATTCTCGACACGCGCAAGACGACGCCGGGCTGGCGTGCCCTCGAGAAATACGCCGTGCGCTGTGGCGGCGGCACCAATCACCGCATGGATCTCGCGAGCGCCATTCTCATCAAGGACAACCACCTCGTCGAGTGTGAGGGAGACGTGCAGCTCGCGGTGCGGCGCGCGCGCGACCTCGCGGCGCCGGGCATGCAGATCGAAGTGGAGTGCGACACGCCGGAACAGGTGCGGGCGGCGATCGACGCGAGGGTCGACATCATCCTGCTCGACAACATGAGCACGGACCTGCTGCGAGAATGCGTGCAGCTGGTCGCGGGGCGCGCCAAGATCGAGGCGTCGGGGGGCGTGAATCTCTCCACCGTGCGAGCGATCGCGGAGACGGGCGTCGACTGGATTTCGGTGGGCAAGCTCACGCACTCGGCACCCGCGCTGGACCTCGCGCTCGACTTCGATTGACGATTACTGCGGCTTCTCGAAGCGCAGGTAGTCGGTATACGAGAAGAGCGGCTGCCCCGACGCATGGTCTGTTTCGGTGTCCGCCCACGTCACGAGCACGAAGTCGCCGTGGTAGGCGCCCGTCATGGTGCGCGCGGCGGCATTGTCGACCGTGCCCGTGAGGGTCATGGTACTGTCCGTCGCCCCGACCGAGTATGTGCCCTCGAACGCTCGTTCGATATCGTGATTGATTCCGCTCGTGCCGAATGGATCGGGTTGGCTTTCGTGCAACTGCACCCTCAGCAGAAAGCTGCTGTCGGGCCGGAGGACGATCGAGCCGCCGCGATAGTCGTACGTCCGCTGGTAGCCCTGTCCTCCGAGCGTGAACGCGTACGTATCCGAATGCGGGATGACGAAATTGTTGACGGTCTTCAGGGTGTACAGCGTGCCGTCGGCATCGGCGGTCTGACAGGCTGCAATGCAGGCGGCGAGGAGCACGCTCCTGAGCGCTGCGTTCGTCACGGTCGGTCACGGTCCGAAAAAAGGTTCGAGATGCGGACGGCACGATGGCGAGTCAGGTAACGACGCCATGACATCGCGGGCTCAGGACCAGCGCCCGGAGACGTGCGACTATTGCGGCTCGCGCGATCTCGAGTGGGTCAAATGCAAGCTCATCTGCCGGAACTGCCGGCAGATTGTGATGAGCTGCGCTGACTTGCACGCTCCGCCGGCGTCAGCGCCCAGCTGACGCCGAAACGACGCAGCAGCGCCGTCGCCACCCTGGTCTGCCGCTCGTTCGTGCCCGAGCCGAACGGCGTCCGCGGCACGATCACCGTCACGCGGCCAGGCTCGCTCTGGATGCGATTGGCCAGCAGCGCGATGCGCTCGTCGTCGGCCGCGTCGCGTTCGTCGAACGGCACGACGGCGAACGGGATCACGTACGATTTGAGCTGCTGCTGGGCGGTTCTGCTCCACGCCTGCTGCACGCTGTCCCTGGGATCCAGCACCAGCAGCACGCGCCCCTCCGCGCCGAAGAGGATGTCCGACAGCTCCATCTTGTTCGGGATCGGCACCAGCCAGACGCCAGGACGCAGCTGGAAGAGGCGTCCGTTCTGGAACGGCTCGGTGCGTTGCTCGAGGCCCTTCGCCGCGCGGATGTCCTTCGCCTTGGCCAGCTGAATGTTGCGATTGTCCGACATCGACTCGATGACGCGCTTCACCACGTTCACGCGATCGCGCCCCAGTCCGCAGTGCACGTAGTACTTCCCGTGACCGGTACGGGCGATCTCGCGGATCTTGTCGAGCGACGCCTCGTTGTCGCTCACCCACGGAAGCATCGGTGCGTGGATCAGCTCGAGGCCCAGCTTCGCCGTATTCTCCTTCTCGTCGCGGATGCCCTGCATCTCGACCACCACCGAAGGATGTTGCAGCGAGATGATGGTGGTCACGCCCTGCTTTTTCAGCTCGGCGAGACGATCGGCGTCGGGGTAGGGGCCGAAGATGAACTCCGGTCCGCCACGCATCGCCAGGCTCGACGACTCGCTACCCGCGATCTTCGCGAGCAGCATCGTCGGGTTGGACCACGCCCACATCGACAGCGCGCCGGGCACGACGAGCGCGCCAAGCGCCACGCGACGCACGGTCGCCGACTGCGTGCGATACAGGCGCTTCACCACCGACCGGGTCAGCAGGAACGACGCGACGATGAACGCGCACATCACGCCGATCAGCACGCGACTCTGCGCCGTATCGCCGAGGCCGAATCCGTGCAGCGTGCTGATGATGCCGCGGACGAACACCACGAGGACGATGGTCCCCGTGAAGAGTCCGATCATCACCCACGCGTATCCGAAGGTTGCGAGGAAAGTGCTTGGCTTCTTTCTCGGGCTGTTCGAATCCGCGTACATCGTCCTGCGCTCCTCTACAGCTGCGTCGCTTTCTGTTTCCGGATCAGCAATCGGGCCGCCTGCGGTCGTGTCGTGATGTCGAGCGGCGTCATCTCCAGCAGTTCGCCGTCAGCCTGAGCTCGCCGCTGCGGCGTCGTCTCGAGCCGGAAATCCCTCCCCGACACATAGAACGCGCATCGATCGTCGTGCACGGTTCCACGCAGCATCCGCGCGAAGATCCGCAGCGCGTCCCACAGGTTATCCGGTGAGTAAACACAAGCATGGAGCACGCCATCGTCGTACAGAATCTTGTCACCAAAGCTGATGACGCCGCCGAGCACGGATCCGAGATTGGCGATCAGAACCGACGTCGCGCGGCGCTCGTAGAGCTTGCCATCCACCGTAAGGCGGACGTCGAACCGCTGCATGCGAAGGCCGGCCTTCATCGCCGACCAGATGTACGCCCAGAAGCCGACGCGTTTCTTCATGAGCGGCGACGCGCCGGCGATCATGGCTTCGTCGAGCCCCACGCCGACGCCAATGACGAAATGGCGTCCATCGCCGAGCCTGCCAAGGTCGAGTCGTGCCTCGTCGCCATGTAGCAGCGCTTTCGCCGCCCGTGCGATCCGCAATGGAGTTCCGAGTGAGCGAGCGAGGATGTTGCCGGTGCCGCCGGGTAGCACGGCGACGGGGGGCCCCTGACCAGCGAGCGCGGTGATGACCTCCATCGCCGTGCCGTCTCCTCCGAGCGTGAAGACGATATCCGCGTTCGGCGCATGCTGACGCGCGAGCTCGGTTGCATGGCCCGGCGCCTCGGTGAACACGACCGTGACGGTCAGCCCTTCTTCCTGCAGCGCTCGCCTGGCCTCCTCGCTTTTCTTCGCCGCTTTCCTCGCGCCCGGGTTGACGATCACCAGGGCGCGACGCGCCTGCGACCGCTCAGGTTGGCTCACGCCATCGCGCGCCGTGCGCGGACACGAGCTCGTCTGCGGCGCGCGGTCCCCACGTGCCAGCCGCGTACGTGAGCATGCGCTCCGGGGGATGCTGTTCCCAGTGCGTGATCAACGGTTCCACCACCTTCCATGCGGCCTCGACTTCGTCGCTGCGGGTGAATAAGGTCGCGTCGCCGATGAGCACATCGAGCAACAGCGTCTCGTACGCGGGTGGATTCGAATCGCCGAACGTCTCGCGATAGGAAAAATCCATCGCGACGGACGACACTTCGATTCGCTCGGAGAGCTGATACGCCGCCCCGGGGGTCTTCACCTGGAACGACAACGAAGCGCCTTCGTTTGGCTGGATGCGCATCACCAGCGTATTCGGCGCGATCTGCTCGCGGGTTTCGTGCCCGAACATGAGGATCGGCGGCTGGCGGAACTGCACCGCGATCTCGGAGACCCGTGTGGGCAGCCGTTTCCCGGATCGGAGGAAGAACGGCACGCCCGTCCATCGCCAGTTGTCGATGTGAAATTGCGCCGCGGCGTACGTCGGCGTGTTCGACGTCTTGGAGACGTCGGGCTCGTCGCGGTATCCAGGAACCTTCTTCCCGTCGAACGTGCCCGCCGCATACTGCGCGCGAATTGCGCTGTGCTCGAGCTCGTCCGCGCGCGGCCAGCGAATCGAGCGCAGCACCTTCACCTTCTCGTCGCGCACGGCATCCGCATTCATCGCGGCCGGCGGCTCCATCGCGGTGAGCGTCAGCAGCTGCAGCAGGTGGTTCTGGAACATGTCGCGCACGACGCCCGCTTCCTCGTAGTACTTGCCGCGACGCTCCACGCCCACGGTCTCGGCCACGGTGATCTGCACGTGGTCGATGACCTGGCGGCTCCAGATGGGTTCGAAGATCGCGTTCGCGAACCGGAAGACGAGAATGCTCTGGACCGTCTCCTTCCCCAGGTAATGGTCGATGCGGAACAGCTGACATTCGCTGAACAGGTCGAGGACGAGGCGATTGAGCGCGCGCGCCGTCTCGAGGCTGCGGCCGAACGGCTTTTCGATGACGACGCGCGACCAGGGGCGCACGGATGCATCGTGCATCCGCGGCGCGAGGCCGCTCTCGGAGAGCGCCTTCACGATCGTCTCGAAGATGCTCGGCGGCACGGCGAGGTAGAACAATCGGTTGCGCTCGTTCGGCTGCCGGCGTGCTTCGATCTGCTCGAGACGCGTGCAGAGCTGGTCGAACGATCGCGCGTTTTTCACGTCGCCGGGTACGTAGTGCATCCGCGGCGCGAGCGATTCCCAGAGCTTCTCGTCGAACTCGATCTCGTCGCTCGCGCGCAGCGCATCGCGCATCACGGTGCGGAAGCTGTCGTCGTCGAGCGGCTCGCGTGCGGTGCCGAGGATGTCGCAGTTGGGCGGCAGGAGCTTGTCCTTCGCGAGCTGGTAGATCGCGGGGAGCAGCTTGCGTTTGGAGAGGTCGCCGTTGGCACCGAGGATGACGATGGTGCACGGTTCCGCCATGCGCGCGTCGCGCCCAAGGGCGCGTATCACCTGACTCGGTCGCGCGGTGACCTTCCTCGGCGCGACCGTCGTCATGCCTTGTGCACGGCGTGGCCGCCGAATTCGTTGCGCAGCGCGGCGATGACTTTCGCGCCGAAGGAGTCCTCCTGACGGGAACGGAAGCGCGCGAGGAGTGACAGCGTGATCACGGGCGCCGGCACGTCGAGGTCGATCGCTTCCTGCACCGTCCACCGCCCTTCGCCCGAATCGGCGACCCATCCCTTGATCGCGTCGAGATTCGCGTCGCGGTCGAACGCGCGGATGGCCAGCTCGTTGAGCCAGGACCGTACGACACTGCCGTGCTGCCACACGTCGGCAATCTGACGAAGGTCGAGTCCCGGGAAGTCCGTTGACGCGTGGAGAATCTCGTATCCCTCGGCGTAGGCCTGCAGCATTCCGTACTCGATGCCGTTGTGAATCATCTTCACGTAGTGTCCCGCGCCCGGCGGTCCCACGTGCGCGCAGCCGTGCTCGGGCGCCAATGTCTTGAAGATGGGTTCACAGAGGAGCACGGCACGTTTGTCGCCGCCGATCATGAGACAGTATCCGTTCTCGAGCCCCCACACGCCGCCGCTCGTCCCGCAGTCGATGTACTGGATTCCCTGCTGGCGCAGGGAATCTGCCCGTCGCATCGTGTCGTGGAAATTCGAGTTTCCGCCGTCGATGATGATGTCGCCCTCGGCGAGGAGCGGTTGCAGCTCTGCGATGGTCTGATCGACGGGGTCTCCCGCGGGCACCATGATCCACACGATGCGCGGCGCGCTGAGCTGCTGCACCACCTCACGGAGCGACTTCGCTGGCGTCGCGCCCAGCTTCGCGTACTTCTGCACGACGTCGGCGCCGCGGTCGTACGCGACGACTCTGTGACCGCCGCGCATCAGACGCTCGGTCATGTTGCCACCCATCTTGCCCAAGCCGATCATCGCCAGTTGCATGTCGTTCTCCGTTGGCTCGCGCCGCCCGCCTCCCGCCGCTGCTAGATCTCCGGACGCATGAGCACCGCTCGCGCGGGCGCGCCATCGAGCCCCTCGAGACACAGGGGCAGACAGCAGAACGCGTAGTCTCCTGCGTCGATCGCCGAGAGGTCGAGCGCTTCGACGATGACGATGCCGCGCTCCAGCAGCGTGCGATGCGTTCGGTGATGGCCCGAATGGAACTGCTCCACCGAGAAGTAATCCACGCCGATGAGCTTCACGCCCAGCGACGCAAGGTATTCGGCGCCGTCGGGCGCCAGGTACGTGAAGTCAGGATGGAACTGCGTGTCCGTCACGAACGCCGAGTTGCGTGTCCGGATCAGGACGCGCTCCACGCCGCTCAGGTCGTGCAACGCCAGATGCGACGTCGTGACGCTCATGACCTCGTCGTCCATGACGATGACGCGCGCCGGTCCAATGAGCGCGTTGAGCGACAGTCGATCGACGGTGGTCCCGGCCTCGAAGAAGTGCCGCGGGGCGTCCACGTGCGTCCCCGTGTGTGAGCCGAAGCTGATGCGCGACAGGTTCGAGCTCGCTCCTTTGCTCAGCTCCGAGTGCGGCTCGATGCGGATCTCCGGATTGCCGGGATACACGACGCCACCGTTGGCGATCGGAACCGAGACGTCGAAGATCTTGCTCACGGACTCGGATACTCGCCGATTCGGGCAGCAGAGGCCAGCCCCGGTGTGACGTGCGTCTCACGCGCGCGTTCATGGATCGTCTAGCTTACCGCCATGCGCAAAATCGTCATCGGCATTGCCGCTGTGTCAGCTATCGCCGCGTGCCACCGCACCGTCGAGGTGGGGTCGCCATCCGCTCCCGCGGGACGGGCCGGTGCCCGCTCCTCCAGCATCACCAGCGCCGATCAGCTTGTGGCAGCGATGCATGACCGATACGCGGGGAAGTGGTATCGGAACCTGACGTTCGTGCAGAAGAGCACCACGCTGCGCCCCGACGGGACGCCGTCGCGCGTGGAAACATGGTATGAGGCGGGCGCGATGCCTGGCCGTCTCCGCATCGATCTCGGCGATCCGACGAAGGGCAATGGCGTGCTCTATCGCGGCGATTCGGTCTACCAGTTTCAGGAGGGCAAGCTCGTAGACAGGCGAGTCGGCAGGAACCCGCTGCTCGTTCTCGGCTTCGATGTGTACGCGCAACCGGTCGCGCAGACGCTGTCGCAGCTGGCCGCGGAGCACATTGACCTGCACCTGCTCCGGACGGATACCCTGTACGGCAGACGCGCGTACGTCATCGGCGCTGGTCCCACGGACACGACATCGAACCAGTTCTGGGTCGACGCCGAGCGTTTGCTGTTCCTCCGGCTCGTTCAGACGGACGAGGTGCGGAAGGTGACACGCGACATCCGCTTCGAGAACTACAAGCCGTACGCCGGCGGCTGGGTCGCCGAAGCCGTGCGGATGTCGGTGCGGGGAACGCCGGTCTTTCGCGAAGAGTACTCGGACGTGCGTGTGAACGTGCCGCTCGATTCGAATCTGTTCGTGCCCGAGCACTGGGCCACGGCGACGCACTGGTACAAGCCGTGACCCTCGACCGCCGCGGCTTCGTGCGCACCGGCGCGACGCTCGCGGCGGGAATGCTTGGCGCTCCGCTCCTCGACGCCTGCCGGCTGGAATCGCGACGCGACCTGGCGGACCAGGGGTTCGTTCATCTGCGCGACGATTACTTCCGTCGCCATCTCCTTCTGAATCCCGTGACGAGCACGTATCTCGGCGGGGACGGTTGGGATGCCGCGCTCGCCGGCCTGGGCGGACGACTGCGCGACTATTCGGACGCGGGGCTGCGTGAAGAAGCGCGCGTGTACGGTGAGCTGGAGCGGGCGCGCGTCAGCATCGATCCCGGTCTGCTCACGCCACAGCACAAAGTGGATCACGCGGTCATGGGCGCGCAGCTCGGCTTCCTCGTGTGGCAGCTGGATCGCGCATATCACCAGCGATCGGTGGACACATACGTCGCCGAGCCGTTCCGCGGCATCGATTGGCAGATCCAGCAGATGCGCGACTTCGGGAATGGAAAGCTGGGCGACGACGGAGAGTGGCGGCTGGTGATCGCGCGACTGTCGGCGATCCCCGAGTACGTCCGCGTTGCCCGCGCGAACATCGACGCGGGCGTGCGCGCCGGCAACATGCCCGATCGTCGCATGGTCCAGCGTGACGGCATCGACGGAAGTCGTTCCAACGCCACGTATTTTCGAACGACCCTGCCGGCGCTCGCCCGTGGCTACCTCGGCGACCAGACATTCGCGAGCTCCACGCTGTCCGCGGTCGCTGGCGCTGGCGAGGCCGCCGCACGCGCATACGAGGAATTCGGTCGATGGCTCGCGCAGCGCTTCGCGCGCGATACCGCAGATCGCTACGCGCTCGGCGAAGCGGGCTATCAGTGGCGTGTGCGCACGATTTTCCGCGACGAGCGCTCAGCCAGCGAGCTGTTCGAGTATGGCGCGCGCCAGGTGGAGGAATACACACAGCGGATCGCGGACGCCGCCGAACGCATCGCGCGGGAACGCGGCATCAGCCTTCCGTTCGCCGACAACCAGGAACGCGCGTGGAGCATCCGTCGCGTGATGGAGGACCTGTCCGCCGATTCGCCGTCGAACGACGACGAGCTGCTCGACTGGTACCGCCAGACCGGCGCTCGAGCGGTCGCGTACGGCCGGGATCATGGATTGTTCGACGTGCCCGCGGACTACAAGCTCGACGTCGTTCCGACGCCGCCCGTGTTGCGGAGCACGATCGAGGCCGCGTACTACCCCGCGCCGCCGTTCAAGAAGAGCGGCGTAGGACGCTTCTATCTCACGCCGACAGGAAACGATCCGGCTGCGTTGCGAGAGCAGAGCCGCGCCTCGGTCGCGGACACCGCGGTTCACGAAGGCTTTCCCGGCCATGATTGGCACTTCAAGTACATGACGCAGCACGCCGACGAGATCTCCAACATCCGCTGGCTCACGCCGGGCGCCGTCGAAGATTCGTCGTCGATGTGGAGCGATTCGATGGCCACCGAAGGCTGGGGACTGTACGCCGAGGAGCTCATGGCGGAGCCGGCACCCGACCATCCGTCGGGCTTCTACTCGGCCGGCGAATACCTGTACGAGCTGCAGGGGCAGCTCTTGCGCGCCGCCCGCGTCTACATCGACGTCGGGCTGCACACCGGCCGGCTCACATATGACGCGGCCGTGGATTATTTCACCGAGAAGGTGAGTTTCTATCCTGGCGCGTGTGCCCGTGCGCGCAGCGAGCCCGCGGCCGCCGCGGTGTGCGAATCCGCACAGCGAGCGATTTACCGCTACAGCAAGTGGCCGACACAGGCGATCACGTACAATCTCGGCAAGAATGCCATCATCGCATTGCGCGACGCGTACCGATCGCGGAAGGGAGCGGCGTACTCCGCCCGTGATTTCCACGAGCGCTTCATGCGGATGGGCACCATCCCGGCCAACTATTTCCGAGAGCTATTCCTCACGTGAGACCACGCGGTCGAGCTGGCGCAGCAAATCCTCGGGCTTCGTGACCGGCTCGTCGCACACGTAACCGCGGCACACATACGCGGTTGGATGGCCCTCACGCTCACCTCGGCCGCGCAGTAAGGCGACGGTGTCGTCCCCCGCCGCGGGACCACCCGCCATCACGAGCGCAGGCACGTACCGGCTGCCCGCAACGCCGGCGAGCTTCGCAAACTCCGGCGTCCCGACGTCACCGACGATCGCCACTTCGACGGCACCGTTCACCACGAGGTCCGCGGCGCACAGCGCGTGTCCGAATGCGAGCGGATAGCGCGCCATCGGTTCGGCGATGGTCTCGAGCGCGAATGCTGCGCGCCGTACCATCTCGGCTTCGCCGAGGATGTCGCCGAGCTTCAGCAGCAGCTCGACGGCGAGCGACGTACCTGACGGCGTCGCGTTGTCGGTGACCTCTCGCGGACGCGTCAGCAGCCGCTCGTGATCGCGCGCGGTGTCGAAGAAGGCGTTGATGTCCCCGTCCCAGTAATACTCGAGCATCGAGTCGCCCAGCACGCGCGCGCGGTCCAGCCACTGGGACTCGAACGTGAGCTCGTACAGTGCCAGAAACGCCAGGGCCACCGACGCGTGATCCTCGAGAAATCCGGGAATGCGGCTCACGCCGGCCGTGTGTGTACGGAAGACGCGGTTCCCGTCGTCGCGAAGCATCGCGTCCGCAAGGAAGTCACCACCCTGTGTTGCCAGCGACCGCAGCGATTCATCGGGCCAGGCGCGCGCCGCCTCGGCGCTCGCCCGGACCATCAGGCCGTTCCATGAGGCCAGGATCTTGTCGTCGCGTGCGGGGCGGACGCGATGCGCCCGCGCGTCGAAAAGGCGCTGTCGTGCCCGACGCAGCTGATCCTCATCCACACGCGATACGCCGGACACGTGCAGGATGTTCGCGCCCTCGAAGTTTCCGTCGGCGGTCGCACCCCAGTATTCGATCATGGGCTCGGCGTCGCGTCCGAGGGCGTCGCGCAGCTCGTCGATGGTCCAGACATAGAACTTTCCCTCGTGGCCTTCGCTGTCGGCGTCCAGCGCAGAGTAGAAACCGCCTGACGGCGCCCGCATCTCGCGGGCGACCCAGTCCAGCGTCTCCTCACAGACGCGTCGAACGTCATTGTCCTGTGTGGCCTGCCAGAGATGCACGCCTGTACGTATGAGCAGCGCATTGTCGTACAGCATCTTCTCGAAGTGGGGCACCAGCCACTCTGCGTCCACGGAGTAACGAGCGAAGCCGCCGCCGACCTGGTCGTAGATGCCGCCACGTGCCATGTGCAGAAACGTCCCGCGCACGGCGTCCAGCGCCGCGTCGTTGCCGGCACGCGCCCACGACGTGAGCAGAAACTCCATCGCCATGGCGTGAGGAAATTTCGGGGCGCCGCTGAAGCCGCCCAGTCGGGCGTCATGGGCGCCGAGCAGTCCGCGGGTAGCGCGCTCGAGGATGTCGCGCGACAGCGTACCCGTGCTGCGCGATCGCGCGGACGTGTTCGCGTACATCTCGCGCATGGAGGCTGCGACGCGGTCCACGTCGTCACGCCGATTGCGATACGCGTCCGCGACGGCTGCCATCACGCGCTGGAAGGACGGCATGCCCGGTCGGTCGACAGGAGGGAAGTACGTGCCCGCCCAGAATGGCGCGAGCTGCGGCGTCAGAAACACCGTCATCGGCCACCCCCCGTGGCCCGTCATCGCCTGCACGGCCTGCATGTAGATCGCGTCGACGTCCGGCCGCTCCTCACGATCGACCTTGATGTTCACGAACAGTTCGTTCATCACGCGTGCCGTCTCCGCGTTCTCGAACGATTCGCGCTCCATCACGTGGCACCAGTGACACGCCGAATACCCGATGCTGAGCAGGATCGGCCGGTCTTCGGTCCGTGCACGCGCGAGCGCTTCCGGGCCCCATGGATACCAGTCCACCGGGTTGTGCGCGTGCTGCAGCAGATATGGGCTGGTTTCTTCGGCCAGACGATTCGACATTGATGTCTCCAAATTACCACGACCGTGCCCGCCACCCGACGCAGCAGTGCCGATGCCGATCGCGAGCGTCCCGCCACCCGGCGCCGCCTGATGGCGCGCGTGCCATGGACGGCCGTGGCCATCACGCTGCTCGTGATCCTGGGCTCCGGATTCGCCGCCGATCCAATCCGCGACGCGATCACTGGCGAAACCGTGGGAGAAGTCGTTCTTACCCGTTCGCTCGCCTACATCGTGCTCGCTCCGCTGTCCGACGTGCTCGACGTCCTCACCCTGTTATCGAAGGCGCAGCACATCGCGTTCGTCGCCGCGATCCTCGTGCTCTTCGTCGTCTGGCGCATTGTGGTCGCATGGCGCCGGCGTTCGACACTCCGCGGTCACGCGTTGTCGTTCGCGGCGGTGCTCGCCGGGCTCGTGGTGCTGTATGCTGCCATGGCCCTCCTGCCGCGGCCCATGGCCTATCTCACGAGCGAAGACGCGAACATCGTGCGCGTCGACTTTCACTCGCACACCAGGGCGTCGCACGACGGACGGCCCGGATGGGGCGCCGAACAGAACCGCGAATGGCATCGCGACGGCGGCTATGACGTCGCATATGTCACCGATCACGCATCGGTGACCGAGGCCGAGCGCGGCATGGCTCGCAACCCGTCACCGGCGGGTGACGGCGTGACGCTGCTGCAGGGCATCGAAGTCACGTGGACGGGCGAGCACGTGGCGATCCTCGGCGCGGAGCGGACGTACAAGGGCTTGCTCACGGCGAACGGTCGCGACGTCGACGTCGAGGGACTTCGCCTGGCGAGCCTGATCCCGAATCGCGAGCCCGCGGTGATCTGGAACCATCCGCACCACCTCGATCGGTTGCCCATCGCGTCCGGCCCACGGACGCCGGGTGTGCGCGCGATCGAAGTGTCGAACGGCGCGCCCGATTCCATGGACGAAGTGCGTCGGCAGCGGCAGGCCATCTTCGCGCTCGCCACACAGCATCAGCTCACGATGACGTCAGGCACCGACAATCACGGCTGGGGCCGCACGGCGCCCAACTGGACGCTCCTCGTTATCTACGGCTGGCGCGCGTTGTCGACGGACGCGCTGGCCACGCAGATCGAGAATCTCGTCCGCAACGGCTCCCCGGAGTCCACGCGCATCATCGAGCGGCGCACTGCTCCGTCGACCAGCGGCCTGTCCGTCGCGGCGACGATTGTCACCGCCCCCGGCGTGATGCTGGCCACGATGTCGAGCGACGAGCGCGTGTCGTGGCTCGTGTGGACGTGGGCGATCACTCTCCTCGTGTGGGTCGTGCGTCGCCGACGCGCGTTGCCCGGGACGCCCTGATCGCGCACGACGCTCCACGCGACGAGGAGAGCCGAGCGTGGACCGCCGCGCTCTCGGTGTGTGTCATCAGCACCGTCGTGCGCGGCATCATCGGAGCTTCCACGCCGCTGTTTCCCGACGAGACGTACTACTGGGAATGGTCGCGTCGTCTCGCTGCCGGCTACTTCGACCACCCACCCGTGATCGCCTGGATCACCGCACTCGGCACCGCGGTGTTCGGTCCGACGCCCTTCGGCGTGCGTGTGGTCTCCGTGCTTCTGGGAGGAGTGGCCGCGGTCTGTCTCTGCGCGGCGGCGCGCCGGTTGGGCGGCGATCGCGCCGCGTTCATGGCCGCGCTCGTTTTCGCGACGATGCCCCTCTCCGCGGCTGGTCTCATCCTCGCGACTCCCGACGCGCCGCTTCTCGCTTTCTCGGCGGCCGCGTGGTACGGGATCGTTCGTGCTTTGGATGCGCCTCGCCGATCCCGCGATAGTCTCACGTGGTGGTCGCTCTCAGGCGTTGCGCTCGGCTTCGCCTTCGCATCGAAGTACACGTCGATTCTGCTTCCGGCGGCCGTCTTGCTCGGCATGTTGTCGTCCCGCGGCGCGCGCGCCCGCTTGCGGGATCCGGAGCCGTACGTCGCCGCGATCATCGCGCTCGTCGTCTTTCTGCCCGTACTCATCTGGAATGCGAACCACGCGTGGATATCGCTGGCGTTCCAGGTCGGCCACGGCCTCGGACGCGCGCGTGGATCGATCGTCGGTCGGGAGCTCGAGCTCATCGGCGGACAGGCGGGCCTGGTGTCGCCCGTCATCTTCGTCCTGCTCGTCGTCGCGACGTGGAAGGGATGGTCGGAGCGCGCGGGCACGTCCACGGCGCGCATGCTCGCAGTGAGTGCGGCGTTCACGTTCGTGTTCTTCATGTACTCCGCTACGAAGCGTCGCGCCGAAGCGAACTGGCCGGCGCCGGCGTATCTGCCCGCGCTACTGCTCCTCGTGTCGCCGGCGGTGCTGACGGCACCGATGCGGCGGTGGCTGCGCATCGGACTCGGTATGGCGGCGGCGCTCACGAGCGTCACATACGTCAACGCATTCGCACCCATGCTGCCGGTGCCCGCTCCGCGTGATCCTGCGGCGCGCGCGTACGGATGGGACGACCTCGCGTCGGCCGTGGAGGCGCTCCCGGAGGCTGCGTCACCGCGCACGCTCGTTGCCGCCGATCGATATCAGGAAGCGTCAGAGCTGGCGTTCCATCTATCACGCCACCCGCAGACCTTCGCGCTCAACATGGTGGCGCGGGGCAATCAGTATGATCTCTGGCCGAGCCTGCCTCGGCGGGCGGCGCAGGGCGACACGGTCATTCTGATTCTCGACGAGCTTCCGGGTACGCCGACGCAGATTACACAGCTGGTGCCGCACTTCGACGCCATCACGCGCGGAGCGCTCGTACCCCTTCGGCGACGCAGCGGGGTCGTCAAGAATCTGCGTATCTGGGTGCTGCGCGGATGGCGTGGCACGTGGCCAACGGCCGCGCTACGTTCTCGCTCATGACACCCGCATCGACGACCCGAGTCGCGCCGGACCTCGACGCGTTCTTCACGCGCGAGGAATCGCGCATCCGTTCGGAGCTGGACGAGTTTCTGCGCATTCCGAGCGTGAGTGCGCGTTCCGAGCACAACGCGGACATGGTGCGATGCGCGGAATGGCTGGCCAACCGCGTGCGCGCGATCGGAATGACTGCCACGGTGCACAAGACGCCAGGCCATCCGATCGTCGTCGGTGAATCGCGGGCCGCGGGAGAGGCCGCGCCGACGATTTTGGTGTACGGACACTACGACGTCCAGCCGGTGGAACCGCTCGAGTTGTGGACCTCGCCTCCCTTCGAGCCGACGGTGCGCGACGGCAAGCTGTTCGCGCGCGGGTCCGTGGACGACAAAGGGCAGCTCTACATCCACGTGAAGGCGGCGGAAGGACTGCTGAAGACGCGCGGCAAACTGCCGGTCAACCTGGTGATCCTCGCCGAAGGCGAGGAGGAAGTCGGGAGCGACAACCTCGCGGACTTCGTCGAGAAGCATGAAGACCTGCTGCGAGCGGACGCAGTAGTCATATCGGATTCCTCGATGTTCGCACCCGGTCTGCCGTCCATCCTGTCGTCGCTCCGCGGGCTGGCGTATTTCCAGATCGACGTCACCGGTCCCGCGCAGGACCTCCACTCCGGCAGCTACGGAGGCGCCGTGGTGAATCCCGCGATGGCGCTCGCGCGCATTCTCGCCACCATGCACGACGCCAAGGGTCGCATCGCCATCAAGGGCTTCTACGACAAGGTACGGAAGTGGGACAAGAAGTCGCGCGATGCCATCCGGAAGCTGCCCTTCTCGGAAAAACATTTCCGATCCGAGACCGGTGCGTCCGCGCTCAACGGCGAAGATGGCTTTTCGACGCTGGAGCGCATCTGGAGTCGGCCGACATGTGAGGTCAACGGCCTGCTCAGCGGATACACGGGCGAAGGCGCGAAGACCGTCCTGCCCGCAAAAGCCATGGCGAAGGTGAGCTGTCGTCTGGTCCCCGATCAGGATCCGCAGCAGATCGCCAGGCTGTTCACCGCACATGTAAGGCGCGTTGCACCGAAAGGTGTGAACGTGAACGTGCAATACATTCACGGTGGGAAACCGTGGCGCGCGGAACTCAATGGCCCCCTCTACGATGCGGCTCGCCGCGCGCTTGGTGCGGCGTTCAACAAAGCGCCGGTCATCGTTGGGGAGGGCGGCTCCATCCCCGTGGTCGGCGACTTTACGAGAGTGCTGGACGTCCCCGTGCTGCTGATGGGGTTTGGCCTGCCCGGCGAAAACGCCCACGCGCCTGACGAGTGGATCTCACTCGACAACTTCACGAAGGGACTCCGCGCTGTCGCAACCTTGTACGATCAGATCGCGGCGGGCTAGAAACTCACCGTGTATTCCGCGTAGTCGGTGGATTCCGCCTCTAAAAGCGCCACTCGCGGATGATGAACGCGCCGATCGCGGTCACCGGCCGCACCGGCTGCAGCTCCAGTGACGGAGGCTGGATCAGGTAGCGCGGCTCGATCGTGCCCTCGTAACGCCATCCCTTCGGCGTCCGATATTCGGCGCGAATGCCCGGGTACTGCTGCGCCTGCAGTGCCATGAAGAAGTACGGGCTCAGATACTTGCCCGCCTCGATCTTCGTGCTCTGGAAGAAATTCACGACGCCCTGACTACCGAGCTCCGTCGGAATGTCGGCCGGCGTGATGTTGAAGACGTCGGTGCCGAGTCCCTTGGTGGCTTCGCCTTCCACTTCGTCCGCCATCACGCCCAGCGCGACAGCCGCCATGCGCTTGGTGGCGAGCGCGGCCCCGACGCCGACGAGATTGCCCGTCGCGGTGGCGCCCGTGAGGCCGGAGCCTTCCAGCTGCAGCAGGGACGACGCGCTGCGGCCGAATGCGAGATAGCTCAGCAGATCCGACTGCGAGATCGGCGGTTGTGCATCGCTCTCGAGGGTGAGCTTGGGCTTCTGCAGCGTTCCACCGATGAGCACGCGCACGTTGAATGACGGCCGTCCCGCGAGCGCGACCTCGTATTCGCCGGTCGCCTGAACGATCGGGTTGAGCTCCGGACCGCCGGTGAATGTCGCCGACCCGCGCTTGATCTCGAATCGCTTGCTCAGGAATGTGTATTCGCCTCGGTCGGTGGACACGACGCCCGTGAGCGCGAGTGCATCGGCCTCACGATGGACGCGCACCGGTTCCTCCGTGAACATCTCGATGTTCGCGTCACGCGAGCGCAGCCACGTGTTGCGATTCACCGTGACGTCCACGTCGATACGCAGCTTCTCGAGGAATGGCGAGCTGGTAGGGAAGAGCTCGCGGTCTGCCATGACGCTGGTATCCATCACCGAGAAGACGGCGGGATCGCCTGCGTTCACCACATTCTTGTGGCTCGGCTCGGGGATGTACCCGACGCCCTGGCGGACCCGCACGAGGCCGGCAACGTAGGCATCATCGAACGGCCCCGTCATGCTCAGACCGACGTCCGCATCGATGCGGCCGTGATCGTTGTTCAGCACTTCGGCGTTGTCCGCGAGCAGATGCAGGTCGAAGCCCGGCGTGCGCCAGCTGCCCACCAGCAGCCGCCCTGCGAGTTGCACCGTGCCCTTGCCCGAACGCCCCATCGCCGTGTCGACGAAAATCGTGTCGCGTGCCATGCGGAGCTCCGCGACGATGTCGTGCACCACCATCCCCGTGGGCACGATCTTCACCGAGCCGTTCGCCCAGCGCACGGCGCCGGCGAACGTGGGACGCTTCAGCGTGCCGCGCATCGCGAAACTCCCCACCGCGACCCCCCGAATCTGCGCGACGGCGTCGGTGAAAGAGGGAATCAGATCCAGCGGCAGACTGTCTCCGGATACGTCCACGCGTAGCGGCGCGTCGAGAATGCGCGCTCCCGTGACGCCGGTGATGGCCAGGTTGACCGGCAGCGTAGCATCCGCGACGACCGTCGGCGCGCCGCCCTTGCGCAGCGCCTCGGCGTGCGCCACCAGCGACTGGCTCGCGTACGTGAACGTCGACTGAAAATCCGGGATGACCGACCCGTTGTAGTTGCCATTCACCAGCCCCGCCGCTCCGCGGAATCGCGGATCGCTCAGCGGTCCCTCGAGGACGCCGCGCGCCGTCACGATGCCGCGGAGGGGAAGATCGCTTTGCATGAATGCCGCGACGTCGCCGATCTGGAAGTTCTGAACGTCGAGCACGAGGTTGGCGTTCCCTTGGGTAGGCAGCAGGCCGTTGACGTAAACGCTGCCGCCGCTGTTGCTGCGTAGCAGCACGTCCTGGACTTCGACGCCGGCGGCGTACCAATGCACGACCGCGGGATGCCCGAGCGTCCACACTGTCGTGTCCATGCGCACCGCGAGATTGTTCACCTTCACCGTGTTCCTGGTGCCGAGCACGAATGAAGCGGCAGCGGAGTAATCGCGTTCATTGCCCTGTCGAATCGCGAGCTGCAGCTCGCCGGACGGCTTGTGATAGCTCAGCCGTCCCGACAGGGTGTCGAATGCGAAGCCCTTCACGCTGATCTGGCCGCCCTCGACGCCGATCGCGAGTCGCGAGTCGGCGGTTCGCGCGTTCGTCCACGCGTATTCCGCTTGCAGCGACCGCACGGAGTTGCCGCGCACGATCACATCCTGCGCGGCCAGTCGGCCCCGCGTGTCGAACCGCTTGATGTTGCCCGTCAGCGTACCCGCGGCGTAGACCTTTCCGGTCGTGACGCTGCGCGCCAGCGAGCGTGGTGTGTCCACCGGAATGGCGGGCATCGCGCGTCCGGTTGCCGCGCGCTCCACTTCCGTCGCCCGTGCAACGCGCACCGAGTCTTCGTGCGCGCGTTGCAGGGCACGGGCGACGAGACCGGTGCGCGGCCGTTCCACGCCCGCGCGCTCACCGGGGATCAGCGCGTCGTACGCGCCCAGGGAATCGATGGCGACGCTGTAGCGCAGCTCGCCGGATCGCCGCGCAGTGAGCCCGAACGTCCCGGACGCATCCAGCGTCGTGTTGTTCGCGCGGCCAACCAGGCGCTCCACACGGGCGAGGCCGTCCGCCACCGCGAGCCGAGCGCTCAGACGGTCGACGGTGATGCCCTTGAACGTGGACGACGTGAAATCCCCGGCGAGCGCCACACGCATCGTCGCGGGATTGAAGCCGGACCCGCGCGCCGTCAGCGTGCCGGTGAGGGACGTCTCGGGCGCCTTCGTCATCACCGCATTCAGGTTGACGATCTGCATCTGCGCCGTCACGTCATAACTGGTGACTCGAGACGCCAGATTCACGCGTCCATCGGTCCGCAACCAGCCTCCCCCCGATAGCTGCAGCGCACTCGAAATGCGCATGTTGGCCAGCGTGCCCTGGATCCGGATGGGCCCGGACGCACTCCCGTGCAGGCCGAGTGCGGGTGCGAGCAGCCCCACTTCGGCGAGCGCCAACGGTCGCGCGCGGATGTCGACGTTGAACGAGTTCACGCCCGCCAGCTTGATGCCCGCGCTGCCGCTGAGATGCGAGACGCCGCCGCGGTCGCGGTGCTCCACGTCGCCCGCGATCGCCAGCGCCGTACCCGTCGACCCGTTCAGGCTCACCGTGCCCACGAGCGTTCCACCGATCTGCGGAATCGTCGAGGCCAGTGACGGCGCGAGTGCCTTCACGAGAGCCACCTGCAACGGATCCACACGCACCCTCATGTTGCGCATCCGCCAGTCGCCGTGCGCAAAGCCGACGAACCCGCTGCCCGCGACGCGGCTCGTGCCGGTGCCCGGATCGAAGAACGCGACGTTCCCCGACAGCTGCATCGCATTTCGTCCGCCGATGATCGCGAGCTGTCCATCCAGCGTGCCACGCCTCGGCGACGTGAATCCGGGCACGAGCTGCTCGATCAGCTTCGTGCTGACGTTCGAGAACCGGACGTCGGTGTCGTGGATGGAAAGCGTATCGGCGAAGCTGATGGCGAACTTGCCGCGAAGTCGGGCGCCTTGGGTGTGGACGTCGGCATTCTTCACGACGTACTCCTGCGTCGTCCCGCGCCACTCCATCGCGAAATCGAGCGTGCCGCCACCCTCGGACGGGAAGCGTGGAAACACGAAACGGAAATCCGCGAACGACGCCGGCCGCGCGTGCGCCGCCAGCGTCATGTCGCCGGTCGTGAACACGTACCGCCCGTCGCCCCGCAGCGACGAACCCGGCATCCGCACGGCGATGTCCTGCCACCAGACGGAATCGTTGTTGAATCGTAGGTTCCCGATGAGGTCGTTGACGATCGCGGACGGTGGCCGGAATGGCAGCGCCACCATGTGTAGCGTCGCGATCTGCGCGAGACGCTCGTGGAATCCCGGCTGCGTGATCCGCAGCAAGGGCGCGCGCGCGGTCAGCGACTGCAGCTCCACGATCTTCTGATAGCCGTTGGCGACAGGCACGACCATGATGCGCTTGCCGCCGCCCAGCGCTTCGTGGATCGAGCTGTCCTGCGCCGCGCGTGACAGCGTCGTATCGGGTTTCCACGGCGTGCGCATGATGAGATGGCCCTCGAGCACGGCCAGATCATGCAGCACGATCCACGGGAATCCCGATCGACGAACCTGCTGCGGTTTCGTCGTGTCCGACGGCGGGAAGATGCGCTGATAGTTCCATTTGCCGCCCGGCGGACGATCCAGCACGATGAGTGGTCGAACGAGGGTGACCGAGCGCAGATCGATCTTGCGCGTGATGAGCTGCAGGATGCTGTACCGCGCGCTGACGCGCTCCGCGGCGACGAAGGGCTGGCCGGTGCTGTCGCGGATCGCGAACGCGTCGATCGTCGCGCCGGTGAGCAGGTTCCCGCTGATGCGGCCGATGGTCACCTGGCCGTGCACGAAGCCCTGCAGCTGGCCGATCACGAAGCGGCGCACACGCTCGCGTCCCCAGTCCGTCCCCGACAACACGAGCACAGCCACGAATGCGAATGCGATCAGCCCCGTCAGAAAGACGGCGGTGAACTGCAGAATCTGCACGGCCTCGCGGCGATCGCGCCGTGGGTGCGCGCGAATCTCGCCGTCGCCCGTCGCCTGACGCCCGTCGTCCGGCTGTTCCATCAGTACGCTTCCCCGATGCTGAGGTGCAGCACGAGCTGATTGAACAACGCCCAGAACCCCGTCGCCGTGCCGCCGGTCGTGTAGTTCCGCGTGGTGTTGAGCGTCACGAGGCGCTGCTTCCCCGTCGCGTCCACCGCCGTCGTGACGACACGTAGTGGTTCCGTCCGCCGCGGATTGTAGCCCAGGTCCACGCGCACGGGACCCACGGGTGACTTGTACCGGAAACCCGCACCGGGTGTGAGCGCCCAGCTCCCGTGCACGATCTCGCGAATGTCCGAGAAGTTCTGCAGATGGCTGCCCCCGACCACGCCACCGTCGAGGAACGCTGCCCATGCCATCTTGCGAGCGAACGGTACGCGCCATTCGACGCTCCCCTCGAGCAGCGACGTACCGCCAACCGGCCTGGGTGTGAATGCGCGAGTCGTCAGCCCTGCGGCGTTCGGATCGCAGAGCTTGATCGTCGCCTCGCTCGAGGTATCGCAGCCGGCCTTGGCGAGCTCTGACTGCGGGACCGTGAGGATGCGCGGGCCGAGCTGATTTTCGTCGTAGCCGCGCACCGACCGCGAGCCGCCCGCATAGAAACGCTTGCCGGGATGCAGCAGCTCGATGCCGGACTGCGAGCTCGCCAGCGCCTGGACGAACCCGACGCGCAGGTGCGCCGCGAGCACTTGCGCGCGCGGATCGCGGCTGGGATACCGGAAGTGGGTGTAGATCGATCCTTCCGCCGCGACTCGATTGTAGCGGTAGTCGGACACCGTCAGGCTCGACGCGTGCTCGAGGTCCACGCGTCCCATGAACCCCTTCGTCGGCGAGAATGGGATGTCCGTCCGGTCGATGCTCGCGCTCAGCTGCAGTGGCGACAGTCGCTGGTGCAGGCGCAGCGACTCGACGGTCGAATTGTCACACACGCCGTAGTCGACGCAGAAGTACACGTCGCTCGCCTCCACACGCGTGATCTCGAATCGGTACGCCAGGCTCGCCGATGCGCGCGGCGCGAGCGCGCGCGTGAATGCCAGCTGTCCGCCGTATCCGCGGTCGATGTAGACGGCTGGTGCGGCGCGCCGGTGCGCGAAGCCCCCGATGGCGATCGCGTTCTCCGGCTTGCGCAGCCATGCCGGCTGCTTCACGTCCACTGAGACCTGCCAGGTGGGCAGGAGAAACGAGCTGTCGCCGAACGTCGCCGCGGGGCCCGGCCGAAAGAATCGTCGGCTGCTCAGTGGCTGCGCGCCGATGTTGCCGAGCACGCCGGACACGTCAAGCCGACGCGCGCCACCGAACGTGTTGTAGTTCGTGTACCGCGCGTCGGATTGCACGTAGTCGACGTTGTTGAAGCCGCCCGCGATCCGTGCCTCGCGCATCTTCGTCTCGCGGACGTCGATCAGCACGTCCTTCACGCTGTCGGGGCGCTCCGCGACCGTGAACAGCGCCATCCGGAAGAGGTTTGACTCGTACAGGTTGCGCTGACTTTCCGCGAGATCGCTGTAGCGAAACAGCTTTCCCGGGCGCAGCAGGATCGAGTTCTCGATCGTGCCGGGCGTGACCTGCTCGTTTCCGCGCACCGTGATCGTGCCGACCGTCGTCTTCCAGCGCGGGTTCACACGCAGCAACACCGCGGCTCGGCGCGTCGTGGAGTCCACCGCGATCACGGTGTCTACCTGCGCGTCGCCATAGCCACGGTCCCACATCGCCATCTGGAAACCGAGCCGCATGGTGTCCAGGACCACGAGGTTCAGGGGATCGCCGGCGCGCAGAATCGACAGCTTCTTCACGCGCTTTTCCGTGAGTACGGTGCTGTCGTAATCCACGCGCAGCGACGCGATGCGCGTCGGCGGGCCCTCGCGGATGTCGAACACGACCTTCACGGCGCCGGGCGCCACACGCACGACGGCGGTATCGACCGTCGCATCGCGGTAGCCGCGCTTCCAGTAGAACACCAGAATGCGCAGCACATCGCGCCGAAATTCGGTCCGATCCAGGTAGTGCTTGTCGACGAACGTCGGCGACTTGCTCAGCCAGCAGAACGCAATAAGCAGAAGACTCTTGCACTCGCTCGCCGTCGTGGCGATCGACCGCTCCAGGTCCACGCGGCCGACACCGTGCACGCCATTGAGCACGAGGCTGCGGACTTCCGGAGCCTCCCGCTGATCTTCGTGCTGGGCGAACGCCACGGCCGGCGCGAACGCGAGAACTGCTGCGACGAGTAGCCCAGCAATTGCGCGGCTCTGCGCCCACCAACGGAGCTTGGCTGGGCTGCACATGACCCGGCTAAGCTGAGCAATACGAATGCCGAGTAGAGCTGTGGAGGCGCTGGCGAAGTCTACCGTGCCCGCTGCCGCTGTCCCCCTCCCGCTACTTGTCGATCAGTCCCGCCAGCAGCGCGTCATTGGATGAGGTCGCTGCGATGCGCTTGATCAGCCATTCCATCGCGGACTGAGGAGGCATCTGGGCCAACCCACGCCGCAGCGCGTAGACGGCTTCGAGCTGCTCCGGCTTGAACAACTTCTCCTCACGCCGCGTTCCCGAAGTGGCGATGTCGATGGCGGGATAGATGCGCTTGTCGGCGAGCGAACGATCGAGCTTGATCTCGCTGTTGCCGGTACCCTTGAACTCTTCGAAGATCACGTCGTCCATCCGCGATCCCGTCTCGACAAGCGCGGTCGAAATGATGGTGAGCGACCCGCCGCCGGCAGCCTCGGGGATGGCGCGGGCGCTGCCGAAGAACGCCTTCGGCTTGGCCATCGCCGTCGCATCCAGTCCGCCTGACAGCGTGCGTCCGGTCCCGCGTTCAGCGGTGTTATGCGCGCGGGCCATGCGCGTGAGACTATCGAGAACGATGATGACGTCCTTCCCCATCTCGACGAGACGGCGGGCGTGCTCCATCACCATCTCGACCACTTCCACGTGCCGCTGCGCTGGCTGGTCGAAGCTCGACGCGATCACTTCGCCGACGCCCCACGAGATAGCCTCGCTCACTTCCTCAGGGCGCTCGTCGACGAGCAGGATGAGCAGCACCGCCTGCGGGTGATTGATGACGATGCCTTCGGTGATTGCGTGCAACAGCGTCGTCTTGCCGGCGCGCGCGGGCGCCACGATCAGCGCGCGTTGTCCATATCCGATCGGTGCGATGAGGTCGATGGCGCGTCGCGTGAGCTCGTGTCCGCCAACGCCTTTCACTGGGCGACCCGTCTCGAGAAACAGCTTTCGCTCCGGGTACGCCGCCGGCAGCGTCTGAAAGTCCTGGCGCTTCTGTGCGGCGGCGGGTTCGACACCGTTCACCGTCTGCACTTCCATCACAGAGACTCGTCCGCGCTGATCGCGTCCGATGAGGGCGTGGACATGATCGCCTTTCTTGATGCCGAGTTGCCGAACCGTTTGTGGCGAGACCCAGGCATCACCGGGTTCAGCGAGGTAACTCGCGTTGGCCCGTCTGATGAAGCCGCCGTCACGCGAGGAATCGAACCAGCCTTGCGTATCGCCCACCGGAGTGAGAACGACCGGCTGGTGCGGGGCGCCGACACTCCCTTGCTGATCGCCACCATTGGATCCCGCGCCGCCTCCCCGTTCTCCGCGATCCGCGCCGCTGCCGCCACCGCCGCGTCCACCACGTCCACGTCCGCGATGCCTCCGATGCCGGCGTCCGTTGCGCTCGAATCGGTCGCCGCGGTCGCCACGGTCGCCACGGTCGCCACGGTCGCCGCGGTCCCGTCGGGGTTGATACCCGTCGCGCTGTGTCGATGGCGATCCGCCGGCGGCCGTCGTATCGCTGGTCTCCGCGTCGCCGCTGTTTCCTTCGGGAGCGCTCGGCATGCGGTCTTCAGGAGCGCGTGGTGCGCTGTTGTCGGAGTCCGAAGGCGTGACGGCGCCTTCGGCCGGTCCGGCTTCGCGGTACGGGTTGTCGTCTTGATTGTCCATAGATGTAATGCGAGCGGTATCGCGCGTTGGCGACCGCGTTCGGAGATAGCTGCAGCGATGCTTGCGTGTTGCGACGCGTCCGCAGCGCGGAGTACTCACGCGCCTCGGGCGCGGCTGCCCAGTCAGGCGGTACAACGATGCGGGTTCTCGCTCCAAATCCGTCGTCAGCGAGGGAGGAGCAGGTCCGCGATGTTCGGCCGGAAGGACAACAGCCACGGTCGTTGCCGGCGGACGGCTACGAGTATCGCCACCCGCACCGTTCCGCGCAACCCCGGCTCCTGTCCGGCCGCGTTCCAGCCATGCCAGTCCCGTGCCCGGTGCTCGCCACGGCCCATGTCCTAGCTTTCGCCCCATGTACCCCGCGACCGATCTGCTGGCGGATGCTGTGCAGCGTTACGACGTCGACAACGATCTCGGCGCACTCCTCGACCGCCTGCGTCTCATCGCCAGAAACGCCGACGATGCACTGCTCGCGCACGCGGCCGAGCGCTATCAGGAGAGGCTCGAGATCACCATGCCGTTGCTCGAGGAGGTCGTGCGACGACATCCGGCCGATGCGCGCGCGCTCGTCGCCCTCGCCAACGCATATTGGCTCACCGGCCGCGGACCGGACGTGGTTGGGCACCTTGCCGAACGCGCGAAAACCGCGGATCCGTCGAACCGTGGCGCATGGCATCTATGGGCGCTCGCCGAGTCGGACGTTCGCGCGCGCGTCGGTCGCTGGCGCGGCGTGACCCAGCGGTTTCCGCAGGACCAGCTCGCGCGAGCGGCGCTCGCCGACAACGCCGCGAGCCTGGCCGGTGCGGAGCACGACCCCATCGCCCTGGACCTGGCGATAGCCACGTATGAAGGCTTGCTCGCCGAAGCGGCAAATCCGACGCAGCGCCGTGCGCTGGAGGAAACGTTAAAAGTCCTTCGCGGCTGGAAACTCTAACGGGCGAGCGCGACGCTCGACCCCCAACTCTCAGCTCCCGACTCCGGACTCGCGACTCCTACGCCGACTGTCCCTTCTGCTCCTTGAGCACGGGCTGCACACCGCGCACCCACTCGATGAGATCCTTGAGGTCGAACGGCTTGCGCAACAACGGGCAGCGGCACGCCTCGATCAATTCCTGTGCGCGCTCGGTGATGTCTCCGGTGGTAAAGAGCGCGCGCGTGCGAAGGTGGGGCTGGATTGCCGCGGCGAGCTCGAAGAGCGTGTCGCCGCGCATGTCGGGAATACGCAGATCCACCACGAGTAGATCGACGTGCTCCCCGCGCACGACGGACATGGCCGTCTCGCCGGACAGGGCAGTCGTGACGCGAAAACCGGCCCGCGACAACGCGAGCGCGAGCGCCTTGCAGATCGCGGGCTCGTCGTCGACGAGAAGAACGTGCGTCAGTTGACTGACCATGGACCACTCCGTTGAGGAGTCATGAGCTGCTCCGCCCACGAACTCGTTTCACCATCAGGGGACGACGAATACCTTCGACCAATAACAGCACGAATTGCTCTGGCTCGATGTAGGTGCGCACGTCGCGCGGCGTGTGGCCCGTCAGCGTCCGCATGTGTTGTGTCAGGTGATACTGCGAGTGATACCCGACCTTGGCTGCAACATCTTTGATCTGGCGTCCCGGATCCCGCAACAGCGCGTACGCGCGCAGCAAGCGGGCTGACGCAACGAGCAGGCGAGGGGAATGGATTCCCGCCGCGTCCAGCTGCCGATAAAGCGTCCGCAGGATGGTCCCGCCCGCCGCCGACAGATCCTGCGTATTCCGGAAGCGCGACGGCGTGCGAAAGAGCTGTTCGATCGCGCGCACCAGTGCCACCGGAAGCTGTTCCAGCTCGGGCCGCAGCAGCTCGAGCAACTGATCGCTGAGCATCTGCGCCGGCATCCGCTCGAGATATTCGAGGAAGCGCTGACGCTCGTCGTCGAACCGCTGGAACACGACGTGTTCCAGACCGATCCGGCCGAGCTGCACGATCGCACGCATCGAGGGCGGTGACAGCATCGTGTAGATCACGATCGGCAGAGAGGGAAACTGCCGATGCACCTCCTCGATCACATCGACGCGCGATGCCCCATCCGCGACCGGATCCACGACGAGCACATCCACGGCACACTGCTGGACGGTGGCTCGCAACGCCTCCCATCGACCGGGCGTGGTGAGGGAATGCTGCGGGCCCAGAACGATTGTGAGATGCGAAAGGAGTTGGCGCGGTAGGTGTGCGACGACGTCCACGTGATCCCGGTTCGGATGTCATAAAACGGCACAATCCTGTCACAAAATGCCGGTTTACGCTCCGTCCGGCGACCCCAGATTGGCGGCTCGTTCCTGCCAAGAAACTGACGCTCATCTGGAGACCCGGTCCATGTCACGTCGTAACCTGACCTACGCGCTTTTGCTCGTTACCTCCGTGATTGTTGCTGCGTGTTCCCAGCCGATGGCTCCCCGACGCGACGATACGCTCTGCAAGAACATCGCGATCGGCAGTGGCCGCTGCTAATTAGCGCTCCTGGTCTCTCTCGAGTCGGCCGGCATCAGACGCCGACCGACTCGCGCATTTGTCGGATGGCGGCCGCTACCTCCTGAACGTCGAGAGGCAAATCTCGGCTTTGTTCCTGTGGCTGCATCCGCGGCTTCGTCATGTCGAGCAGCGCTTCCTCGGCATCGAAGAGCAGCTGATTGAATCCGTGCTCCGTCGCCATCGCGAGCGCGAGCTGCAATTGGTGGCGTGCCGCCTCGTCGGACCCGAAGACCCGATGGCCGACGCCGGCGTTGAGGTGATACGCCGTGGCGAAGAATGGCGGAAGCTGCTCTGGTGCGAGCTCACGACGGTAATGCTCGAACAAGGTCTGTGAGTTTGTCTGCACGGCGAGATCCATGAGGTTCAGCGTGGCGCCCCACCGCGTGTACTGCTCCAGGGCCGTCACCGACAGTACCAGGTATGCGTCGCGTGCTGCGCTGTAGACACCTAGATCCACAAAAGCGCCAGCGATGTCCGCGAGAATACGATCGCGTTCCGCAGGGTTCTGCGAGTCATTGAGAGCCTCGTATCCAAACCGTATTGCAAGCTCGTATTGGCCGCGATACTTCGCGACCGAGGCGCGTTCATGGAGCGCGCGCGAGCGAACGTCTCTGAGTGAATCGCCTGTTGCCCTGGCGATCGTGTCCTCGAGAATTTCCTGTGCTTGCGGCAGGTTTCCCTTCAGAATTGCTATTGCGCTCTCGCCCACGCGCGCACGCAGGATGCCGACCATGTCACCGCCTGCGGTCGCGATCTGCGTCGCCGCATTATACGCCTGCATGGCTTCCGGAATCCGGTTCAGCGCGCGATAACACGACCCGAGTCGCAGATGCGCAGCGACGCACGCGTCCGTGTCCTCCTGCGGATGCAGATGCGCCAGCACCGAGTGATACACATCGGTCGCGAGTGTCCACTTCGCGTCGAACTCGAGCTGCTGCGCGTAGGCGAGCAATGGCGTCACCACGACATGCACGTCCGGCTTGCGCTCGCATAGCGCGTTCAGCACCCGTCCAAGCAGAATACGCAGCGGCGTGCCGGCATCCATCTCCTCGATCGCTGCCTCAACCCCGCGCACCGCGAAAGTGTCCTCGGTCGTGAACGTCGGGCCCTCTTCGAGCCACCGATCCACTAGCCGCAACGCGACGAGTCCCGCGACGGAATCGCGCCATTCTCGGTCCCCTTCGTCATGGGCGGCGATCTCGTCAAAAAACGCAAGGTGCCGCAACTTGTGCTCCGGTTCGAACACGCATCCTCCAGGACGCAACACAGGCGGGAATACC
>DATFHG010000026.1:0-3408 GCA_035248725.1 Gemmatimonadaceae bacterium | reverse complement strand
CGTTAGGTTCGCTGCATCGGCTGAGCGAGCGCTACGAGCGCCGGAGGCGCGTGAAGAAACTAGCCATTGTCCTGTTGCTCGTGTCCGCGTGTCACCGCACCGTGGTGACCGGCTCGCCATCTGCCCAGCTTCCCGGCGGCGCGACGCCGAGCGAGGCGCTGAGTCGCTTCATGGCCGCCGCCAAGGCGCAGGACCTTCAGGCGTTTGCGCTGGTCTGGGGCTCGAAGGATGGTCCCGTCATCCAGACGATGGCGAAGGAAGACCGCGAGATGCGCGAGATCACGATGCTGTGCTACCTGAAGCACGACAGCTATCGGATCATCAGCCAGACGCCGTCGACGAACAACCAGCATGTGTTCAACGTCGAGCTGAAGTTCAAGGACTTGACGCGCTCGACAAATTTCTTTGCGACGCTCGGACCGTCGAATCGATGGTACGTGCTCAAGGTGGACAAGATGGACCCATTACGGGACATCTGTGCAAGCCACTAGTGCTCTGTCAGCTCGATGAGGACGCCGGCGGTCGCCGAGGGGTGCAGGAAAGCAATGCGCTTTCCGTCCGCTCCGATGCGCGGCTGTTCGTCGATCAGACGTACGCCGGCACGTTTACAGCGATTCAGCGTGGCGTCGAGATCATCGACGGCAAAACAGATGTGATGAATTCCGGGGCCGCGCTTCGCGACGAACTTGCCGATCGGCGAGTCGGGTCGTTCGGCCTCGAGCAGCTCGATCAGGGAGTCACCGGCGCGAAGGCCGACGATGCGTGCACCGTCGGCGTCGTCCAGCGGCTCCTCGGACAGGTTCAGCAGATCACGATATAAAGGAAGGACGCGCTCCAGCGTCTCCACGGCGATGCCGATGTGGGCGATGCGAGTGCCGGGCGACACAGCGTCCTTTCGCATGGCGACACAATCTATAGTAGCGCCGACGCGGCGGACTCTCACGACGAGGCGGGGGAACACAGATGACGGAGAACATCACGACGGTCACGGACGACACCTTCGAGTCCGAGATCGAAAAGCAGAACGGGCTGTCGGTCGTGGACTTCTGGGCGACCTGGTGCGGCCCCTGTCGCATGGTGGCGCCCATCCTCGATCAGCTCGCGACCGAGTACGCGGGCAAGGTGAAGGTCGCGAAGCTGGACGTCGACACCAACATCCGCACCGCGACGCGCTTCAATGTGCGATCCATCCCCATGCTGCTCTTCTTCAAGGACGGCAAGGTCGTGGACCAGATCGTCGGCGCGGTTCCGAAGACGCACATCGAGACCAAGCTGCAGCAGCACGCGGCCTAGCTCGGCGTTGCAGGCAGGCGCGTCCGGGTCAATATTCTCCGGCGATGCCTGCCATAGTCGCGGGGCTGCGCTATCCCTATTCGCGCGTGATGCTTCCGCGCACGCGCCTCGCCTACATCCACCTCAAGAATCTCCTCACCGACGCCAAGCGCGATCGCTCGGCGCGGCTGTCCGGTTATGTGGCGGTCTGGCTGCCCGAGGAGTTCGTTGTGCTCTACCTCCAGCGCGGCGAAGTGGCGAACGCCACGATCCTCGACGCCAAGGGGTGGCGTGCGGTCGCGATCTCGACGGCGCTCGAGCGGATCCCGGCCGAGCCCGAGTACGGCGAGATCTGCTTCCACGAGGCCGACGACGATCAGCTGGCCGCGATGTTCGCCGCCCAGACGATCGCGACGGAGCCATGGCCGGCCGATCTGCGGTACACCGATCCCGCGCAGCTCTTTCCGTTCCTCATGTCGATCATGTTCGACGGCGTGCTGGAGATCGTGTCGGAAGGATCGGTGAACTACCTGCGCTTCCGTTCCGGCGCGGTGGACAAGGCGTATCTGTCGTTCGCGGCGCAGGGCTCCGTCGTGGAGCGTGTGGCCAAGTTGTTCGCCCCGGAGAGTCGTGTGGAGCAGGGCACGTTCCGGCGCTGGTCGCACCTCGAAGCACTGCCGGTGCAGGCGCCACCGGCGCTCGTCGCAGCGTACCGCGAGCTGAGCAACGCGCTGGTGCAGCGGCTGGTGGCTGAGGGCCGCGAATCCGCGCCGGCCATCGCCGAGCACGCGCGGATGAATCTCGTGAAGAAGCACCCGGAGCTCGCGGGATTCTGCATCGGGCAGAAGCCGATGAAGGAGCCCTTGAGCGACACCACGAAGCTCACGGCGGCGGTGGCCTCGTGGCTGTCCGAGATCATGATGGTTTCCGCAAACCACGAAGGCGCGCCGCCGGAATCGCTGCTCAAGGAGCTCACCTGGGAGCGGCGGCACATGTTCCAGTCGGCGGGCTTCTACGACAAGATGCCGTGGAAGGTCATGTAGTCGATGGCGGACCTGGGTACGCTGTACGTCGTGAGCACCCCCATCGGCAACATGGGGGATTTTTCTTTCCGGGCGGTCGAGGTGCTGCGTTCCGTCGCGGTGATCCTCGCCGAGGACACGCGTCACTCGCGTCCGCTGCTCGACCGCTACGAGATCTCCAGGCCGTTGCTGTCGTACCACGAACACAACGAGGCGAAGACCACTCCGCGTCTCGTGGAGCGCCTGCAGTCGGGCGAGGACATCGCGCTGATCAGCGACGCGGGCACGCCGCTGATCTCCGATCCGGGGCAGCGGCTGGTGCAAGCGGCGGTCGAAGCCGGAATTCGCGTGGTTCCCGTTCCCGGCGCCTCGGCCGTCCTTGCCGCCCTGGCGGCATCCGGACTCGATGCCGACCACTTCACGTTCCTGGGCTTCCTGCCGCGAAAGGGAAAGGAGCGCGCGCAATCCATCGCGGCGATCGTCTCGTCCCCGCACACGACCGTACTATATGAAGCACCGGCGCGGGTGGCCGGCTCGTTGCGTGAGCTGGCGGACGGGGCCGGTGACCGGCCGGCGGTAGTCGCGCGAGAGCTCACGAAGCAATTCGAGGAGTTTCGGCGAGGAACGCTCGCGTCGCTCGCCACGTATTACTCTGAGTCGACCCCCCGAGGAGAAGTCGTGATCGTTGTCGCCGGTGCGCCCCCTGTGGCGTCGGACGAATCGGTGCTGCGCGAGGATGCGCGTGCGCTCCGCGCGCGCGGCTTGAGCGTGCGCGACGTCGCCGCCGAGCTCGCCCGGCGCGGTGCACCGCGCAACACCGCGTATCGCATCGCCCAGAACGCCGGAGACGCGGAGTGAAGCTCGCCGCGTTCGGATCCCTCGCGCTAAGCGCGGTGCTCGTGTCGGCCTTTGCGGCTCCGAAAGGCGCGCGCGAGGACCGACTGACGATCGCGCGACTGCAGTACGACGGCGGCGGCGACTGGTACGCGAACCCGTCCAGCCTCCCGAACCTGCTGCAGGCCATCCGCGAGCGCACGTCGCTCAAGGTGGAGAAGAACGAAGCACGCGTGAAGCTCACCGATGATCAGCTCTGGGACTATCCGTTCCTGCACGT
>DATFHG010000025.1:0-52843 GCA_035248725.1 Gemmatimonadaceae bacterium | reverse complement strand
CTCGGGTGAGCTGCTGGTGAACGAGCTCGCGCCCCGCCCCCACAACTCGTATCACGCGAGCGAACGCGCGTGCGTCACGAGCCAGTTCGAGCAGCTGACGCGCGCCGTGTGCGACCTGCCTTTGGGCGACGTCTCCATCGTCCGCCCCGCGGCGATCGTGAACCTCTTCGGCGAACTGTGGGACAAGTCGTCGCCGGACTTCGTTGCATCGCTGCAGGACCCGCGCGTACGATTGCACCTGTACGGCAAGCGAGGAGCACGTCCGGGGCGGAAGATGGGCCACCTGTCTGCCGTCGGCGGATCGGCGCTGGACGCGCTCGCGTCCGCGCGCGCCGCCGCCGCGACCATCGGCGCAATCACGGATGATTTCCCGGTCACCGCCCGCGCATTCGCGCTAGCGGCCGGCGACTGAGCCGAGGCGAGCTCGACCGGCCCGGCGGGCACCGAGCTTGCCCGCCTCAGCCTCATGCGAACGCGTGAAAAACACTGGGTGCGATATGCGACGGCCGCGATCCTGGTGGGAGCGGCGATGCCCGCGGTGCTGCGCTGGCTGCGCCGCTCCGGGGCGTCGCGCCGCCTCGTGGACATCCGGACAACGCTCGTGATCGAACGGCCCATCGCTGAAGTGTTCGACTTCTGCCGCGACTTTCAGAATTTCCCGACGATCGTCGACATGCTCCTGAGCGTGGAGGACACGCAGGACGGCCGCTCGCACTGGGCCGTGCGTTCCCCGACCGGTCGCAGCGTCGAATGGGACGCGACGGTCGTGAAGTACGTCCCGAACTCGGTGATCGGCTGGGAGAGCGTTCCGAATTCAGCGGTGTACGCGAGCGGTCTGATGCGGTTCGCGCCACTGTCCCCGACCGCCACGCGACTCGACCTGTCGCTGCGCTATCAGCCGGGTCACACCGCGCTCACCGAAGCGCTACGCGCGCTCATGGTTCCCCGCAATTCCGCCCGTCTGCGCTCCGAGCTGGTGCACGCGTCGCACGAATTGTCGCGCGGCTGAAGCGCGAGCGCGCGTTCAGTCGCCGGAGGCCGAGAGCCGGTCGTCCGTTCGTCGGCCCACCCGGCGTCGCTCGACGACGGCGTCCCGCTCGCTGTGCGCCGGCGCATCGTCTAGCTGGATCTCGAGGATGCGATACGGCGGGTGCGAAGCGCGCCGCTCCTTCAGCAACGGCAACGCGACGTTATAGACGGGGATGCCCTTGCTCGTCGTGCCTTCGAGCGCGCCGCGGTGCGCGTGACCGTGAAACACCGCCGTCACGTCGTAGCGCGACAACGGTTCCTCCAGACGACTCGATCCCAGGAACGGATAGATCTCGAGCGGTTCCCCCTCGACGGTCTCGCGAATCGGCGCATAGTGAATGACGGCGATGCGGTGCGGGTTCTTCAGCCGCGCCAGCGCCGACTCGAGCTTCAGCGCTTCCGTGATCGCTTCGTGGACGAACGCCTTGATGACGTTCTCTCCCCACGCGCCCAGGGCGCCGCGCCCGAATCCACCACAGAAGCCGCGAATGCCGGCGAAGCCGATACCATGCACCTCGTAGGTGTCGCCGTCGAGCATGCGCACGCCGGCGTCCGCGAGAATGCGTGAGATGTCCTTCTCTTCTCCCGCCTCGTAGTCGTGATTGCCCAGGACGCCGACGGCCGGGATCTTGAGCGAGCTGGTGAGGTCCCGCGCGAGTACGCGTGCCTCTTCGGCCAGGCCATAGTCGGTGAGGTCGCCCGCGAGCACGAGAACGTCCGCGCTGTCCGTAATCTCCGCGAACAGCGGCTGGAGCGACCCCTGCGATGTCTTGCTGTAGTGGATGTCGCTGACGGCAGCGATGCGCACGACGCCGGAAGTAGTCATCGCCGCGTACCACCGAAGGTTCCGGGCCAGCACGCCGGACTGAGCCGCGATCTAGCCCCTCTCTTGCACATGGGAGCGGTACATGGCTTACCAGTCGACACACGAAGATCCGGGCCGCGACACCAACACGTTCTATCGTCGCACCCTTCACGTCCTGAGCGACGCGCACATTCCGTTTCTCGTGGGCGGTTCGCACGCGTACCTGCAGTACACCGGGATCGTGCGGGACACGAAGGATTTCGACCTGTTCGTGCAGCGCGGTGACGTCGACCGGGCGCTCGAGGCATTGCGGGATGCCGGCTACCGCACCGAAATCACCTTCCCGCACTGGCTCGCGAAAGCGTGGCAGCACGGCGACCATGTCGACCTGGTCTTCAGCTCGGGAAACGGCATCTGTCGCGTGGACGAGGACTGGTTTACCCACGCGCTCGAGGCAGACGTCCTCGGCATGCCCGTGAAGATCGCGCCCATCGAGGAATTTCTCTGGCAGAAGTCATTCGTGATGGAGCGTGAGCGCTTCGATGGTGCGGACGTCATGCATCTCATCCGTCATTGCGCCGATTCCATCGACTGGCAACGGCTGCTCCGGCGCTTCGACCGGAACTGGCCGCTCCTGCTCACGTATCTGACGTTCTTCACCTTTGTGTATCCCACGGAGAAGCACCGCATTCCGACCGCGGTGTTCGAGGAGCTCTCGGGGCGCCTTCAGTCCGACCTCGCCGCGCCGACCAACGGCGCGGAGAAGGTGTGTCAGGGGACGCTCGTCTCGCGCGCGCAGTACATGGTGGACATCGGCCAATACGGGTTCCTGGATGCGCGGCTCGCTCCGCGCGGCAACATGTCGCCCGAAGACGCGATCTTCTGGACCTGGGCGATCGAGAACGTCAACTAGGCAGGACGACCCTTCAAACCCCCGGGCCGTCCCGGGTGTCCACAGATCGTCATCTCCCGCAACGGAGCCGTTCTGCATGGACCGCATCGCCTGTCGTGTCGCCCCCTGTCTCATCCTGGCGCTCTCCCTTCCCCTGGGTGCACAGACCGAGCAGCGCACCATCAAGGGAACGACGGTCGCCATTTACAACCTCGCCGGTAAGCTCCGCGCCGAAGCGGGAACCGGCGACGCCGTGACCGTCGACATCACGCGCGGTGGACACGACGCCGCTCAGCTGAAGATCGAAACGGGCGACATTCGCGGGCGACAGACACTGCGGGTCATCTACCCGTCGGATCGCATCGTCTATCCGGACATGCGCAACTCGAACACGACGATGACCGTCCGGGACGACGGCACGTTCAGCGAAGGCGATTGGCGCGACTCATTCCGGCAGAACCGTGTCGACATCCGCAGCTACGGCTCGGGACTGAAGGCCTATGCGGACCTCGTGGTTCACGTGCCCCGCGGGCAGAAGCTGCAGCTGTTCCTCGGCGTCGGACGCGTCGACGTCGCGAACGTGGAGGGCGATCTGTCTGTCGACGTTTCGAGCGCGGACGTGGATGTCGCCGGGACGAAGGGCAATCTCTCCCTCGACACCGGGTCGGGACGCGTGGCCGTGCGTGACGCGACCGGGGATCTCGACATCGATACCGGCTCGGGCGGATTGTCCATTGATCGCGTCACCGGCGGCGAGCTGCGACTCGACAGCGGGTCGGGCGGCGTTCAGGGCACCGACATCGACGTGAAGGTGTTCAAGGCGGACATCGGATCCGGAGGGCTGCGCCTCGGTCGCATGAAGGCCACCGACATCGATATCGACACCGGGAGCGGTGGTGCGTCCATCGAGCTCATGTCGCTCTTCGACAAGCTCGTCGTCGAAACGGGCTCCGGCGGCGTGACTGTTCGCGCTCCAGCCGCATTGAGCGCCGATGTGGAGGCAGAGACGGGGAGCGGCGGCTTTCAGAGCGACTTCGAGATCAGCACTCGCCGCGTGAGCCGGGACCGGATCGAGGGTCGTATCGGCGACGGCAAGGCCCGCATTCACATCGAGGCCGGGTCGGGGACGGTGCGTCTGCTCAAGAGCTAGGACTAAGGGGTGACACGGAAGGCTTCAGGAAGGTGTCGCGCCGTCGCTCCGTCGTCCGCCTAGCTGGCCGCCTGCTCCGGCACCCGGCCGAAACGCCGCTCGCGCGCCTCGAACTCGCGCATCGCATCGAGCAGGTGCTGTTCGCCGAACTCTGGCCACATGAGCGGTGAGAACACCAGCTCCGCGTACGCGCACTCCCACAGCAGGAAATCGCTGAGGCGCTGTTCGCCGCCGGTGCGGATCAGGAGATCGACGTCACGCACAGGAGCCGGGTCGTGGTCGACGTCGGCGAGCAGCTGGGCAAACTGCCCGCGCGTCAGCGGCGTCGTGAGGTCTTTCGCACGCGCGGCCGCGCGCAGAATCGCGTCGCGCGAGGAATAGTCGACGGCGACGCGCAGATGCAGATTTCTGCCGCCCGCGGTGAGGGCTTCCGCCTGCGAGATGGTCTGGCGCAGCGACGCGGGCAGGCGGTCGCGGCGCCCTACGATGGAAAGACGCACGCCGTTCGCCAGGCAGCGCTTGGACTCGGACAACAGCGACCGGCGGAAGAGTCGCATCAGCGCCATGACTTCCGGCCTCGGGCGCATCCAGTTGTCGCTCGAGAACGCGTAGAGCGTCAGTGTACCGATGCCAGACCGGACCGCCGCCTCGACGATCGCCCGCGCCGTGCGCACGCCCGCGGTATGTCCTGCGGTGCGCGGCAGCGCGCGTGCCGTGGCCCAGCGGCCGTTCCCGTCCATGATGATGGCGACGTGCAGACGAGGCAGGGCGGTATGCGGGCCGGAGCGCCGCGGCAGATTGCTCGGTGTCATCGAAGGATCAGCGGTCCCGCGTGGCGCGAATCAGCGCCTCCATGTGGTCCAGATACCGCTCCAGCGCGCGACGTCCTGCGGGCGTGAGCGAATAACTCGTGCGTGGTACCCGCCCCTCGAAGCTCTTGTTGCACGTGATGTAGTGCGCTTCCTCGAGCTTGCGTGCGTGCACGCTGAGGTTGCCGTCGGTCGTCTTCATCAGACGCTTGAGATCGTTGAAGCTCAGCGACTCGTTCACCGCCAGGGCGCTGACGATGCCCAACCGCAACCGCTCGTGAATCATGCGATCCAGGCCCAGCGGAGTGTCCTCCGCCTTGCCACGCACAGCACCGAGCTTGCGCGCGCCCTTGGGATCCTCCTTTGGAGCCGCACCGCCCACTCTAGCCACCGTGCCTCCGTGCAATCACGAGCCCGAAAACGATATGGAGGACACCGAAGCCGAGAATCATCAGCCCGGTGCTCCACGACAGTGGGGCGAACAACGCCACCGCGCCGAGCAGGATGAAGGACGCACCCATCACGGGAACGATGCGCACCGAAAAGGCACCGGCCGCGACGACCGCCGTGCCGTACAGCAGCATCCACACACCGGGAAGGAGCGCCGCGAGCTCGCGCTTCACGCACGCGAAGGTGATCACCATTCCGACGACGAACACCGGCGTGAAGCTGAAGAGCAGCTTCCGAGCGGAGCCGGTGAGAAGGGGAAGGCTCGCGTGCTTGGCCTTGCTGTACATGAACCACACCGAGATCAGCAGCGCGAGGATGGCCTCGGCCGCCCATACCAGCACCCAGTCCGAGGGTGCGGGCTCCCGAGCGGCGAGCAGGGCTGCGAGAATGGCGGTGATGCCAATGGCGACCTGTCCCCAGCCGGACACCGCCGTGAACGTGCCGGCCGCTTCCATCGTTTCACGAATGAAGCGAAGGTTGTCCATCGCCCGCGCCTGCATCTCGGGCGGATCGTTCGGGCGCCGGATCGGGAGTACGTCGGCCATGGGCGGATAGTATACGGCCGGCCTGAATTCGGCAAGTACTTTACGTTGTAAAGCTAGTGGGCCATCGGTGCTGCTACGTGCGCGCGTCCGAGTCCGTCGACCCGAGTGTGGATGGCGACACCGCTGGCGGATCGCTGGCCGGAAAGCTCAGGTCCGACATCTCGTCTACCGCGCGGTCCTCCAGGCGATTCGCGAACTCGCGCACCACCGAAGCGGCAAAATCCTTTTGACTGCCCGTCGCGGTGATGAGCGCGTCATCCACGACGATCGGCCCATCGTCCGGAGTCGCCCCGGCACTCTCGAGATCCGCGCGACGCCGGGCATCCGAGGCGACTCGACGCCCCGCCGCTCCGCCGGCCTGGAGCAGCATCGCGACGGCATCGCCATAGAAGGCGACCGGCTTGTCCGACGCCATGAACTCCCGAATGAGCTGAACCACAGGCGCATCGGCGCGCGGAGCAGCGCTTTCCGCCACGAGCGCGGCGTACACACCGCCATGAAAGTCTCCGTCCTGGGCGTCGTCGGTCAACACGTGCACCTGCGCACCAGCGGCCTCCAGCTCGCGTTGCATAACCGTGCCCTTCCCGTTGCTCAGCGAGCCGACATACAGCGCCACGCGGCGCCCTTCGAGTCCGCGCTGCATCGTCAGCCCTTCTTGCCCGCGCGCTTCCGCTTCAGTGCCGTGAGCGCCGGGTTCTCACCGCGTTTCGGGATGCCGAGCTTCCCGCGCTTCTCGTGCAGCTTCTGCTTGTCTTCCTCGTGTACGTGCTCGTCGTCGTCGCGCGTTTTGTAGTCGGTCGCGCCCGCTTCGCCGGGATCGATGTACACCTGATCGGGTCGTTTGCCGCCCATGGCTCTCGTCGGTTCGTGTCACCCCTCACGACCGTCAGGAATCGTGCCGCCTAGCGAGCGCCGACATTGTGCCGCCGCAGTACCTCGCGCACGCGATCGATGGGCAGCGCTTCGATCGTCCGCCCACTCCCGGTCACGTCGGTGGCCTTGAACAGCGAGTTGTAGATGGCCTCCTCCGTCGCCTCGACCGTCGCTTCGAACAGCCCGCTCATCTCTTCATTGGCCAATTCTTCGGTCGGTATCCGCTTCGCGTCTATCGGCCGGCGGACCGAGGCGGCCGTCGAAAAGGCGATCGCGTAGTCGCCGGATCCGTTCGACGCGAACGATCCCGTTCGCGCCAGACCCATGACCGCGCGAGCGGCCACGCGCTCGAGATTCCTGTCGGACAGCGGCGCATCCGTTGCGATCACGATCATGACCGATCCGTCGCCACGATCGGCTGGTGGAGCGCCGGCAGGCGCCGCACCGACGTCGCGCTGAAAGGAGAAGCGCCCAAGCTCGCGACCGACGGGAGCGCCGAGGACCTGAAGGATGCCGCCGAAGTTCGTCTGGACGAGCACACCCACGGTCCATCCCCCAAGCGAGGCAGGGAGAACACGCGACGACGTTCCAATGCCTCCCTTCCATCCGAACGCGATGGTTCCCGTTCCGGCGCCGACGCTTCCCTCCTCCACGTTCCGGCCCGCGCTCTCGAGCGCCCGGCGTACGTGCTCCGCGCGAATCGGACGACTGCGAATCGCGTTGAGCGTCCCGTCGTTCGTCTCGCCGACCAGCGGATTGATCGAGCGTACGTCCTGCATCCCCGGCTGGCTCAGCATCCATTCCACCATCGCATCAGCGGCCTTCCATACACACAGCGTGCAGGTCAGCAGGATCGGAGTTTCCAGTTCACCGAGCTCGCGCAGCTGCGTGACGCCCAGCAGCTTGCCGAAGCCGTTGCCCACGTGAAGTGCCGCGGGTACACGCTCGCGGAACAGATTCCCGCCGTGCGGCAGAATGGCCGTCACGCCCGTGCGAACCGAATCGCCCTCGATCACGGTCACCTGGCCGACGGCCACGCCCTGCACGTCCGTGATCGCGTTGCGCTGGCCAGGTTGAAAGATGCCCGGTGCGACGCCCAGCTCGCGTGCTCGTGGCCGGCCAGCGGACGACGTCTGCGCCTCCGCGCTCATGGCCAGGAGGGCGAGCGCGACGACGATGGCACGACGATGCTTACCCACATGCATTCGCGTCTCCACTATTTGATGTGATCACCGTTCTTCGCGCCGACATCACCACCCTACCTGTCGACGCCATCGTCAACGCCGCAAACGCAGCGCTGCGCGGTGGCGGCGGTGTGGACGGCGCGATCCATCGCGCGGCAGGTCCGCAGCTCATGCGCGAGCTACAACAATATGGTTCGTGCGCGACCGGCGGAGCCGTGCTCACCGGTGGCTACAATCTTCCCGCGCGTTACGTGATCCATGCCGTAGGTCCCATCTGGCACGGAGGCTCCGAGGATGAAGCCGCGCTCCTCGGCCGGACCTATGAGAGTGCCTTCGCGCGCGCACTCGAGCACCATGATATCCATCGCATCGCTTTCTCTGCGATATCCACCGGCGTCTACGGATTTCCGAAAGCGCAGGCCGCCGAGATCGCGGTCGGGGTCATGCGTCGTCACGAGACACGCTTCGACGAGATCATCGCCTGTGTCTTCGATTCCGACACGCAGGCACACTACGATCGCGCGCTCCGCCGGGCGGCGTCGGCGTAGATTCTCGTGAGATGCCCACTACCATAGTACCGCTCTACGGACACCAGGAACTCCGAACGCGCCTGAAGGACGCGTTGAGCAGTCAGGTGCTGCCGGCAACGCTGCTCTTTCAGGGGCCGCGTGGAGTTGGCAAACAGCGGTTGGCGCTCTGGCTTGCGCAATTGCTTCTGTGTGAGCGCTCCGGGGCGCCGGATGCGCCGTGCGGCAAGTGTCAGGGTTGTCGCTTTGCGACCGAGCTCACCCATCCAGATCTGCACTGGTTCTTTCCCCGGCCGCGCCAGAAGGACAGTGACCCGGACCTCGACGACGTGCTGGCGGATTACGCCGAGGCGATCGCCGAGCGTGCCGGCGACGCCGGCATGTATGCGCCGCCCTCGGGTAGCGAAGGCATCTACATCGCCACCGTACGCGCGATCGTACAACAGGCCGTGCTGTCGCCGGCTATCGCTCGACGCAAAGTGTTCGTGATCGGCGACGCGGAGCGCATGGTGCCCCAGGAAGGTTCGGAACAGGCCGCGAACGCTTTTCTCAAGTTGCTCGAGGAGCCGCCCGCGGACACGACGATCGTGCTCACGTCCAGCGAACCCGGTGCCCTGTTGCCCACCGTGCGCTCACGCGTGGTGACGATCCGTGTCGCGCCCCTGGGGCAGAGCGAGATGCGGCAGTTTCTCGAGGATGAGCGCGTCGCCGAGCGACTGGCCGAAGAGGACGGCGTGCCGAAGACGACGAATGAGCGGATGGTTTTCGCTGGCGGAGCTCCGGGTCGCCTGCTGGCGGGGGCAGAGTGGACGCAGGCATTGCAGAACGCCCGGCGACTCCTCGATGCGGCGACCGGCAAGCGCGGCGAGCGCTACGAGGCAGCGTGGTCTCAGGCGTCGTCGCGAGCCCGCGGCAGCTTCGCCGACACGCTCGACGCGCTGACAGTGGCGCTCCACGAGCGGGCGCAGGCGGCCGTCCGGCGAGGTGCTGAGCGGGGAGCCCTCGGCGCGACCAAAGCCATCGAAGTGGTGGAGGAAGCCAAGGAGCGCATCACGAGCAACGTGAGCCCCCAGCTGATAACCGTGAACCTGATCCGAGATCTCCAGGAGCTGCTCTCGTGAAATCCAGCTCAGGCGACGCTGGCGCCAAACTGTCGCACGTCGACGCGTCCGACAGTGCGCGAATGGTGGACGTGTCCGGCAAGGAAGTGACGCCGAGGATGGCCAGGGCGCGTGGCACCATCCGCATGAATTCGATGGCCTTCGAGGCGATTCGGCGACACACCATCGCCAAGGGGGACGTAGTATCGGTGGCGAGGGTGGCAGGGATCATGGCCGCCAAGAAAACGGCGGACCTGGTACCCCTCTGCCATCCGCTGCCCCTGGACGACGTTCAGGTGGAGGTTCGGGAAGACCCAGCACTTCCCGGGCTGGTCGCCGAGTCGATCGTAAGGACTACCGGCAGAACCGGGGTAGAGATGGAAGCCATCGTTGCGGTAACCGTCACCCTGGTGACCGTGTATGACATGGCCAAGGGCGTCGATAAGGAGATGGTTATCGGCGATATATCGCTCGTGGAGAAAACTGGGGGTAAGAGTGGTCCGTTTCGAGCCAGTCGATGAGGCACCTTTTTCCCGTTGATGGCATAGCCGTTGCCCCCTATACTGCAGGACGCAGGAAGCAGTACGCGGTACTTAACCTGTTAATCCACAACAGTTTATGAAAAAGCTCCGCAGCACGTACGTGCATCGCGGTGACGTCATTCGTCGACGCAACAGGATCAAGCGCCTGCTCGCGTTCGTCGGCGTCGCTGGCGCTGTACTATTCGTGATTGCAAACCGGCGGCCCGCTCCGGCAGTAGCGGAAGCGGCGGCGCTGTCCGGCGAATCGAGCACTTTTTCATTCGGGCTGCTCGGCGAGAACCATCGCCTTCGGAAGGATCTGGACAACGCGGTGGGTGAATCGGCGCTTCTGCGCGCCCAGATGGAACGGGCCAACAGGATCATCGCCTTCTCGTCTCGGTATGAAATTCCGGCGAACCTGGCGGCGACCATCTTCGACGTGGCGCTCGCGCAGGGCCTCGACCCCGACCTCGGTTTCCGCCTGGTGAAGCTCGAATCCGACTTCAACCCGCGGGCGGTGAGTCGAGTCGGGGCTATCGGTCTCGTTCAGGTGATGCCCTCGACCGCCGTGCAGTTCGATCGCTCGGCGACGCGCGAGGCGTTGTACGATCCCAGGACCAATCTACGGATCGGTTTCCAGTACCTGCGGCGCCTGATTGGGTACTACAAGGGCAACGTCCAGCTGGCGTTGCTCGCGTACAATCTCGGCGAGGACGCGGTAGATCAGGCGCGACGCGCCGGACGCGACCCGCGTGTCGGGTACAACCGGATCCTGCTCAAGGCCTACAACGGCAAGGGCGTGTCCGACTGAGGTCGTGAGTCGTAGTCTCTGACGCACACAAGAAGGGTGAGGAGTCGTCGACTCCTCACCCTTTTGCTTTCCGTGGGGTGCCGAGCGGCTACCTTCGCTTCGTTCGCCCCTTCCCGTTCACGAGAAGCTCCTGGCCGGGGAAGATGATCGGCTTCTTGAGCCGGTTGATCCGCATGATGGCCGCCGGCGTGGTCCCGTAACGCTTCGCGATCACGCTCAGGTTCTCCCCGGCGCGTACGACATGCGTGCGCGTGCTGCCACCGTATCGCTCGATGCCGGGGTCCGGCACGTACGACGCCGCGGCCGCGACGTCCGGAGTCGGCAGAAGTATGGAGGTACCGGAGGCGATGATTCCGGTGCGCTTCGAGGGCTTCACGCTCGGATTGTAGAGCTGTACCGCCTTCGCAGACACACCGGCGACCTTTGCCAAGGAGGCCCAGCTCGCCGGTTTCTTGTTCACGATCATCTTGGCGCCACTCTTCGCGTCGTCGGGGAGCGCGGCGAACGCCGAGTCGAAGCGCGCGGCACTTCCTGCGGGGATCCGCACGCGGATCGAGTCGCGCGGCGGCGTCATGCCTCGCAGGATCTGCGGATTGAGCTCCTGAATGGCGGCAACCGTGGTGTCGGTGGCCCGGGCAATGGCGGCGAGCGGCACGCGCGGACCGACGCGGACCGAGTCGTACGTGAAGGGATTCTGCTCGGTCACGTTGAGACCAAAGCGACCGGAATCCTTGGCGACGAGCGCCGCGGCCACGAGCTGCGGTACGTACTCCCGGGTCTCGTTGCGCAGGTACTTCTTTTCCGCGAGCGCGAAGAACATGTCGTCGCCGGACGAGCCCTCGAGGTCGTCCGCATACTTGCTCAGCCCGCGCGCGATGCGTCCCGGGCCACCGTTGTAGGCCGCCGCTGCGAGATACATGGAGCCGAATTGCTCCCGCAGGCCGCGCAGAAAAGCGACCGCCGCTTCCGTGGATTTTACCGGGTCGCGACGTTCATCCACCCACCAGTCGACGCGGAGCCCCATGCCGCGCGCGGTGGACGCCATGAACTGCCACATACCGACTGCGGCTGCACGTGAATAGGCGTTCGGGTTGAAGCCGCTCTCCACCAGCGCCAGGTAATACATGTCCTCGGGAAGGTCGCCGGCGCGCATCTTGGCGCGGATCATCGGCTCGAAACGCGTTCCCGCGGACAGACGGTCGACAAACCGATCGCGCGCCTCGCCGTGCGTGAACATGTCGACGTAATGGCGAACGCGTTCCACGGTCTCGTAGGAATGGACGTCGATGTCCCACGTAGGCTCTTCCTCTTCCATCGGGAGCATCGAATCCACGCGCAGTCGCGTGGGCGCGCTGGGCAGCTCGCCAAAGAGTTCGACCGTCCGCCGGTCGAGGTCCGCTACGGCGTCGAGCTGCGCGTACTGTGGCACCGCGGCCTGGGTCACTTCCCCCGAGCCCATCTGCGTGGCCTTGGGCGCGGAACCCGCCGCATCCGGTGACGCGCTCAGCTCCGCACGACGCTCGTGCGAGCACGCCGCCAACACGAGGACCATCGCGGCACCGGCGCCGCGCGACATCATGGACTTCAACAACACGCGGAGCTAACGCGTCGAGATGTAATTCCCGAGAACGCGGTTGGTCGCGTTCAGGACCGCCAGCGCGGCACCGCGCACGGGGTCACGGTCGGCCAGATAGCAGCCGACGAGGCGCGTGCTACGCGCCGAGCGTTGGGTCGCGGACACGATGATGACGTTGGCGTCGAATGCGCGAACCAGTTTCACACCGAGCAACTCGAGGCCGAGCGCGCCCTGCGCGAAGGACTCGATGGCTTCGATGGCCGCTTCGGCGCCAAGTCGCAGATCGCCGATGGGACTCGACTGTCCTTCCGTCCTGCCCACGTAGCGCTTGCCGTTGTACTCGAGCTCCACCTGGACGATGCAGCGTCCGGCCGGCGAGCGAGTGAAGGTGAACGACCCGAAGCTCAGTCGTTCCCGCCGGATGTTCGGCACATCGGGGACGGTGCCCCCAGCCTGCGGCTCCACGGCGTTGACCATGCTCGAGTGCGTGCTCCAGGTGTCGGCGTGCGCGGAGCGCCATCGCCCCACCCTCGTAATACGACGGCCCCGTGCGTTAAGCAACGTAGCCGCCTGTACCATAAGGTAGGACGGGTACATTTCCTCGTCGTGTCGGATATCACAAAACCATGCTGATTGCGGTCGGGACGGACCACGCCGGATTCGCACTGCGGGCGACGATCCTCGATTTACTGAAGGAATCGGGTCATCAGGTCGTCGACTGCGGCGCCACGGAGGTGATCGCGGGCGACGACTATCCCGATTACGCGCGCGCCGTCGCGCAGGCCATCATCGACGGACGAGCCGACCGTGGGGTGTTGCTCTGTGGCAGCGGTGTCGGGGCCTCCGTGGCGGCCAGCAAGTTCGCCGGGATCCGGGCCGCGCTGTGTCATGACACGTTTTCCGCCCACCAGGGCGTCGAGGACGACGACATGAACGTGCTGTGCCTCGGTGCGCGAGTCGTCGGCCCCGCCCTCGCGACGGACATCGTGAAGGCGTTTCTCGCCGCGCGTTTCTCCGGGGCGGAACGCCACCGCCGGCGTCTCGGGAAGATTCGGGAAATCGAGGCGAACGGCTAGCTTTCGTCGCAGACCCGGTAGCTCAGGTGGTAGAGCAACGGACTTTTAATCCGTAGGTCGTGGGTTCGAGTCCCACCCGGGTCACTTTCTACGAGCTGCTCACCTGCGCGTGGTTCAGCGCCGCGACCAACGTCACGCCACCCACGGTGTTGCCGATGAGCGCTGGCAGCGTGAACCCGGCAAGCGCAGCGCCGATCGACGTGTCCCCGGCGGCCACCAGGTAAAACGCCCCTACCGAGCCGGCGATGACGTGGGAGAACAGGCCGATGCCGACGAGATACGTCATCACCAGGATGACGGTCACGTGCGCCGACTCGGCCGCAGGCAACATCCAGACAAGTCCCGCGATCAACCAACCGGCGACGATCGCGCGCAACAGCACCGTCCAGTAGCCGGGTGCAATGCTCTCGAGCGCAATCGCGCGCAATGCGCCCTTGGTCTCGGGCTCGAGCAGGGCCGTCCGGGCCAGCACCCATCCCATGATGAACGCACCCACGAGGTTGCCCAGCAGGACGATGGCCCAGAGCGAAAGCATCTTCTTCGCGATCGTCATCGTGCGCTCAACGAGCAGGTTCACGACCGGGAACAGCGTATTCTCGGTGTAGAGCTGCTGGCTCCCCATGATCACGATGAGAAACCCGAGCGGGTAGCCGAGCTTCGTGATCAGAGGACGCCACGGCGCGTCGGGCAGATGCGCGCGGAGTATGCCTTCCGCGATGAACGTAAACGCCATCGCCAGACCTGCCGCCAGTCCGGACCACCACAGGGCGCTGAGCGAGCGCTCCAGCTCCTTCTTTCCCTCGCGGCGAATCACTTCATAGGTCACGTCCGCCGTCAGGGACTCTTCTTCTTGCGCCTTCTTCTCTTCTTGCGGGTCGAGGTCCGGAGCGCGTTCCGGTGAGTCAGCGGTCACTCGCCCGCCGCCTTCAATCGATACAGGTACGCAGCGATGTCACGCGCGTCGCGCTCGCTGACGCCCAGAAATGGCATCGCCGTCTTCGCGTCGACGGCCGGAGGGTTCCGGATCCAGCGTACCATGTTCTCGGGATCGTTCGGAAGCACACCCGCGATGTACGAGCGGCTGGCGATACCATCCAGGTTCGGCCCGACGTACGACTCCGCGCCGCGAACGCCGGGAATCGTGTGACACGAACCGCACCCGTACACGCGGATCAGTCCTCGTCCGCGATCCGGGTTTCCACCGGATACGATCGTCGTGTACTCGCCACTGCGGTTGCACGCGGCCACGAGCACCAACGTGACCAGGCCGACTGCGCGGGTCAGCGCTGGCATGGCTGCAGAATGGCGGCGGGAAGCCACTGCGCGATGATCAGGAGCAGGGCGAACGCACACAACGTCAGCGACAGCACGGCCATGAACCGCGCGCGCGCGTCCGAGCTGCGCTCGTCAGCCGGCTGCGCGACGCCGACGTCGGTGAGGAGACGCCAGCTCGAGAGCGAAACGAGACCGAGCAGGATCAGCGCGACGATGGTCGGCAGGTGCACGAGGACGCGCGAGTGCGAACACGACCACGACACGAGGCCGTACGACACCTGTTGCTGGAAATAGACGATGGCAGGCGGCGCCAGCACCAGTGTGAACTGCCGGCGTCCGCTGCCCCAGTGCTTCGGCAGCACGAGCTTCTCGCGCTTCTCCACCGACGTCACGACGTCCACCGCGGATACAGGTACGCGAGCACGAACAGCAGCGTCCAGCTGGCGACGATGAAATACCAGAACTGCGAGTTCTCGCACGTATCCACGAAATGCTTTTCTTCGGGCTCCTCGATGGTGAACAGGAGCGCGAGCCCGATGCTGTCCATCACATCGGTGACCATGACGACACCGTGCGTGACGAGCACCGCCCACGCCACGGACCCATAGGCGTTGGTGTCCCATCGGACATTGAGCGATTGCAGCTCCACGTAGCGCAGGACCATCGCCAGCACGCCCATGGCCGACTGAATCCACAGCGCGGTGCGAATCGCCGCCGTGTCATGCCGTCGCGCAGCTCGAAAGGCCCACACCGCGGGGACGACGCTCAGCCACATGTTCGCGAGATTCACGATCGGCCAACCGAGCGACGGCAGCGGCGTATGGGCGGGCGGCCACTCATGGAAGTTCTGCCGGATATAGATGTACGACGCCGACACGAGGACCATCGTGATGCCCTCGATGAGCATCAGTCCCCACATCGCCCACCAGGTCACCGCAGCAGCGCCAAATGCGTGCTTCGGAAGCGACGCGACATCCCCGGCCGAACGAACGCGCCTCATGCGGGGGCTCCCAGCGAATACTCCGCGTCCACGTTTTCCGCATGCTCCTTCGTGCCAGAACGCGGCCACGCCCACATGAACCACGGGATCGCCAGGAGTGCGAAGCCGATGGGATACGCCCACGGAGTAAACACACCGGCGACGAGCATCAGGGACACCTCGACCGCCATCACGAACGGCGCGATGGTCGGACCGGGATGTTCGTGCTGGAGCACCGGCTCGGCATCCATCACGGTCGTCACCAGCTCGAACGGGATATGTGTCGGCAGACCGGTGACGACCGGCACTTCATCGCCGTACGCCCACAAGCCGCTGCGCGAGATGACGACGGGTGTGTCGGCGAAGTTGTACGGCGGCGGTGGCGAGGACGTGAGCCACTCGAGCGTGTCGGCATTCCATGGATTGGCGCCGGCCAGGGGGCCATGGCGCCAGCTGATCCAGAGGTTCACCACGAACACCGCCATGCTGATGACGATGATCAGGGCGCCGATCGATGCCGTGAGATTCAGCGCGCCCCAGCCGCTGCTCTCGAGGTAGGTGTAGACCCGCCGCGTCATACCGTCGAGCCCCAGCTGATGCATCGGGAAGAACGTGACGTTCACGCCGATGAACAGCAGCCAGAAATTCCATTTGCCAAGACGCTCGCTCATCAGGCGCCCGCTGAATTTCGGGAACCAGTAGTAGAAAGCGCCGAAGAGCGGAAACAGCCCGCCGCCGAGTAGCACGTAATGCAGGTGAGCGACGACGAAGTAGGTGTCGTGCGCCTGGAGATCGAAGGGCACGGACGCCAGCATGACGCCGGTCACGCCGCCGATCACGAAGACTGCGAGGAAACCGCCGACGAACAGCAACGGCGTACGCCACACAGGCCGACCCAGCCAGATGGTCGCGATCCAGCAGAAGATCTGCACGCCGGTCGGCACCGCGATGAAGGTGCTCGCCGCGGTGAAGAAGCCGGCACCCATCTGCGGCACCGTCGTCGCGAACATGTGGTGCACCCACAGGCCGAAGCCGATGAACCCCGTCGTGATCAGCGCCAGCACCATCACGGGATAGCCGACGATCGGCCGGCGCGAGAACGTCGTGACGATCTGCGACACGAAGCCGAGCGCCGGAATGAAGATGATGTAGACCTCCGGATGGCCGAAGAACCAGAAGAGGTGCTGCCACAGCAGCGCATCGCCGCCGTTCGAGGGATTGTAGAAGTGCGTGGCGACCAGACGGTCCATCGCGAGGAACAAGCTGCCGGTCGCCACGGACGGCATGGCGAAGATCACCATGAACGCGGTCACGAGCTGCGCCCACACGAAGAGGGGCAGCCGGTTGAGCGACATGCCCGGCGCGCGCGTCTTGAGCACCGTGCCGATGATCTCGACCGCCGCGATGAGCGCCGCGATCTCGGTGAACGTGATGAGCTGCGCCCAGAAGTCGACGCGCTTCCCGGCCGAATACTCCGGGCCCGACAGCGGCACGTACGCGAACCAGCCCGCGTCGGCACCGGTGTTCATGAGAAACGCGATGTAGAACATCGAGCCGCCGAACAGGAAGATCCAATACCCGAGCGCATTCAGACGGGGATACGCAATGTTGCGCGCCCCGACCATCAGCGGCACGAGATACAGCCCCATCGCGATCATGATGGGCACCGCGAACAGGAACATCATCGTCGAGCCGTGCATCGAGAACAGCTGGTTGTACTTGTCAGGTCCGACGAGATGACTCTCGGGACGCGCCAACTGTGCGCGCATGACGCCGGCTTCCAGGCCGCCGAACAGAAACCACACCAGGCACGTCGCGATGTAACGCTTGCCGACGGTCTTGTGATTGACGGACGTGATCCAGCCGTAAAAGCCCTTGTACGGCTCCCACGTTCGCCAGAGACGCCGGTGATCCTCGGGATCGACAGCGGGCGGCAGGTCCTGTTCGGGAACAGGAAGAACGGTGACGCTCATTTGAGTGAACCGAGATACGCGAGCAGCGCCTGCAGGTCCGCGGGTTCGAGGCCATTCGAGGGCATGATCACCCCGGGTTTGATACGCTGCGGGTCCACGATCCAGCCCGCGAGATTGCCCCGCGTGTTGCTGAGCGTTCCCGCGGCGAGCGAGGTCCGCGTTGCGATATGCGTGAGATCGGGACCTACGGTGCCGCGCGCGGTTGTTCCGGTGATCGTATGACACGTCGAGCAGTTGGCGGTCTCGAACACGAGACGGCCGCGATTTGCCAGGGTGTCCACGGGCACCGGTGCGGGTTGCCGCTGCGCCGCGAGCCAGGCGGCGAACTTGTCCTTCGGTTCCGCGGTCACGTACATCGCCATCTTCGCATGCTGGAGCCCGCAGAATTCCGCGCACTGCACGCGGTACAACCCTGCCGTGTCGGCGCGGAAATACAGCTCGTTGTGGTGACCGGGAATGAGATCCTTCTTGCCCGAAATGCTCGGCGCCCAGAAGCTGTGGATCACGTCCTGTGACTCGAGCTTGAGCGCCACGGGGATGCCGACCGGGACGTGCAGCTCGTTGGCCGTGTGGACGCGGTTCTGCGGGATGGGGTCTTCGTATTCCACCTCCCACCACCACTGATGCCCGATCACGCGCACGGAGAGCATGACGTTCGAGTCGCGACGCGTGAGTGAGTGGCCGAGCGCCAGGTCATAGACCAGCGACACCGCCAGCACGGCGACGGTCACCGCCGTGAGGCCGAATATCCATCGATGCGCGCGCGATTCACGATCCGGCGTGTCCGCCTCGACAGGATCGCGATGCCGCTTCGCCGCCCAGAAGAGCCCCACGATGACGGCGATCCACACGATGATGGACGTCACGAGAAAGAACTGATACAGCCGGTACACGCGCTCGGCGTTCGGGCCGATAGGGTTGAGCGCCGAATGCGTCGCCGCCTCTTGCAGGATCATGGCATCACGGCGCCGGGCGGCACGAAGGAGTTCTTCGGCTTCTCGGCTTTCCGCATCTGCAGATTGGGCGACACTTTCATATGGTCGTCACGCGACGAGCCGGCCGGCCGCGATCCCAGCCCGCTCATCGAGCGGATGTACGCGACGATCTGCCACACCTGCGATGTGCCCAGCTTCCCCTTCCAGGCGGGCATGCCGTTGGGCCGACCTTCCACGATGGTCTTGAAGATCTGCGCGGGGTCGCTGCCGTAGATCCACTGGTCGTCCATGAGCGCGGGGCCCATCCCGCCGCCGCCATGCGAGTGGCAGCCCGCGCAGTTCATGGTCTCGAAGAGTTTTTTCCCCTGCGACAGCGCATACGCGTTGTTGTCGTACTTCGTCCAGGTACTTTCCTGAATCGCCGTGCCGCCGGGTTGAAAGTCGGTCACCGGCACGGCGTTCACGGCGGATGCGGACGGTGGCAGCTCGCGAAAGCGCCGCTCCTCACGACGACACGCGACCGCGGCGAGCATCGTCAGCGCGATGAGCGAACGGTGGATCCGCATCACGAGCTCCTCCGGGTGGCAGTGACGCGGGGAATCCCGTACGAATCCAGCAGTCGTTCCACGTCGGCGGTGTGCCGCTCGAGCGCTGCGTTCAGCCGGTTCCGGAGCGTCGTATCACGGCGCCGCACACCCATGGCGATGTCGAATACGAACGGCAGAAAGGGCAGCTCGATCTGCGGCGACACGGGCGTCAGCTGCAACTTCGCGTGCGTGCGCCCCGCGTAGTATCCGGCCAGCGGTCCCCACACCACGGCCACATCGATACTGTCGTTCGCGACCGCGTCCATGATCGGAGCCTGCGGCAGGCTGTCGGCGTTGTTTCCGTAGATCATGAAGCCGCGCACATTGCGCACGATGCCGCGCCGGGCGAACGCCATCGCGGGGGGCGAGTTGGCACCGTCGTCGCCGATCATCTGCACGCCGACGCGGACGCGCGCGAAGCGCGGATCGTCGAAGGTGCGCGGTGGCGTGCCGAAGTCCGGGCGCGTCACGAACACGTAGCTCGAGCGGTAGTACGGTTGCGTGCGCAGCACCATGTCGAGCGACGTGGGGACGCCGATGATCACGTCGCACGTGCCCGCGTTGAGCGTGTTGCGGATGAACCCGCGCCGCTGCGACCACCATGTGTACTCCAGGCGCGCGTCGAAGTCCTTCGCGACCATCTGCGCGATGCGGTTCTCGAAGCCTTCGCCGCGGGCGTTGGAGAACGGCAGGTTGTTCGGATCCGCGCACACGCGCAGCACGCGCGGAGTCGCCGCGTCCGGCCGTTGATGCGCGCGCCACGCCGCGGATGCTCCTGCGACCGCCACGACCGCGGCGAGCGCCGCGAGTCTATGGAAGCGCGAAGACATAGAGCATTCCGCCCTTTTGTGTTTTTGACGGCAGGTCGCGCATGGCGTTCACGAATCCGAGTGCCGCCGACGAGTCGCGCGGATCCAGATCGCCGGCCACGATCGCACCCGACCAACCGCCGACGCCGGACAGCACGGCGACGTACTGCTTGTTGTTCGGACCACGGTAGGTGACCGGCTGCGCAATGATCCCGGAGCCCGTGCGGAACTGCCACAGCACTTTCCCGTCACGCGCGTCGACGGCCTTGAACCATCCGTCCATCGTGCCGTAGAAGGCCACGTCACCCGCCGTGACGAGCGTGCCGCTCCAGACGGGCAGATCCTCGCGGATGCTCCACGCCGGTTTGCGCTTGAGCAGGTCCCACGCGAGGAATTCGCCGCGCGTCCCGCCGGGCACCGGCGCCGCGTACATCTTCACGTTCATGCCGACGTACGGCGTGCCCATGATGTAGTTGGCCTCCACGCTCTCGGCGTCCTCGCACAACGTCTGGTGCGGCACGTACAGCAGTCCGGTGCGCGGGGAGAACGCGCTCGGCTGCCAATCCTTCATGCCGGGGGACGCCGGACAGATCTCGCGAACGACCTCGCCCTGCTTCGTGTACTTCGATGGCTCATAGATGAGGCGTCCCGTCTTGAGATCGACGCCGCGAGTCGAGGTGATGTACCCGTACGGATCGGCGGACAGCACCTGCCCGTTCGTGCGATCGATGATGTAGATGTAGCCGTTGCGCTCGGGGCGAACGAGTACCTTCCGGGTCTGGCCGTTGATCGGCAGGTCGAGCAGGATCTGCTCGTTGATGCCGTCGTAGTCATGGAGGTCATGCGGCGACAGCTGGTAGGCCCACACCGCTTCGCCGGTATCGACGTCGCGCGCGAAAATCGTGGTCGACCACTTGTTGTCACCGGGCCGCTGGTCGGGGTTCCACGGACCCGGGTTGGCCGTGCCGTAAAAAATGAGGTTCGTCGCGGGGTCGAAGGAGATCCAGCCCCACATGCCCGCGCCGCCGATTTTCCAGGCGTCGCCCGGCCAGCTTTTCACCCCGAGATCGGTGCCCTGCTCCGACGCGTAGTACGGCTTGAATCGCGGACCGATCAACACGTCGGCGTCCGGTCCCGTGTGATACGCTCGCCATGCGACTTTTCCGGTGCCCACATCCAGCGCGGTCAGCCAGCCGCGGATGCCCATCTCGCCGCCGCTGTTCCCCACCAGCACTTTGTTCTTGGCGATCAGCGGCGCCATCGTGATCGTCTCGCCCTTGTTGATGTCGGCCAGCTGCGTGCGCCACACCTCGCGGCCGGTATTGGCGTCCACCGCCACGGTGTTCCCGTCCAGCGTGTTGAACACGATCTTGCCGTCTGCGTACGCGGCACCGCGATTCACCACATCGCAGCACGCCACGCCCTGTGATGCGGCCTTGGGCTTCGGCCGATACTCCCACTTCTTGGATCCGGTGGCGAGATCGAGCGCGTAGAGCACGTTCGGGTATGGCGTGATCACGTACATCGTGTTGTTCACGACGAGCGGGGCCGCTTCGTGGCCGCGATTCACGGCGGTCGAGAACGTCCACGCAACGCCGAGTCGAGCGACGTTGCCGGTGTTGATCTGATCGAGTTTACTGTAGCGCGTGCTCGCGAAATCCTTCGCGGGCCGCAGCCACTGTCCGTCGTCGGGCGCGTCGTTCGGAATGGAATTCGGAAGCGCGACCGCCGCGCTTGGCGTGGCGATGGGATCACGTGCGGACTGCGGGGGCGCGCCGTCGGCATCGCGCGCGCATGCGGTACACCACCACGTGGCGAAGACGAGCAGCGGCCATGCAACCGCTGTCGTAGACATCCGCGGAAAGGACAATGCAGATCTCCGATATGAAGGCGGCCGTTTTTGCCCGCTACGCTCTGCGGTCCGTCTGCGGAGGATCGATGCAATGGAAATGCCATAAACGGCACTTAACAGGTGCGCCGCTTGCGGTTGGCGGTGGTCATATCGGCCGATGATCATCACACGACGACGCTTCGTCTCGCAGTCGTTGGCGTCGCTTGCCGCCACAGCGCTCGCCACGCGATGGGCGCCGCCGGGCGCCGAGTTGCGCGTGGCCACGCGCGTCGACGCCACCCAACCCGACATCGCCGACGGACTTGCCTTCGGCGCAGCGGAAGCCGATCGCAGCGCCCAGTTGTTCGGCTGGCGCGTTCGCCGGATCGACCTGAGCGACAGCGCGTCGACCTCACGGAACGACTATGACGCGCTCGTCGTCGGTACGCCGGTGCACATAGCGACGTACGACGTGCACGTGCCCGTTCTCGCACTCAGCTGTGCGAGCGACGGGAGTGCGAACGTGTTCCAACTGAACTCGTGTTCGCCTCCGGCGGCCACAGACGCCGGCGCGCGCGTCGTGCTCTGGCACGCGTCGCTGGAGCGCTTTGGCGCCGAACAACTCAACGATCGCTATCGGGCCGCGATCGGGCGAGCCATGACCGGCGATGCGTGGCTCGCGTGGTTTGGCATGAAGGTGCTTGCCGAGTCCGCACTGCGTGCCCGATCCAGCGATCGCACGAAACTGCTGGACTATCTCCGCAGTCCATCGGCACAGTTCGACGGGCACAAGGGCGTCCCGCTGCATTTCGACGCGCAACGACGGCTGGTTCAACCGTTGTACGTGGTGCGGGGCGCGGCGGACGCGCGCGTGATTCGCGAGATCGATCCATGATGAAGCTCGCCGTGCTGCTAGCGTCGCTCGCTGTCCACGCCGGCGCGCAGACGCCGCGTTTCATCGCGGTATCGAACGAGCTGTCGCGCACCATCACGTTGGTCGACGCGAAGACCGGAGCGACCGTCGCCACGATTCCTGTCGGCCAGCGCGCGCGCGGCATCCAGACCGCGCCCGACGGCAAGACGGTGTACGTCGCTCTCAGCGACGACAAGCCCAACGTCGCATCACCGGGCGACCTCATCGCGGCGATCGACGTGGCGAGCCGCAGCGTGGTCGCGCGATTCCCGGGTGGCAGTGATCCCGAACAGTTCGCCGTCTCGCCCGACGGCAGAACGCTGTACGCATCCAACGAAGATGCGGGCACGGCCGTTGCTTTGAATCTGCGTACCGGTCGAACCATCGCTACGCTGATCGTCGGCATCGAGCCGGAGGGCGTGGCGATCAGCCCCAACGGACAATGGATTTACGTCACGGCGGAGACGAGCAATTCGATATCGGTGATCGACGCGAAGCGAAGACGCGTCGTCGCGAACTTCCTGGTGGACTCGAGGCCGAGGGCGGCGGCATGGGCGCCCGATGGCGCGCGCGCATACGTCTCCAACGAGATCAGCGGAACGGTGTGCGTGATCGACGGACGCAGCCACGAGCTGATCACGAGCATTCCGATCGACGGCGCGCAGGGTAAGCCGGTTGGTTTGGTCGTGGCGCCGGACGGCCGTCGCCTCTACGTCGCCAACGGCCGCACAGACCGGATATCGATCGTCGACCTCCGCACGCTGAAGGAAGTCGGGCGCATTCCCGTCGGGCGCCGTCCGTGGAATCTCGCGATCTCGCGCGACGGCCGATGGCTGTACACGGCCAACGGCATGTCCGACGACATCTCCGTCGTCGATCTCACAGCCGGGCGCACGGTGAAGACCTACAAGGTGGGCCGCCGGCCCTGGGGCCTGTCGCTGATCTACTGAACGCGCGCCACCATCAGTCGCACAAGGCCCGGCGAACCAACGGAGCAGCGTACGCGCTGAGGCCCGACGGCAGGTCCCCGTCGGGTGCGAGGTCGAGCAGGATCAGGTCCCGCAGTCTGGCGACCCGCGCCTCGGCCAGCGTGTCCGACCACGGCGGCGTCCCGAGCATCGCCCGCGCCCATGCGGGGCGCTGCGACTCCGACGTCCACCGCGCGCGCAGACGCAGCCAGCCGCGTGCACGCGACTCCGCTGCGAGACGCAGCAGCTCCACGCGTGCGTTACCGTCCGAGCACGAACGCACACCCATGAACGCCGATGGTTGCCACGCGCTGGCCTCACCGCGTGCGATGTCGGCGACCGCGCGACGATCCACGGGCGTGTTCAGCGTCCAACGCAACAACGTCTGGATGCTCGGCTCCTGCGCCACGAGCGCGAACGGCGCGACGCTCGTCATGCCCTCCAACGCCGTCACGAGTGAGCGCGAGCGCGACGCCCCGCGCAGCCGCTCGGGGTGCACCACGTGACCCGTGAGCAGCTCGTCCTGCACGGCACTGAGAAATCCGTCGGAGATCCCCTGCTGCGCGAGCGCGTTCGCCACGAACCAGTCCACGCGCGTCGCGAAGATTTCCGCAGGACGCTCGGCGGTCGCGGACACCGTTCGAGGCGTCTCCGAGAGTTCCTCGGTGAGCGCGCGCAGCGATGCCGCGAGTTTGTTGCTGGCGGCCTCGCGTCCCCGGGCGGACTTCATGTCCGATCGCGCCACGATATCCGACCGATACCCCGCGAGGCCGTCCTGCACCGCACTTTGGCGATCGAGATCGTGCGCCAGCTCGTGCGACAGCGTGCCGCCGGCCGAGTAGATCGGCAGATGCAGCGTGCGCGTGCGCGGATCATGCATCGCGAGGGCCGAGTCCGCCGGCGATGTCGTGCGAAAACGCACATGCAGTCCGTCCAGCTTCATCGCGGGCAGTACGCGGCGAAGATCCCGTACACTGGTAGCGAATTCCTGCAGGAAGAACGGTTGCCACGCCTTCGGGATCGCCCGATCGAAGGTGATGTCCGCGACACCCAGCTGAGCTGCCAGGTCGACAGCGTCCGGCACCGAGTCACCCGGAAACCAGACGGATTGCTGACCGGTGGACCGCATCGCCACGGCCGACGCGAGCACCACGCGAGCCACGGCGCGTCGTTCGACACGTGAGTCGACGCGCGGCTGAACCGCCGCCGCGAGCATCTCCGGATTGTACGCGCGCGCGATGGCATCCACGTCGGCATCGTGCGCCTGTGCGCGCAGCATCGACAGATACCGCTGCACGGTGACGGCCAGGGGTGCGCTCGGCGGCACGCGAGCAGCGACAGCATACAATCGCCGCGCGTGGCCCACGTCGACTGAATCGGAGGTGGCTGAATCCTGGACCACCGAGACGGCGGGCATCGATCGGATGGCGTCGAGGAGCGCTGGCGTGAGCGCGACGGCCGCTTCCTCGATGTCATCCGTAGGAGGAAGGAGCGCGGGCCGCTCGACGTAGAACGCTCGATGGGCGCGTCGTGCGCGGACCTGCTTAAGCGGATCGTCCGCGCGGGCCGCGCGGACGACCTGGACTGCTTCGCGGCGCGCCACCTCGCGATCCGCGAGCAGCGCCGCCGCTTCGGCGACGATGACCGGCGCCGATCCGTCCACCAGACGTTCCGATGCGGCGAGCGTGTACGCGAATCGCACCGCCAGCTCAGCGGCCCGCGGATTCCGGGTCGAGGCAATCGCGCGTTCGATGAGCGCGAGGTGCTCTTCACCCGAAGCGCTGCGATTGTCGATCATCGGGCCGAGTCCATCGAGCGCGGCGGGATCGATGTCGTACGTCTCGCCGCGAAGAACGTGCGCGAGCAGCGCCCAGGCGACCGTGCGGCGCTCGTCAGCCAGGAGCCGCGGATCCCGGCCTGCCGCCTCGATCAACCGGAAGGGACTTTCGAGGCCAAGGCGCAACCGTTCGGCATACCCCCACGCGACCGCAGAGCGATCGCGTTCATCAGGGGTACCGCGATCAGTGAGCGAATCGAGGCGCGCGGCGGCGGAATTCAGTCGCGCGGTCGCTCCTGTGCGCCAATGCCACGTCGCACCGAGCGACAGCCCGAGCGAGAGCACGCACGCCACGCACAACGTGAGCGCTGCACGACGCGCGGCGCGACTGCGCACGCGTCCGAGGAGGGAGGCGAACCGCGACATCATCTGCATCATACCCGGCATACGTCCGCGCGGCACAACGATATGCGAGAGCAGACGCTTCCAGCGGAAGGACGAGCTCGACGCGCCAATGGTTACGGCGTCCGGACTACGTTCGCCCCTTGCGCGGAACGTTCGCTGTGCCGCAGAACACCGCCACCTGACGTTCCGCGTACGGCCGCATCTGATCGAGGTAGTCCAGGAACTGCTTGGCGGCGTCCGGCGACACGTCGTGGCCGGCCTCGAGGCTGGCGCGAGCGAGCGGAATGGACTCGGCGCCCAGTTGCGACATGGTGCAGCTTTCTTCGCGATCCCCCGCTTTTGGCGCGTCCGTCAGCGCGGTCTGTGCCACGCTCATCGCGGCGGCTCCCAGCAGGAACTTGGTCTGCGGCGACGATTTGAGGCTGTCGGCGAACGCGAGGAATCGCATCGCGATCTGGTAGTCCGAGCGAGCCTTGGTGCCGCCTGCCGCGCGATACAGCTGGTTGCCTTTCGCCAGCGCGAACTGCGCGATCGCCGCGCGGTCGAGCCCCGCCGCCATCGCCTGGTGCAGCGTCACCAGCGCGCTGTCCAGCTGGCCGAGGTCGATTTGCGACTGCGCGACCACGAGGTGACCGCCGATGGTGGAATCGAGCGCCATGGCTTTCTTCGACGCCTCGAGCGATTCGGCGACCTTGCCCTGCGAGCGGAGCTCGCGGGCCTCCAGCGCGAGTATCTCAGCGCTGTTCGGGAACTGCGCGAGGCCGCGATCGATGACCGTCTGGGATTCTTCCTTCACGTACTGCGCATAGAGTGCGTACAGCCGTGGATCCTGCGGGAACGTCGCCACGCCGCGCGCGATGGTCTCGATTGCCTTGTATACCTTGTCGGTGGACTTGTACGCGGCGGCGAGACGAACGTAGAACTGCGGATTCCGCATCGCCTCCGAGTCCACCTGCAGCAGCCGATCACCAACGGCAACCGCCACCGGCCAGTCCTGCACGTCGCTCGTGACACGCCATTTCTGGCGCAGGAGACGAAGGTTGTCCGGATTACGATCGGAGACGCGCACGATGAGTGGCTCGGCCTGTTTGGCGTGTCCCGCCTCCAGCATCGACCACACGACACGCTCCACGAACTCGAGGTTCATGGAATCCGTCGCGGCAAGGCGCAGCCACATGTCGGCTGCTTCATCGCGCTGACCCAGGGAGTCCAGCGCGGTCGCGGCCGCCTCGACCGCGTGCGGCGCCATCGAATCCACGGCGAGCACTGCACGCGCTTCGGACAGGACCTCCGTCGGTGTCGCACCGGTACCGCGCATCGCGGTCAACAGACACGTGCGAGCGAGAATGCCTCCGTTGGACGCGGCGATGCCCGCTCGTGCTTCCTGCATGGCTTCCGCCGCGCGTCCCTCGCGCAGCGCGTTCTCGCAGCGGCGCAAATAGGCGAGCTGCAACCGCGACGTGGCGATCTTGCGCGCGACGTCGGCCGCGGCGACCTCGGGATCCGCCGACGTCACACTCGGCACCGGCTGACGTACGCGCGTGTCACGCCAGAGCACGAGCATGGCCTCTACGCGAACGCCGTCCGGCAGCCGCAGTACGTTGCCGAGCACCATCTCGTCGGCGCGGAGCATCTGGCCCTGACGATGCAGATCCGTGAGTGACAGAACCGTATCCGGCCAGATGCCCGACTTGGCCAGCGACTCGCGGATGTCGTAGCCGCTGATGACGCGCGCTTCCTTCTTGTTGACCAGATCGGCGAGCCGATCGCGCACCGCATCGGCCACTTTCCGGCCAAGGCGCATGTCCGCTTTGGTCAGACTCAGCGCGCCGGCCGGCGTCAGGACGCCGAAGTTCGAAACCAGGATGAACTGGCGCGTGAATTCGGGCTGGGACCGCTGGGCCGACAGCACCGCGGGCGCGACCAGGAACATCGGCAGCGCGACTGCCCAGCGTCGGACAGTCAGGGACAACATGCAGGTCATTACCGAATACTACGCATCGAGACTCGCAGTGTTGCCGTCGCTGGGCACATCGGCGACGGCCTGCTGAATCAGCACGGCAAGGCTCGCCGCGTCGACGGGGGGTTCGGCTGCCTCGGTGAAATCGAGCGTCAGCTGGCTCACGGGAAGAAACGAGCGACGATGATGCGGCGTGATACCGCGCTCCGCGATTCCGCGTATGTGCGCCGCCGTCGCATACCCGACGTTGTCTTCCCACACGTATCCGGGATAGCGGCTCGCCAGCGCGTGCATGACCTTGTCGCGGGTGATCTTGGCGATGATGGACGCGCAGGCGATGGAGTAGCAGCGCGCGTCACCGTGCACGACCGCGGTATGGCCCACCTGGAGCGTGCGAATCGCGCGCCCATCGACCAGGACGTGGTTTGGAACGACGGGGAGACGGCGCAGCGCGCGACGCATGGCGAGGACGCTGGCCTGGTAGATGTTGATCCGGTCGATCTCCCGCACCGACGCGGCGCCGATGCCGATGCCGAGCGCATTCGCCAGAATCTTCGTCGCCAGGAGCTCGCGTTTCTTGGCGCTGAGCTGCTTGGAGTCGTTGACGCCAGGCATCGCGCGCCGATCCGGCGGCATGACCACGGCACAAGCGACAACGGGGCCCGCAAGCGGACCCCGTCCTACTTCATCCATCCCTGCGATCAGCGGACCATGCTGAGTACGTAGGTCACGCTCGATCGTGCTCCAGCGCATGCAGCCGGCGGCCCGACCGCCCTATTCTTCCGCGGTTCCCGTCGTGGGCACCGCGACGCGCACTTTTTTCTCCTTGATGCGAGTCGCCTTGCCCGTGAGCTGCCGCAGATAGTACAGCTTGGCGCGACGTACTCGGCCACGGCGGACCACGGCGATGTCGGCGATCATCGGGCTATGGAGCGGGAAGATCCGCTCGACGCCCACGCCATTCGAGATCTTCCGCACTGTGAAGCTCTCACTGACGCCACTCCCGCGACGCGCGATGCACACGCCTTCGAATGCCTGGATGCGCTCCTTGTCACCTTCTTTTACGCGCACGTTCACGCGCAGCGTGTCGCCGGAACGAAAGGCCGGCACATCATTGCGCAGCCAGGTTTTCTGAGTCTCGATGAACGGGTGCATAGGTCTGCTCCGGGCTGAGGCCCGAGGGATGGCGTATTTATGGTAGAGCAAAGCAAACCTAACGGCGGAGTGGGACTCACGCTAGCCCGTTGTGCTACAACGGCTTGCGGCCGCGCGTACGGCGCTCGGCCTCCATCCGCTTCCAGTCCTCGATGCGCTTGTGATCCCCAGACAAAAGAACGTCCGGAACGCGTAAACCGCGGAAATCCGGAGGTCTGGTGTAGCTCGGTGCGCTGATCCCGGCCGCGTCGAAGAATGAATCCGTTCGCGCGCTGTCGAGGTCGCTCATGGCGCCGGGCAGCAGGCGCACCGTCGCATCGAGAATCACGAGCGCCGCGGGTTCGCCGCCCGTGAGGACGAAGTCGCCGATGGAGATTTCTTCCGTTGCGAGATGATCGGCGACGCGCTGGTCCACGTCTTTGTAGTGACCACAGAGCAGTGTGAGCTCGTCGCCCGCGGCAAACCGCGTCGCGTCTTCCTGTCCGAACTGCCGCCCGCGCGCGGACAGCAGAACGACGGGAGGCTTCGCATCGAGCGCTTCCACGGCCTCGAAGAAGGGACCCGGTTTCATGACCATCCCGGCGCCCCCGCCGTAAGGCGCGTCGTCCACCGTGCGGTGCTTGTCGTGCGTGTAATCACGGAGATCGATCACGCGATATTCCACGGCTCCGGCCTCGCGCGCGCGTCCCAGGATGCTGATGCGCAGCGTTTCCGCGAAGAATTGCGGGAAGATCGTGACGACGTTCACCCGCAACATCAGTCGAGCATTCCCTCGAGCGGGTCGACGCTGATGGTGCGCGCATCCGTGTCTACCTCGACGACGGTGTGCTCGTCATACGGAAGCAGAACGGTGTGTCCTGCGGCTCGGCGCACTTCCATGACTAGTCCCTGCGGCAGCTCGAACACCTCGCTCACTTCGCCGATGTCGTCCCCATTGGCATGCACGACGCGCATGCCGAGCAGGTCATGGATGAACATCTCGTTCTCCGCGGGCGGCGCTACCTCGCTTTCAGGAAGCAACAGCGTGCGGTCGCGCCAACTGTCCGCGCTCGTCCGGTCGTGGATGCCGTCGAAGGCGATGATCCAACCGCCCTTGAATGGCGACGAGCGTATGACCGTGAGCTCGAGGGGATCGCGCGTGAGGTCACCGTCGCGCGTGCCTGCAAAAACACGACGGCCGGACGCGAAGATCGCGTCCGGCGTGTCGGTCAGTGCTTCCACGACGACTTCGCCCTTGATGCCGTGCGCGCGACGAATGCGCCCGACGAGGACGAACGCGGCGTCAGCGGAGCTCAAGCCTCCTTGTCACCCTCGCCGACCGGGACGGCGCCCGCCTGCAACTTGCGGCCAAGCCGCTGCTCGTGCCGTGCCTTGAGCACGCCCGCCTTGCGCAGCAGCGAGCGGACCGTATCCGACGGCTGAGCGCCGTTGTCGAGCCAGTAGTTGGCGCGCGCGGCGTCGAGATTCAGCGCGGTCTCACCCTGACGAGGATTGTACTGACCGATGATCTCGATGAAGCGGCCATCGCGCGGACTCTGCGAATCGGCGACGACGATGCGATACGTGGGAGTTCTCTTCCGGCCAGTGCGGCGGAGACGAATGCGAACCATGACTTGCTCCTCGTGAGAGTGTACCTGCTCCGGGCTCCTCGCAGCTCGAGAGGATCTCGAGTGCACCCGGTTTACATCATGCCAAACATACCAGGGCGGACCTTCCCTCCGCTGGCGGACACCTTCTTCATCATCTTCTGCATCTCGCGGAACTGATCGAGCAGGCGATTGACCTCGCTGATCGGTCGACCGCTTCCCTTCGCGATCCGCGCCCGGCGTGAGCCGTTCATGATGCCAGGAGTCCTGCGCTCCTCCGGCGTCATCGACAGCACGATCGCCTCGAGATGCTTCATGCGCCGCGGGTCGGTGTTCTTCACCTGCTTGAGCACCTTGGTGTTCACGCCCGGCAGCATCTTGAGCACGCCCTCGAGCGGGCCAAGCCGCTCGATCTGTTTCATCGCCGTGAGAAAATCCTGAAGGTCCATGCCTTCCTTGCGGACCTTCTTCTCCAGCTTCTTGGTCTCGTCGGCATCGAACGCCTCCTGCGCCTTCTCGACCAGCGATACGATGTCGCCCTGTTGGAGAATCCGGCTTGCCATGCGCTCCGGATAGAAATCCTCCAGCGCGTCGGCCTTCTCGCCGACACCGATGTACTTGATGGGCTTCTTTGTTACGCCGTAGATCGACAGCGCCGCTCCGCCTCTCGCATCGCCATCCAGCTTCGTGAGAATGACGCCCGTGAGGTGCAACCGTTCGTCGAAGCCCTGCGCAATGCGCACCGCCTCCTGCCCGGTCATCCCGTCTGCCACGAGCAGGATCTCATCGGGGCGCACCGCATCCTTCAGCCGCTCCAGCTCGGCCATCATGTCGTCATCGATCTGGAGACGACCCGCCGTATCCACGATGACCACGCGGTCGCGGTTGCGCCGCGCCTGGTCGAGCCCGTGCCTGGCGATGCGGGTGACGTCCGGCGTGTCACGCTCCGCGTAGACGGGCACGCCGAGCTGCGTGCCGAGCGTCTCGAGCTGATCGATGGCCGCGGGACGATAGACGTCGCACGCGACGAGACGCGCCGTTCGCTGTTCCTTCTGGAGCTTCAGCGCGAGCTTCGCCGCTGTGGTCGTCTTGCCCGAGCCCTGCAGTCCCACCAGCATGACGACCGTCGGCGGCACCGAGCTGAGCTTGAGACCGGTCCGCTGCTCGCCGAGCATCGATGTGAGCTCGTCATAGACGATCTTGATCAGCTGCTGCGCCGGCGACACGGTGCGCAGTTGCGCGACCCCGACGGCCTTTTTCTCGACGCGTTCGAGGAATTCCCGCGTGAGCTGGAAGTTGACGTCGGCCTCGAGCAGGACGCGACGCACCTCGCGCAGCCCTTCCTTGATGTCGGCCTCGGACAGAATGCCCCGGCCGCGCAGGCGCGAAAATACCCCTTCCAGTTTCTCGGACAGCTGTTCGAACATAGACCCGCAAAGGTAGCCGATGTACCGTCTCGTTTCAACGCGCGGGTATTGGCTATCTGACAGTCTCGTTTATACTTAGCCAACCCATTACTGAGGGACATGGCCAAGGCCCAGCGCAAAGAGGATCTGCTCAAATCCGAGCTGCCGCCGACCCTGCCGCTGATGGCACTTCGGTCGACCATCGTCTACCCGCTCGGCACGATCGCTGTGCAGATGGGAGCGCCGGAAAACCTCGCGTTGTTGCGGGCGCACGACGAGCCTGGGTTGATAGTCGCGCTGGTAGTGGCGAGTGGAGATCACGACGAGCCGATCGACACATCGCGCTTCGTCGGCCGCGTGGGCGTCGCTGCGCGCGTGCACGAGCGCATCAATCTGCCCGGCGACACCGTGCAGATCACGCTGCAGGGCCTGCGACGCATCGTCGTCGATGGCATCGAGCAGAATGAGCCATACCCCGTGGCCGTGGTGCATCCGGCGAAGGACATCCCCGCGGACGCCGGTGAGGTGACGGATCTGATCACCCGCGTCGCGTCTGCGGCGGAGACGCTCGCGGAGATGGTGGATCGCATTCCGGACGAAGTGCCCGCGATCCTGAAGATGAACGTCTCCGATCCGGGCCGGTTCGCCGATCTCGCGGCGACGAACATGAACTTCCGCATCTCGGACAAGGACGAGGTGCTGCAGCGACTCGACGTCGGTCAGCGTCTGCGATTCATCCTGTCACGGCTCGAGCGCGAGGTTGCCCGTGCGCGCGTGATGGAGGACGTGAAACGCCAGACCGAGATCAAGATCGAGCAGCACCAGCGCGAGTTCTATCTCCGCCAGCAGCTGCGCGCGATCCAGGCCGAATTGGGCGAGGCCGATCCGGGCGAGAAGGAAGCGATCGAGATCCTCAAGAAGATCGACGAAGCCAAGCTTCCCGAGAAGGTCGCGCAGGAAGCGCGGCGTGAGACCGAGCGCATGCGCATGCTCTCGCCGGCGTCGAGCGAATACCAGGTGGTGCGAACGTATCTGGATTGGGTGCTCGCGCTGCCGTACAACAAGCGCACGGGCGAAGAGGAGATCGATCTCAAGAAGGTGCAGGAGGCGCTCGATTCGCGGCATTACGGCCTCGACGAAGCCAAGGAGCGCATCATCGAGTTCCTCGCGGTGCGCAAGCTGCGCGGTGGCGATCCGCACGGACCCATTCTCTGTTTCGTCGGACCACCGGGCACCGGCAAGACGTCGCTCGGTGAGGCGATCGGGCTGGCAATCGGCCGCGAGTTCTATCGGATCTCGGTCGGCGGTGTGCGCGACGAAGCGGAAATCCGCGGACATCGCCGCACGTACGTCGGCGCGATGCCCGGCTTGATCATTCAGGCGCTGCGTCGCGTGCAGGTGAAGGATCCCGTCCTCATGATCGACGAGATCGACAAGATGTCGGGTGGCGGCCCCTCGGGCGATCCCACGGCCGCCATGCTCGAGGTGCTCGACCCGTCGCAGAACGACGAGTTCGTCGACCACTATCTCAATCTGCCCTTCGATCTCTCGGCGGTGCTGTTCATCTGCACCGCGAACAATCTGTTCGACATCCCGGCGCCGCTGCGCGATCGCATGGAGATCATCAAGATCGCGGGCTACACCGTCGAGGAAAAAGTCGAGATCGCGTGGCGCTACCTGCTTCCCCGCCTGCTCGAGGAGCACGGGATCACGGACAAGGACATCCAGTTCACGGACGAATCGCTCGGCTTCATCTCGAGCCGGTATTCACGCGAGGCCGGGCTGCGCAACTTCGAGCGCAACGTCGCGGCGATCATGCGCAAGCGCGCGCGCAAGAAGGCCGAGGGCGAAGAAGGCGCCTGGATCGTCGACAATGAGAAGGTGGAAGAGATCCTCGGCATCCCGCGCTACGCCGTGGAGGAAGCCGAGATGCAGCCGGAGGTCGGCGTGGTCACCGGGATGGCGTGGACGTCCACGGGTGGCGACCTGATGGTGATCGAGGCGTTGCGGATGCCTGGGACCGGCCGGATGACCGTGACGGGCCAGCTCGGCGACGTCATGCGCGAGTCGGTGGACGCCGCCTACTCGTACGTGCGGTCGCGCGCGGCACAGCTCGGGATTCAGGACAAGGAGTTCAAGGAGATCGATCTCCACATCCACCTGCCCGCCGGTGCGATCCCGAAGGACGGGCCGAGTGCGGGTATCACGCTCACGCTCGCCATCGCGAGCGTGTTGAGCGGGCGTCCCGTGCGTCGCGACGTGTCCATGACCGGCGAAGTGACACTGCGCGGCAAGGTGCTCGAGATCGGCGGTGTGAAGGAGAAGGTGCTCGCGGCGTACCGCGCTGGCATCCGTCAGGTGATCATGCCGAAGGCCAACGAGAAGGACCTGCGCGACGTGCCGCAGGAAGTGCGGGACCACATGGTGTTCACGTTCGTCGAACGCATGGACGAGGTGCTGCACCTCGCGCTGCTGCCGAAGGCGGCAACCGAGATCGTCGACGTGTTGCCGATCCCGGAATCGCCGGCGATCGCGCCAGCTACAGCCGCCGATCGCGCGACCGTTTCGCCCTGACGACCCGATCCCTCAGAAGAACCGCGCGAGCGTATAGATCAACAGTCCCGCCAACGCTCCCACGAGCGTGCCGTTGATCCTGATGTATTGCAGGTCAGCGCCGATGGCGAGCTCGATGCGCTGCGTCGTGACGACAGGATCCCAGCTCTGCACCGTGTGCGCGATGAGGTCGGCGACGTCGTCCTGGTACCGCGCGACGAGAAATACGGCGACGTCGGTGACGAAGTCATCGACCTTGTCCACCAGCCGCGGGTCCGCGAGCACCGCGCTCCCGAACGCCGTGAGCGCGCGCTCGATCGAACCGCCTTCGCGCGACGTCGCCTCGGGATTCTCCGCGAATCGCAGCAGCGCTGCCTTCGCATCGACCCAGAGCGAACCCGAGAATCGTCGCACGGCTTCCGCGTCGAGCAGCTCGAGCTTGAGCGCCTCCGCACGCGCCGCGGTCTCCGGTGAGTGCTGCAGCTGTTCGATGAACTGCCGCAGCGCGGCGTCGAAGCGCAGCCGCAGCGGGTGCTCGGCGTCGTCGCGGATCTCGACGAGCGTACGCTCGATCGACGTCACGATCTTCTCGTAGATCTTGCGGTCGACCGCCGTCGGGACCCACCACGGCGACTCGCGCTCGACCCGTTCGCGAATCAAGTCGTGGTTCTCCTCCACCGCGCGCGCGATGAGGACGATGGCCTCGTTCAGCAGCTCCTGATGACGATTGTTCTCGGTCACGACGGACAGGAGGCGTCCGGCCAACGGCGCGATGCGCGTCTTGCGAAGCCGTTGCTGCACGCTCTGATCGATGAGCGTCTGGACGTCGTCGTCCTTCAGCACCTGCGCGCCCGCGGACAGGGCGACCGCCGTCTGCCGGGCGATCGTGCGCGCATTCTCCGGCTGGGCGATCCACGTGGCCATGCGCTCGCCGATGCGGAGCGTGCGCAGCCGACCCTCGATGACTTCTCGCGTCAGAAAGTTGCGCTGGACAAAGGCGCCCAGTGTTCGCCCGACGCGATCCTTCCGGTTCGGTACGATGGCCGTGTGCGGAATCGGAATGCCCATGGGATGCCGGAACAACGCGGTCACCGCGAACCAATCCGCCAGGCCACCCACCATCGCCGCCTCGGCGGCAGCACGGACGAACGCGAGCCAGGCGAAGCGCGATTCGAGGAGATGTGTGGTGACGAAGACGACCGTCGCGAGCACGAGGAGTCCCGTAGCGCGGCGCTTCATGCGCTCGAGGCGCCGGCGGCGCTCCGCCTCGTCAGGCACCGGCGCGGGATGCAACGGCGCCGCCGACGGCCCGGCCGCGTCACGCGCGAGCGTGCCGCTAGCGCTCAATCGAGACCCGGGCCGGATCGACGAGGGACGTGCGCGCGCCGGCCGGGACGTCGACGAACGTCACGACGTTTGCGCCCTTCACCTCGCTCGGCGTGATGACCACCGTGCGGCCCTTGCCCGTGTACGTGCGAATCCCGGCCGCGGTCACGGTCGGCGCCGCGGTGTTGTACCGCTTGCCGATCGCCTGACCCAGCGCGTCGACGAACTGCGCGGCGTCGGTCGCGGCATCCCACACGGTGATCCAGACGAGGCCGTTGCCGCGATCGGTGTGCACCACGCGATATCGGTCGCCATCCCAACCCGCCGCCGCGCCCGACGCCGTCGTGTTGTCCTTCAAATGCTGGTAGAGGAAGAGCCGCGTGCCGAACTCTCCCATCGTCTCGTCGCTCTCGGAGCCCGGTCCCGGCGGCAGCAGAACGGTGGTGGGTTCATCGCGCGGCGAACCGAAATACGCCTGCTCGCTGAGGATCTGCTCCGTGGACGTCGGCAAATCCGCGAGCGGTGACTTGCCCGGCTCGTGCTGCTCGAACCGGCGCACGAACTCGGCACCGCTGAGATACGGAAACAACAGGGACTCCTGGATCGCCATCGGCGCGTTCGCGAAGATCGGCATCGACGTCTGCTGGTCGCGAATGCTCTGACGCAGCTGATCCCAGCCACCAGGGAGACGCGTCATGATGTTCGCGTCCCCCACCATGATCTTCATCTGCTCATAGGTGGCCTGGCCTTCCATCACTGCCTGGGCCGCGGCCTGGCGATCGCTGTTCCCCTGCAGCTTCTGAATCGAGTCGAGATTGACATACTGATCCTGCAACGCGTGGATCAGCTCGTGGGTGACAGTGACGCCGAGCAGGTCATCCGGAGCATCCTGCACGACATACAGCACTTTCTTGGCGGGATCGTAGTAGCCAACGATCTGCTCGGTGAGCAGCGCGACCAGGAAATTGCGCAGGTCGAGCGTGTCGGGAATGAGACCGAACAGCTTGTACGCGGTCTCTTCCGATTTCAGCTGCGCGGCCGGAGTGGACTCGTTGAACTTCTCCAGCAGGAAGTCACGGACCTGAGCGCGCGACCGGCGCTCGAGCTTCGGTTGCTCCTTGAACTTCAGGCCCGTGGCCTGCTCGATCTGCGGGATGGCCTCGCGCACGCGTCGCTCGTCGCCGGAGACGCCGAGATTGCTGCGCCGGTCGCAGGCGGCGGCGACCAGCAGTGCGCCAACGACGAGGGAGCGCCGCATCAGCGGTCCCAGGTCACCGGTTGCCCACTCATCAGGGAGACGACACGCGCTACGTCATGACCGCGAACGACGATGCCCTCGGCCGCCAGCACGTGCGCAAGCTCCGTCTCCAGCTCGCCCAGTGAGGTCCGCGGCTCCATCGTGACGGGCTCGGGACGTGGTGGATGCGCTGCGGGCGGCGGCGGGGCATCCATGGGGCCAGCGAACATCTTCTCCAGCTCCGCGCCGAAGCGCTCGAGGGCCGTCATGCCGTCACGCGCCGCCCGCTGCCATTGATCCTGTTCGGCTTGCGACGCGCCGTTGCCGCGCGGTCTGTCGTCGGACGGCTCCCGCAGGCGACGCACGCGCTCGCGCATGAGACCTTCCGCACGCGACGAATACTTCGAGACCGCCTGGGTATGCGCGCACGCTTCGTCCAGCGCATCGATCGCCTTGTCGGGACGGCGCCGATCGGGCACGAAGGCATCCGTGAGCTGTACTGCGGCATCAATGGCCTCGTCGGTGATCACGACGTTGTGGTGCCGCTCGAGCCGCTCCTTTCGCGCGCGGATGATGTCGACGGTCTCCGGGATGCCGAGCTCGCGCACCGTCACTTGCTGGAAACGGCGCTCGAGCGCGGGATCACCACCCACCCAACGCTCGTACTCGTCGTCCGTGGTGGCGCCGATGACCCGAAAATCGCCGCGGACGAGTGATGGTTTGAGCATGTTCGCCGCGTCCATGGCCGCGCCCATCGCGGTGCCCTGCCCGATCAGGTTGTGCAGCTCATCGATGAACAGGATGACATCCGGCGAGTTCGTCGTTTCATGGACGATGACGCGGATGCGCTCCTCGTACTGACCGCGGTACGTGGTACCAGCGAGGAGCGCGACGTGATCGAGCGACAGTACACGCACGTCGCGCAACACGAGTGGAACGTCGCCGCCCGCGATGCGTTGCGCGAAGCCTTCGACGATGGCGGTCTTGCCGACGCCCGCCGCGCCGACGAGCACGGGATTGTTCTTCCCGTGACGCAGCAGGATGTCGATGACGCGCGCGACCTCCGCCTCCCGGCAACGCACCGGTTCGAGCCGGCCTGCGCGCGCCTCGGCGGTGAGGTCGCGCGTGAATCGCGCGAGCTCACCACCGGTTCGGGGTCTGGCGTCGTCGATCATGCCCAAATAGTAACCACGCTTCGTCGTTGCTACGCGTGTGGTAGATACGCGTCGCGGTACACCCGCTCCTCGTACCTACGGAATGGCGTCGACGATGTTACTGCGTCGTCAGACCCGCAGCAGCCAGGCGATGAGCGCGTCGCCCCAGACGAGCGTGATCAGGGCGGCCGGGGCGAGGAATGCGCCGAAAGGAACCAGAGGTGCGTCAAAGGATGCGCCGCCCAGCGCGAGCTCCGTCTGTTCGCGATAGGCGCCCTGTCGAACGCGCGCGATCGGATACACGACGGCGAGAAACGTGACGGCACCGAGCATCGCGCCCGCAAACACGGTCACGACGGCGCGCGTCGGACCGAGCGCGGCGCCGGCAAACGCCATCAAGGTCACGTCGCCCATCCCCATGGCCTCGCGCTTGAGCGCCGCTTCACCAAGCCAGCCGACAATCGCGACCAGTCCCGCGCCGGCACAAGCACCGATCAGCGCGTCGTACGGACCGACGAACGGTCCCTGGTCGCCAAGAAACATCCCAACGGCAGACGTGCCGAGCGCCCAGAACAGACCGAACACCGTGAATCCATCGGGGATGAGGTAGTTCTGCACGTCGGTGATCGCTATGCCGAGAAGAATGGTGCCGTAGATCGCGACGCGGAGCGCGGTCAGCGAAAGTCCGTAGCGATTGAAAGCGACCATCCACCCCAGCGCCACGACGAGCTCCACGATGGGATACTGGATCGAGATCGGCTCATCACAGCAGCGGCAGCGCGCGCGGAGCGCCAGCCAGCTCACGAGCGGAACATTCTCGAACCAGGAAAGCTGATGCCCGCACCGCGGGCACCGCGAGCGCGGGCGCAGGACCGACAACTCACGAGGCCAGCGCGCGACGCACACGTTCAGAAACGAACCGATGGCGGCGCCGAACATGAAGCCGTAGAGACCGACGAAGGGATCCATCAGTGCGCGAGCAGGTAGAGGAGGACGCCGGTAGCCACGGCGACGTTCAGGGATTCCACGCCTGGCTGGATGGGCAGCGACACCAGACGATCCGCGCGTGCGCGCGCCTCCGGTGACAGACCACTGCCTTCGTTTCCGACGACGAGCGCGATGCGTTCAGACTTGTGGGCGCTGGAGATGGTCTCTCCGGCCGCGTCCGCTGCCAGGATGGTGAGTCTCGCGCTCGAGCGGAACGCGTCGAGCTCGCCCCAGGTAGTAGAAAAAGCAGGATGTCCGAAGTGAGCACCCATCCCGCTACGGACGACTTTGGCGTTCCACAGGTCAACAGTTCCCGGGAGGGCTACCGTGGCAACCGCTCCGAACGCAGCCGCTGTTCTCAGGATCGTTCCCACATTTCCGGGATCCTGCACCGCATCGAGGACCAGGATCACTCCGCTCCAGCCATCGTCGACATCGCCCAGAGACCGTGGCGGAATTTCCGCGATCGCAATAACTCCTTGCGGGGACTCTGTTTCCGCCGCGGAGGCGAACTCCAGCGGTCCAACTTCCTCCACCGTGGTTCGCCCCCGGAGGGAGGCGGCGAGCGCGGCGCCACGCGGCGCTTCCATGAGTTGCGGCGCCACGAGCGATCCTCTGATGGTGAGCGGGGACCGCAGCAGCTCCTCCACGGCGCGTACGCCTTCGGCGACGAACAAGCCTTGCTTCTCGCGGGCTTTGCGGCGGCGCAGGTCGCGCGCCAGGGTCAGGATTTTCAATTTTGAGGGTCGTAGGGGGAATGGCTCTTGCGACTTCCCTGCGCCACCACGCAGCCGACTGGAAAGCAGACCATGAGAACATTCGTTGCCGGTGTCTTGCTGGCCGCCTCAGTGAGCGCGTGCGGCATCTCGACCCAACAGGAAATTCAGATGGGCCAGGAATACGCGGCGCAGATCAATGCGCAGCTGCCCATCGTACAGGACGCGGAAATCAACCGCTACGTCAATGTCCTTGGCGATTCGATCGCGAAGCTCGCGGACGACCGCGGTCTGGACTATCACTTTTACGTCGTCAACTCGGCGGAAATCAACGCCTTCGCCGTGCCCGGCGGTTTCGTCTACGTGAACCGCGGCCTGATCGACCGCGCACAGAATCTGAGCCAGCTGGCCGGCGTGCTCGGCCACGAGATCGGACACGTCGTTCGTCGCCATTCCGTGAAACAGATGGAAAAAGCCCAGGGCGCGAATATCGGCGTGGTCCTGGGTTGCACCCTGCTCGGTGTCTGCGAGAGTCAGGCAGCTCAGGCTGCCATTCAGATCGGCGGCAGCGCGTTGTTCGCCAAGTTCAGTCGCGACGATGAACGTCAGGCGGACGAGGAAGGCGTGAAGAACACCGTGCGCGCGGGCATCAGCCCGATCGGTATGCCGCAGATGTTCGAGATCCTCCTCGAGGAACGACAACGTAACCCCAGCGCCGTCGAGGGCTGGTTCGCCACGCACCCCGGCGAGGAAGAACGCATCGCGAGCACCAACGCACTCATCGCAAAGTACGACCCGGCGATCATCAAGACGTTGACCGTCGATACGCCGAATTTCCACGCATTCAAGTCACGTGTCGGTTCGCTGCCGCCACCGCCGCCCACGTCGAGTCGATAGGCCTCACAGTTTCGAAACGATTCCGCGGACGAGCCGCTGCAGCTGAGCCGACACTCTCGCCGTCGTCTCGATCACTTCTTCATGCGTGATCGGGGCGGCGGCGAGTCCACATGCGAGGTTGGTGACGCAGCTGAACCCGAGCACTCGCATTCCGATCGCGCGCGCGACGATGACCTCGGGCACGGTCGACATGCCGACGACGTCGCCGCCGAGGCGCGCGATCATGCGGACTTCCGCCCGGGTCTCATAGCTGGGGCCGGACAGTCCGACGTAGACGCCTTCCGCGAGGGGCACGCCTTGATCGCTCGCGACGGCGTGGGCGACGCCGCGCAGCTCGCGGTCGTACGGCTCGGACATGTCCGGAAAACGCTCGTCACCTTCCTCGAGCGTGCCGATGAGCGGATTTCGGAACGTGAAGTTGATGTGGTCCGTGAGCAGCATGATTGTGCCGGGTGCCACATCCGCGCGCACCGCCCCGGCGGCGTTCGAGACGACGAGAATCCGTGCCCCGAGCGCGTGCAGCACGCGAACCGGGAACGCGGCCAGGCTCGCATCGTGTCCTTCATACATATGGAAGCGCCCGGAGAGGGCCGCGACCGGCGTGTCACCGATGAACCCGGCGATGAGCTCCCCTGCGTGCCCGATCACGGTTGCCGTCGGGAATCCCGGTACATCGCGATACGGAATGCGAATCGCGCCGTCGATGCTGTCGGCGATGCCGCCGAGCCCGGAGCCGAGGATCACCCCGACGCGGGGCGCGATGTCCGCGCGAGCGCGCACCGCGTCGGCCGCGGCGCGGGCGGCGGCGACGCCGAATGCACCCCCCATTCAGCGCCCTCGCATCGCGTCGATCTGTCGGCGCGCTTCTTCGATCAGCGCGCGACGCTCCGCCATCGGCAGAAACGCGCTCTCGAACCCGTTCAGCGCCACGGCGCACAGCTCGTCGAGCGTGAACCCGAGCTCGGTCGCCGCGTGCTGGTACTCATCGGTCAGCGTCGTGTCGCTCATCAGGCGATTGTCCGTATTGAGCACGACGTTCACCCCTGCGTCGAAGTAGCGCCGCAACGGGTGGGCAGCGTACGATGGCGCCGCGTGCGTCTGGACGTTGCTCGTGAGGCAGATCTCGACGGCGATGCGGCGGTCGTTGACGTAATCGAGCAGCGACGGATCCTCGAACAGGCGCGTGCCGTGGCCGATGCGGTGCGCACCGCACGCGTGCACCGCTTCGCGCACGGACGCACCGCCAGCGCCTTCCCCAGCGTGGCAGGTGCACGCCATGTCGTGCGCGAGCGCAAAGCTGAAGGCCGGTGCGTGGCGCGACGCGGGATTGCCCTGTTCGCCGCCCGCCAGATCGAATCCCACGACACCGCGGCCCTTGTACGCCACCGCGAGATGCGCGAGGTCGAGCGACACATCGGGTGACAGGTTGCGCAGCGCGGTGATGATGACACGCGCGACCACGCCGTGCGCCCGCTCGGCGCGCCGCAAGCCGCGCAACACGGCGTCCACAACGTCCTGGAGCGCCAATCCCTCGTGGACGTTCAGAACGGGTGCGAAACGCGTCTCGAGGTACTGCACGCCGTCGCGGTGTGCGTCTTCCGCCAACTCGTATGCGATGCGTTCGAGCGCTTCCGCGCGCTGCATGACGGAGAGCGTGACGTCGAAGCGGGCCAGGTAATCTTCGAGCGTCCGCGCGTCGCGTACCGTCATGAACTCGCGCAACGCACCGGCTGTCGCGCGCGGCATCGCGACACCGTATTCGCTCGCCAGCTCGAGGAGCGTCGCGGGACGAACGGAGCCGTCGAGATGACAGTGCAGTTCCGCTTTCGGAAGGCGCCGGAGCACCTCGCGGTCGATCACGCTCACGAGTCGTCGGCAGGCGACGGATCGCGCTTCGCGATCGTCCGGTAGATCGAGCCGGCGCTGGCGGCAGTATCGGGCGCGATCGGCAGGCCGCGGCTGTCGGTGATCAGACGCCTGCCCTGCGTGACCGCATCCGCTTCGTCGACGCGCCACGCCCGCACGCAATCGATCGCGGATGAGCCACGCGCGACGTCGACCGCCGCTGCATTGACGAACACGCGGACGGTCTCGCTCACGCGCGTCAGCGCGCGCCCGAGCAGCCAGCGCTCGGACTCGGCGTGAGGCGGCGCTCCGCCGGCGCTGCGACGGGCTGCCGGGCGGCGGCGAGGTATGCCGTGAGCGCATCGAGGTCGGTGAGATTCAGCGCTTCCTGTTTCACGACTGGCGCGTCGAAGCCCAGGCGACTCCCGCCCGCGAGCATGAAGTCGTTGATCACGATGCTGTACGTCGCGGAGGAATCGAGCTCTCGTCCGCCCGGCAGGCAGACCGACGTGATGCGTTGGCCGGCGGCGCGTGTGCTGTCGAAGCCGACCACGGCGCCGCTCAGATATCCGCGCGTCCGTCGCTCGGCGACGAGCTTCTCGAAGTAGCGTCGCATCGATGCGCCTGACGCGGTGAGACGATACAGGATGTTGCCGAACGGCTGGACCTCGAAGACTTCCCCGAACGTCGCGGGGCCGGCCCGCAGATCCGCGCGCACGGCACCGGCATTGAGAATGGCGAAGTCCGCTCCACCGCGTGTTCGAAAGGCATCGGCGATGAGATTGCCGATCGCCGCCGAATCCTTGTCCATGGCGTCGCGGATGGTAGCGATCGGACGATTGACGATGGGAGCTACCGTGGCGACCGCACTCGCAACCACGCGCGCGACAGCCGTATCGGGTGCCAGCGAGTCCGTATAGATCTCGCGAATCTCCGCATGCACCGACCGCGGCGTTGCCACCGGCAGGTCGACGACATCGATCGCAAGACCGCGCGAGCGCGCCTGGACAATGGTCACACCGTTCACGATGGTGTTCACACGGGAGTGCGTGTGCCCGCTCACGATCGCGTCGACGCGTCCGGGCGTGAGCTTGCGCGCGAGATCGACGATCTCGCCCTCGCAGTTGTCGCCAACGGACGTCGCGCAGAAGGTGCCGGCGTGCGCCACGACGATGACAAACGTCGCGCCACGCGCGCGCAGCCGTTCGGCCAGGCTGTCGACGATGCGCGCGGCGTCCACGAAGCGCAGATTCGCCACCAAGGTCGGCTTGGCCGACGTTGCCGTCTCCTTCGTCGCGACGCCAACGACACCGATGCGCAGCGCGCCACGCGCGATCACGGTGTCATTCCGGATCCACGGCACGTCGCTGCCGTCCACATTGCGTACGTTCGCGCCGAAGAATCCGTAGCGTGCCTGCGCCATGCGCGCGCGCAGTGTGTCCTGTCCCCAATCGAACTCGTGGTTGCCCAGCGCCGCCGCCGCGACGCCGATGCGATTGAAGATCTCCACGACGGGACGGCCGTACGCGAAGTTGGAGGCCGGCGTGCCCTGGAACTCGTCGCCCGCGTCGAGGATGAGCGCTTCACATGCGGGCGCGATGCACTCGTCGGCAGCCTGGCGGATCGCCGCCGCCACGGCCGCGGCGCCGCCGCGCAACCGTCCGGATGCTTCCGGCCGCGCCTCGAGCGCGCCATGGAAGTCGTTCAAGCCGATGATGCGCAGCCGCGTGGCCGGGGTCGTCTGCGGCGAGGATCTCACGGCCGGCGCGCACGCGACGAGCGCGGCGACAGCGGCGGCCGAAATGGTCGAGCTGATTCGCGTCATTGCGGAAAAAACTAGCTGCGCTCCGCACGATGGGTCAGCTTTCGACGCGTGAAACCGCTCATCATCGGTATTGCGGGAGGCACGGGCTCCGGCAAGTCCACGGTCGCACGGAAGGTCGCCGCGGCGCTCGAAGCGCCCTCCATCGCCTTCATCGACATGGACGCGTACTACCACAACTACGCGCACCTCCCCATGGAGGAACGGCGTCGCATCAACTGGGACCATCCGAACTCGTTCGACTGGGATCTGCTGCTCTCACAGCTTCACGATCTTTCGCAGGGCAAGTCGATCGAGAAACCCGAATACGACTTCGTCCTGCACGTCCGGCGTCCCGAGCGCGTGCATATGCCCGCCGCAGAGGTCGTCGTGGTCGACGGACTGCTCCTGCTGGCGGACAAGCGCGCCCGCGACCTCTGCGACGTGAAGGTGTTCGTCGACACGGACGCCGACATCCGTCTCATTCGCCGGCTGCGTCGCGACCTGGTCGAGCGCGGGCGCCCGCTCGAGGAAATCCTCGATCAATACCTCACGACGGTACAGCCGATGCACCTGGAATTCGTCGAGCCGAGCAAGCGGTATGCGGATGTGATCGTGCCGCGCGGCGGCCACAATCAGGTGGCGATCGAGATGATCGTCGCGAAGATCCGCGATCGGGCTAGAGGTGAATCACCGCGGCCAGCGCGAAGTAGCTGATCGCGGCGATGATCGCGGCGGCGGGAATGGTCAGCAGCCAGGCCCAGACGATCCGTCCCGCGACGCCCCAGCGCACCGCACGCGTGCGGAACGTCATGCCGACGCCCACGATGGAGCCGGTGATCGTATGCGTGGTGCTCACGGGAATACCGAATCGCGTTGCCAGCAGAATGCTCAGCGCCCCACCCGTCTCGGCGCAGAAGCCGCCGACCGGGCGCAGCCGCGTGACGCGGCTGCCCATCGTGTGGACGATGCGCCAGCCGCCAAAGAGCGTCCCCAGTGCAATCGCGGTGTACGCACCGATCTCCACCCAATAGGGGATATGGTCCGTGCTCACCACGTGGAAGTGCCGCAGCCAATCGGTGTGGGTCGCAAAGAGGCCGCGGACCGAGAGCAGCAGTCCGACGATGATACCCATCGTCTTCTGCGCATCGTTCGCACCGTGCGAGAACGACAGCGTCGCGGAGCTGAAGAGCTGCGCGTAGCGGAAATACCGGTTCGCGCGGGCGGGGTTGGTCCAGCGGAACATCCACGACACCAGCACCATCATGGACAGGCCCAGGATCAAGCCGATGATCGGCGATAGTACGATGAACGCGAGCGTCTGCACCCATTTGAGGCCCCACACGATCGCCGCGATGCCCGCCTTCGCCACGGCTGCGCCGGCGTATCCGCCGATCAGCGCGTGCGAGGAGCTCGAGGGAATCCCGTAGAACCAGGTGATGAGATTCCAGATGATCGCGCCGAGCAGCCCGCCGAGCACGACGTTCGGATCGACGATCTTCACGTCGATCATCCCGCTGCCGACGGTTTTGGCGACGGCCGTGCCGACGGTGAATGCCGCGATGAAATTGAAGAACGCCGCCCAGACTACGGCTTGCAGCGGGCTGAGCACGCGCGTGCCGACCACAGTGGCGATGGAATTCGCCGAATCGTGGAACCCGTTGATGAAGTCGAAGATGAACGCGATCGCGACGATCGCGATGACGTAGGCGATCACGTCACGCGTTCTTCAGCGAGATACTCTGCAGCGAGTGGACGATGCCCATGCAGCTGTCCACCGCTTCCTCGAGCACGTCGTAGATCTCCTTCCAGCGGATGACGTCGAGCGGATCGGGCGAGCCCACGAACAGCGCACCGACCGCTTCGTGATAGATCGCATCGCTCTCTTCCTCGATGCGCTTCACCTCGAGCGCCGACGCATTCACGTCCTTCGGCCGACGGATCCCCTGCACGCCGCGCTGGATGTGCTCCGTGGCCTGGACCAGCAGCCGCGAGAGCGAGCGCGCGGGTTCGCGCACCTGCGTGCCGATGTGCAGCATCTCGGCACGGCGCGCGGTGCCGTCGAGCAGGTCGATCACGTCGTCGAGCCGCGTCGTGAGCTCATGGATGTCCTCACGATCGATGGGCGTCACGAAGCTGCGGTCGATGCGGGCGTTGATCTCGTACGTGAGCTGATCCGCCTTGTGCTCGACGCCCTTGATCTGCTTCACGCGGTCCGCGAGCTGCGATGGCTGCTCGAACAATTCGTTCAGGAGCTTCGCGGTGGTGCAGAGATGGGCCGCGAGCTGGTCGAAGAGCGTGAAGAACTCCTGGTCCCGCGGAATCAAACGTCCAAGCATTGGCCGTGGGGGCGAGGGGAGAGCACAAAGCTCATCGCCCCTGGCTCAAAGCACAATCACGTGTACATCACGTTCGTGTAACGGGCATCGTGGATGAGCTTGCGCCTGGCGACGAGCTCCGGGTTCTCGAAGAACTTGATCAACACCGCGCCGGCGAGAAATCCGCCGATGTGCGCCATCACCGCCACGCCGCCCGAGATCTCCGGATTCAATGGCGACATCGCCGGCAGCGCCGTCACCACCTGCCAGCCGAACCACCACAACAGCGCCGCCCACGCCGGTACCGGCACGACGCGCACGAAGATCACGAAGAAGAAGAGGATGTTCACGCGCGCGCGCGGGTAGAGAACGAGGTATGCACCGAGAATGCCCGAGATCGCACCCGACGCGCCGACGGTCGGCACCGGCGAATGCGGCTGCGTGAACGTGTGCACTGCCGCCGCCAGGATCCCGCACAGCAGGTAGAACACGAGAAAACGGCCCGGACCCATGCTGTCCTCGATGTTGTTGCCGAAGACCCAGAAGAAAAGCGCATTGCCCAGGATGTGGCCCCAGCTGCCGTGCAGAAACATCGACGTCACCGGGGTGAACCAGTTGATCAGCTGGTTGTCCACGACGCACGACAGGCCCTGACCCAGCGGGACGCTGAAACCCACCGGGCGCGTGTGCAGCAGTTCGGCCGGCACCATGCCCAGGTCGCACACGCTCGCCGCCAGGCGATAGTCGTTGAATCCGCCTCCCTGGGCCAGCAGCCAGGTAGCGAACATCAGGCCGAGGATGACCCAGGTCATCCATGGCGTCCGGAGCGTGGGGTTGTCGTCGCTGATCGGAATCATGCTGAACGCTTTGGCAGAACGGAGGCCGCGCCGTTTCTCGGCTCCAGTGAATCTCTGCCAAACTGGCGCAAATGGCAGGTCTCAGACTTGCCGCACCTCAGGACGACTCCTTTCCCACTCTCAACTTGAGGATGCAATGGCCGACAAAGTGATCGGTATCGACCTGGGCACTACCAATTCCGTAGTCGCGGTCATGGAGGGTGGCGATCCGGTCGTCATTCCGAATGCGGAGGGCGGTCGGACGACGCCGTCCGTCGTTGGCTTCACGAAGGACGGCGAGCGCCTGGTAGGACAGGTCGCCAAGCGCCAGGCAGTCACAAATCCGCAGAACACCGTGTTCTCCATCAAGCGCTTCATGGGACGGCGCATGGGCGAGGTGCAGGACGAGATCAAGCGCGTTCCTTATAAGGTTGTCGCGGGACAGAACGATCTGTCGACCGTCGAGGTCCAGGGCAAGCGGTACTCGCCGCCCGAGATCTCCGCGATGATTCTGCAGAAGATGAAACAGACCGCGGAAGACTACCTCGGTCAGGGCGTGTCCAAAGCCGTCGTCACCGTACCCGCGTACTTCAACGACGCGCAGCGCCAGGCGACGAAGGACGCCGGCAAGATCGCCGGCCTCGAGGTCCTCCGCATCATCAACGAGCCGACGGCGAGCGCGCTCGCCTACGGCCTCGACAAGAAGGGCAAGGACGAGAAGGTGGCCGTGTACGACCTCGGCGGCGGCACCTACGACATCTCCGTGCTGGAGCTGTACGACGTCGAGGGCACGCGGCAGTTCGAAGTGAAGTCCACCAACGGTGACACGCATCTCGGTGGTGACGACTTCGACCAGCGCGTCATCGACTGGATCGTCGCGGAGTTCAAGCGCGAGCAGGGCATCGATCTCTCCAAGGATCCGATGGCGCTGCAGCGGCTGAAGGAAGCCGGCGAAAAGGCCAAGATGGAGCTTTCGAGCACCGCCACGACTGACATCAACCTGCCGTTCATCACGGCGGACGCCACCGGCCCCAAGCACCTGCACATGACGCTCACGCGGGCCAAGCTCGAGCAGCTCGTCGACGATCTCGTGCGTCGCACCATTCCGCCCATGGAGCAGGCGCTGAAGGACGCCGGCCTCAAGCCCGAGGAGATCGACGAGGTGATTCTCGTCGGCGGTTCGACGCGGATGCCCAAAGTGCAGCAGGTGGTGAAGGACTTCTTCAAGAAGGAGCCGCACAAAGGCGTCAATCCGGACGAAGTCGTGGCGATCGGCGCGGCGATTCAGGGTGCTGTGCTCACCGGCGAGCAGAAGGACGTGCTGCTGCTCGACGTCACCCCGCTCTCGCTCGGCATCGAAACGCTCGGCGGCGTGGCCACGGTGCTCATACCGCGCAACACGACGATTCCTACGAAGAAGACCGAGACATTCTCTACGGCGGATGACAACCAGACGCAGGTGGAGATCCACGTGCTGCAGGGCGAACGCCCGATGGCGCGCGACAATCGCACGATCGGCAAGTTCCAGCTGACCGGCATTCCGCCGGCTCCCCGTGGCATCCCGCAGGTGGAAGTCACGTTCGACATCGACGCGAACGGCATCCTGCACGTCTCCGCGAAGGACAAGGCGACGGGCAAGGAGCAGAAGGTTCGCATCGAAGCGTCGAGCGGGCTCTCGGACTCCGACATCGACCGCATGGTGAAGGAGGCGGACAAGAACGCGGCCGAGGACAAGCGGAAGCGCGAGGAGATCGACGCACGCAACCGCCTGGACTCGATGACGTACGAGGTGGAGAAGAACGCGAAGGAGTGGTCGGACCGCCTTCCCGCGGAGCTGAAGACGAAACTCGATAGCTCGGTGGAGCGCGCACGCAAGGCGCTGCGCGGTGACGACATGAACGAGATCAAGGCGGCCCAGGAGGAGCTCTCCAAGGTGTTCGCCGAGGCCGGCCAGTCGTTCTACGCGCAGTCGCAGCAGAGCGGTGGCGCGCCGGGTGGTGATTCGTCCGGTGACGCAGGCTCGGCTGGCGGCCCGGGTTCGACCGGCGGCAGCAAGCCGGAGGACGTCGTCGAAGCCGATTACGAGATCGTCGACGAAAGCAAGAAGTAAGGAAACCCGAGATGCACCGTGCAGTGTCCAACTGCACGGTGCTGTCATTCGATGGCGTCTTCGACCGCAACATCGCACGTGTGGTCGGAGTACCTTATGTAGGACCCAAGGAGTGAATGTTCGATGACGAAGCTTGCTCGCGCGCAGCTGGTTGCTGTCGCACTCATCGCTTTTGCATCCGGGCTCGTGTTCGCGTCCGGATTCGATTTCACGAAAATCAGCTGGGCGCAGTCGCGCACCGCGCCCGCCGCCAAGCCGACTCCGCAGGAAGTGAAGCCACTCGAGGAGACGGGCCAGGCGTTCGAGGCGATCGCCGATCACGTGACGCCGGCCGTCGTCTCCATCCGGTCAGAGCAGTTGGAGGCGCGGCGCCAGCAGCGCCGGAACATCCCGCCGGGGATGGAGGACTTCTTCAAGCAGTTCGAGCTCCCCGACCAGCAGCAGCCGCGCACGGGGACCGGCTCCGGCTTCATCGTGTCGAAGGACGGCTACATCCTGACGAACAACCACGTGGTCGAGGACGCCGATCGCGTGACGGTCACGCTGCTGGATAACAGGCAGTTTACCGCCAAGGTCGTCGGCACCGATCCCACGACGGACGTCGCCCTCATCAAGGTCGACGCCAGCGATCTGCCGACGGTCACGCTCGGCGACGACGAACAGTCTCGCGTCGGACAGTGGGTGGTGGCCATCGGCAATCCGCTCGGCCTCGACTTCACGGTGACGGCGGGCATCATCAGCGCCAAGGGCCGATCGCAGCTCAACCTGCCCAACTCGCAGCGATACTCCATCCAGGACTTCATCCAGACCGACGCGGCGATCAACCCGGGCAACTCGGGCGGACCGCTCGTGAACATCCACGGTGAAGTGATCGGCATCAACAGCGCGATCGCGAGCGCGACGGGCTACAACGCGGGCTATGGCTTCGCGATCCCGATCACGCTGGCGAAGGTAGTCATGGAAGACATCAAGGCCTACGGTCGCGTGCGTCGCGCCGTGCTTGGTGTCAGCATCGCGGAAGTGGAGCCGGCCGATGCGCGTGCCGCCGGTCTCACGGAGATTCGTGGCGCCAAGGTGCAGTCCTTCGACCCGAACGCGGACGATAGCCCGGCGCGGCGCGCGGGGCTCGAAGTCGGGGACATCATCATCACCGCCGCCGGTCATCGCGTAAACCGCGTAGCAGAGCTGCAGCGCGTGATTCGCAACTACAAGCCGGGCGACGTGGTCGATGTGGAAGTGATGCGCTTCGGCGAGAAGAAGACGTTCAAGGTGCGCCTGGGCGAACCGCCGAAGGCGACGCAGGACGTCGCCTCGGCCGACGATTCCGAGCCGTCGACTGCGCGCGCGCAGCCGGCGGCGGCGGACACCCGTGCGCTGGACCGTCTCGGCATCACCGTCCAGGGTGTCCCGGCGCAGATCGCCCAGGACTCGCGCGTCACCGACGAAGCCCGGCGCGGGCTGTTCGTGAGCGCGGTGTCGAGCCGCGGGCCGGCGTATCGGGAGCTCTTCGCGAACCAGGACATCATCCTGCGCGTGCTGCATCCCATGCGGCGCGACATCCGCACGGCGGCCGATCTCGATCAGGTGCTTCGGTCCTTGAAGGCTGGAGACGTGCTATCGCTGGTCGTCTACACGCTGGGCGCGCAGTCGACGCGGGTCGTGACGCTGACGGTCAACTGAAGTCAGATCGGAACGGGTTTCGACGCGTGCGGGAGTGGCGGAACTGGCAAACGCGCAGGACTTAGGATGCCACGGGTCGGCGGCTCATGCGCGTCGTTGCTCGACGATGTTATCCCACCGCACCGGGTTAGAAGGGCCGCGAGGTATCGCGGCCCTTCGTTTTTGACGATGACAGCCGCGTGTCCCAGCACATTTCAAGCACACGCGCCGCCGCCCTGCCTCACTCGGCTTGAGCGCGTTCTTCGACTGACACACGACGAACGCGCCGGAGCCCCAGGTTGTCGAACAAGTCGCGGAACCACTGCAGTTGCATCGGCTGGACCGTCTCGACCGTGACGTACGTGTAGCTAGCGTTGTCATGCGACGTATAGACAACAGCTTTCAGTAGGCTCTTGATCAGCTCAGGAGCGTTATCGAATTTCTCGCGCACATCGGCCTTCGACCCAACGACGTTCGCGCCAAACCTAGACGTTGCGTGATTGGCGTCGCGATGCTTCGCGGCCCAAAGCCACTCTGCTACCGCGCCGCTACCAGTAACGGATTCAGCTGGACTGGGTCGGCCCAGCTGCCGAACTAGTTCTAGGATTTCTTCGAGCAACTCACGATCGCCGCGCACCGCGCGAGTGCTATTTCCTGCTTTTGGGACTCTCGCGAGCTCGCGCTCTAGTTCGGGCCATAAGCGCTCGAACGCGGCATCGAGGCGCCGGTCGTCCAGCGGTTTTTCCTTGCTCGCTTCTAGCTGACGATTGATCGACCGAACGAGCTTGTGAACGTCAGCCTTGTCGCTCGCCACGGTGTGCTGGAACTGACTCAGCGGCGGCTCCACGTCGCCGGGCTTCAAATCAAGGAGAAAGGTCCAGCACCGTTCGCGATTCTTGGCGATCGCACCTGCTTCGAACAGCAGCCACGGCTCGCGCACGTTGTCCCGCGTGATGCATAAAATCCCGACCTGATGTTCCGCGAGCGCGCCGCCGATTTCTTCCACACCACGGGCGCCCTTGTCGATCGAATGCGTGGATATCCACGGCTCGACGGCTTGGATGACGGTGGGCAGCCAGTCGCGCAGCGCCTCCGCGGCTTGTCGGCTCCGGCTCCCCGACCAGCTCATAAAGACTTTCACTGATGCGATAACCTCCCGCGGTCAAATACCGCTCTCTCGGTCGCCTGGTTCGCGAGCCACGGCGTCCCCGATGGTTCGGGCTACTTGCGCGACCGACGGCGCCGTCCGGGACGCGGCAACCAAATCTCCGGACCGCGCCTCTCGTCCACCCGTATAAATCGCCTGAGCGAGAAAGAGAACCACTCCACGCCCTGACCGAACGCTCGCGCGATTGTATCGGGACCATATAGGCCGCCGGTCACGATGCCATCGACGACGCGCAAGTAGAGCGGGATGGCATCGGGAAATTTCGCCCTGACGATGCTCCCCTGAGCTCGCGCGACATGGTCCATCGCGTCATCCAGGAAGGCGGCAAC
>DATFHG010000024.1:0-16777 GCA_035248725.1 Gemmatimonadaceae bacterium | reverse complement strand
TGGTCATCTACGCGATCATCGCCTTTCCCGATCGGCTCATCGGCTGGTTCGAGCTCTTCGCCAGGCGCGTCGCGCCGCGGTTCGAGGAACGTGGACGTGTCGCGTTGCGCGCGTTCGCCGACGGCCTGAGCGTGTTTCGCCACCTGGGCCATTTTCTCGCCGTGTTCTTCTGGGCGCTGGCGCACTGGCTGGTGCAGGCACTCGCTTTCTGGATCATGTTCCGGGCACTCGGCATCCAGGCGTCGTTTTTCGCGGCGCTGTTCGTCCAGGGCGCCATCGTGCTGCTCGTTTCGATCCCGTCCACTCCCGGATACTTCGGTCCCTTCGAGATCGCCGCCGTCGCCGGTCTGCATCTGTACGGCGTCTCGGAGAGCCTGGCCGCGGCCTGGGCGCTCAGCTACCACATCCTCTCGCTGATCCCGATCACGGTGTTCGGCCTGTACTACCTGGCACGAAGCGGGCTGCACCTCGGGCAGCTGCGCGAGCTGCGAACGTGAGCGCGAAGGCCCGCGCCGCGTTCGTGCGGGCGCAGGCGAAGATCAACCTCTTTCTGCGCGTCGGCGGCCAGAATACCGACGGCTATCACGATCTGCTCACCCTCTTCCAGCGGATCGATCTCGCGGACGACGTCGTCGTTCGCGTGGAGACGGCGACGCGCGAGGTTCGGTGTTCCGGTCCGGTGCTTCCCGCGCAGGGTCTGGGGCCGGCGGAACAGAACCTCGCATACCGGGCGGCCGCGGCGTATGCCGAGCACGCGGGTTGGCCGGACGGCTTCGACATCGAGATCACCAAGCGAATTCCCGTCGGCGGCGGGTTGGGCGGCGGCAGCGCCGATGCGGCCGCCACGTTGCGGGCGCTCGACACGCTCGCGCCCCGTCCTGTCGGTGAAGAAGCGCTCTTTCAGATTGCCCGAACGCTCGGCGCGGACGTCGCTTTTCTGACGACGTCTCTCGTCACCTCCGTGGCCGGAGGACGCGGCGACCTGCTCTATCCGTCCGAGCTGCCGCGACCGCTGTCGCCTCGCAACGTCGTCCTGCTGATTCCCCCGTTCTCGGTCGCCACCGGAGACGCGTATGGCTGGCTCGACAGCGACCGACCGAACGCTCCCGATCCCGCGTTTCGAATGACGTCGACCGGCGATCCCTGGGACGTGGTGGAGCGCGCCGCCGCAAAGTACGGCAACGATTTCGAGGCTCCGGTCGAAAAACGCCACCCCGAGCTCGCCGACTGGCGTTTGCGACTCGATCAGCTGGGGGCGCGGATCGCCCGGCTGTCCGGCTCCGGGTCGACGGTCTTTGGCGTCTTCGACGGACGGCCGCCCGCGGACGCGTCCCTGCCCTCAGCTGTGCAGATCGTGCGCACGCAAACGAGCGCGCGTGTTGTCCAGGTCGAAGCGCAGAAATAGCTTTGATAGCTCACGCGGCGAGCACGTCTGCCCCCTCGTCCAATGGCAGGACATGCGGCTTTGGACCGCAGAATGGTGGTTCGAATCCACCGGGGGCAATGACGACCCACTCCCAATCGTATGGATGGCCTTTCCGTCCCCTCGCACGGTTTCAAGCTGCTCTCGGGCACGGCCAACCGGCCGCTCGCGGAGGAGATGGCAAAGGCCGTCGGCATCGAGCTGTGCAAGCTCACGCTGACGCGCTTCGCCGACGGTGAGATCTTCGTCCGGATCGACGAAAACGTCCGCGGCAACGACGTCTTCATCATCCAGCCGACGAATCCGCCCGCGGAAAACATCCTCGAGCTGCTGCTCCTGATCGACGCCGCCAAGCGCGCCAGCGCGGCGCGTGTGACGGTGGTGATGCCGTACTACGGCTACTCGCGACAGGATCGCAAGGACCAGCCGCGCGTCGCGATCGGCGCCAAGCTGCTCGCCAACATGATCGTCACGGCGGGCGCGCACCGCGTGCTCGGCATCGATTTCCACCAGCACCAGCTGCAGGGCTTCTTCGACATCCCGGTGGACCATCTGTACGCGATGCCGGTGTTCACCGCGCACTACCGTCGCAAGAACCTGCATGACCCGACGGTCGTGGCGCCCGACGTGGGATCGGCCAAGATGGCGCGCGGGTTTGCGAAACGGCTCAACGCCACGCTGGCCATCATCGACAAGCGTCGGCCATCGCCAAACGTGTCAGAGGTGATGAACGTCGTCGGTGAAGTGGAAGGACGAGATTGTATTCTGGTCGACGACATGATCGACACCGCCGGCACGATCGCCGAAGCGTCGCGTGCCTTGAAGGCAATGGGCGCGCGCGACGTCTATGCATGCGCCACGCATGCGCTCCTGTCCGGTCAGGCGCGCAAGCGGCTCGAGGAGTCGCCCATCAAGGAGATTGCGGTAACCAACACCATCCGCATCCCCGAGGACCGGGAGTTCGACAAACTGACGGTCCTATCGGTGGGCGAGCTGTTGGCCAAGGCGGTGCGCCTGACGCACGCCGAGCAGTCGGTGAGCTCGCTGTTCGAGGAGCAGGGAGTGCCGGCAACCGTTTAGATTAGGCGGGAGCCGGGAGGCTGTAGGCGGGAGCGTGTTTGGCGTGCTCTTGCTCCCGGCTCCAGACTCCCGCCTCACAACTCGTTTTACGCGTATGGTAGGGAGGACGCAGCCTCCTGAGAGTAGAAGCGCGTGAGACGATGGGCTGCGAAGAGATCGACATCAGGACGCAGGTACAAACAGCACCATGGCAACCGCATCACTCAACGCGAGCCCCCGCTCGGACAAGGGCAAGGGCGTCGCTCGCAAGCTCCGCGCATCCGGCAAGGTCCCCGGCGTCATCTACGGACACGGGCGCGAGCCGCAATCCCTCACCGTCGACGCACGCGAATTCGACCGCCTGGCCGAGCGCGTCCGCATCACCAGCACCGTCATCGAGCTCGCGCTCGACGGACGCACGGCGCGCACGCTCATTCGCGAGCTGCAGCGCGATCCCATCCGCCGCCACGTGCTGCACATCGACTTCCAGGAGCTCGTGGCCGGCGAGAAGGTCACCGTCAGCGTGCCGATTCGCTTCCTCGGCACACCGGAAGGCGTCAAGACCGGTGGCGGTATTCTCGAGGAAATCATCCACCAGCTCGACGTGCGCTGTGATCCGGCCAACATTCCGGACCACATCGACGTCGACGTCACGGCCCTCACCATCGGGCACGGCCTGCACGTGGCCGACCTCAAGTTGCCCGAGGGTGTGGAAGTGATGGCGGAAGCCGAGCAGACGGTGGCGATCGTCTCCGCGCCCAAGGCCGAGGAGACTGCCACACCTGCCGCCGAGGGCGCTGCTGCCGCTCCCGAGGCCGCGGCCGAGCCGGAGCTCATCCGCAAGCCGAAGGCTGGTGACGAAGAGGGAGAGGCCGAGGAGAGCTGATCCGCTCCTTCTTCGCCGCTCTCTTCGGACGCTCCCCACGAGACGACGGTCCGATGAAAGTCATCGTGGGGATGGGAAATCCGGGTCCCGAGTACACCCGAACGCGACACAACGTCGGCTGGTGGGTTGTCGACCACCTTGCCGACGTTTGGCGTTTCGATGGCTGGAAGAACGACGGCAACGCGCGCGTGGCGGGCGGCACGGTCGGCGGGCAGCGGGTGCGTCTCCTGAAGCCGCTCACGTACATGAACCTCAGCGGTGCGGCGCTACGGCCGTATCTGCGTCGCGAAGGTTTCGCGGCGGCCCACGACCTCATGATCGTCATCGACGAGGTCGCGCTTCCCGTCGGCAGCTATCGGGTGCGCGCGCGCGGATCGGCCGGCGGCCACAATGGGCTCAAGAGCATCGAATCCGCGGTGGGATCACAGGACTACGCGCGTCTTCGCGTGGGCGTCGGCCCTGAGGACCCGCGCCGGCGGGGCGACCTCGCCGACTACGTCCTCGGCGACTTCGGCAAGCGCGAAGAGAAAGTGGTACGCGAGCTTTTTCCCGACCTGACCGAGTTGCTCGAAACGTGGCTGAGTGAAGGCGCCGAGATCGCGATGAACCGCTTCAACAAGAAAGGAAAGGGCGATTAGACGTTGAAGCGGAACAGCATCACGTCGCCGTCCTTCACCACGTACTCCTTTCCTTCCGCGCGCACGACGCCCTTCTCGCGCGCTCCTTTCCAACCATCGTTGGTCACGAAATCGTCGAAGGCCACGGTCTCGCCGCGGATGAACCCGCGCTCGAAGTCCGTGTGGATCGTCCCTGCAGCCTTCGGCGCGGTGTCGCCCTGGTGGATGGTCCACGCGCGCACTTCCTGCTCGCCGGCGGTGAAGAAGGTCTGCAGACCGAGCAGGTGATAGCCGGCGCGGATCAGGCGATCGAGGCCCGCCGATTCGATGCCGAGCGAATGCAGGAACTCGCGACGCTCGTCGCCACTCAGCTCCGAGAGCTCGGCTTCGATCTTCGCGGAGAACGGCACCACCTCCGCCTGCTCATGGCTCGCGCCGACGGCGGCACGCAGCGCCTTGAGGTGTTTGCCTTCGTCGCCGGACAGCTCCGCCTCCGTCACGTTCGCGGCGTAGAGCACCGGCTTCACGGTGAGGAGGGTGAGCGGGCGGAGCATCTCGAGCTGCTCCGGCGTGAGGTCGGCCTCCCACAGGCCTTTGCCTTCCTTCAGGAATTCATTCGCCTTCTGGAGCGCGGGCAGCTCGGCCTGCGCCTCCTTGTCGCCCGTGCGCGCCGCGCGTTGTGTGCGGTCGAGCCGCTTCTCCACGGTTCCCAGGTCGGCGAGCGCGAGCTCGAACTCGATCACCTCGCGATCGCGCACCGGGTCGACGGCGCCCATCACGTGCGTGACGTCGGGATCCTCGAAGCAGCGGACGACGTGTACGATCGCGTCCGTCTCGCGGATGTTCGCCAGGAACTTGTTGCCCAACCCTTCACCCTCGGCGGCGCCTTTCACGAGACCGGCGATGTCCACGAACTGCACCACCGCGGGCACGGTCTTCTTGGGCTTGACGATGTCCGTGAGCGTGTCCAGTCGGGGGTCGGGCACCTCGACCATGCCGACGTTGGGCTCCACGGTGCAGAACGGGTAGTTCTCGGCGGCAGCGCCCGCTGCCGTGAGGGCGTTGAACAGCGAGGATTTCCCGACGTTGGGAAGTCCGACGATTCCGAGCTTGAGCATCCGCGCAAACTAGCAAGGCGCGCACGGATCCTTGCGCGGGCGACGAGAGAGCGGGCGATCCTTCGCGCGAACTGTGCGCAATACTGCCAATGGAAGGGCGCCATGGCAGTATTGCCACAGCCTCGCGCGCCGGATCACCCGCTCTCTCGCCGCTCCGGCATCGCTCCGCTGATTGCCGACCGCTCTGTGAGCTGCGCTACCCGCGCGCTGGTCGAAAGGACGGTCTGGGACAGGGCGCGGCGGCGGGTGAGATGACCGGGTGTCCGGAGTGGAGGCTGTGGCAATACTGTCACAGTGGGGTCCTGTGGCAGTATTGCGCACAGTTCCACGGAGGACATCCGGTCGTCTCACGAAGCCGGCGCGCCCGCCCGCCACCGGCGCACTCGTGCTAACTACCGACAGGTGCGCTCCGCGATTAGACTTAGCGCTCCACAATCACCCTCCCTCCGCTCCGACCCGCGGAGGGTGCGCAAACCAAAGGGAGGTCGCACATGGCTCGCCCATATGAGGCGGTCTACATCTTCGACCCTGGGCTCGAAGACGCCGCCATCAACGAGCGCCTCGAGCGCTTTCACGCCCTGCTCGGCTCGCCCGCCGATCTGAAAGTCGATCACTGGGGACGTCGGCAACTCGCGTATCCGATCAGCCGTAAGGAGCAGGGCTACTATGTCGTCGCCCGCTTCTCCGCCGACGGCACCGCGCTCCCCGAGTACGAGCGCGCGCTGCGGCTCGACGACACCATACTCCGCTACCTGCTCACGCTGCACGAGCGCGACCTGGGCGCGCCCGAGCTGAGCGAAGAACAGCTCGCCGCCGCCAGTGCGCGCCGCGGCGACGACGATGACGACGACGAGGAATAACATGCGACGCGCTGCCAAATCCTGTCCCTTCTGCGAGACCCGCGTGCACTTCATCGACTACAAGGATGATCGCACGCTTGGTCGCTTCATCACCGACCACGGCAAGATTCTGCCGAGTCGCCTCAGTGGCACCTGTGCCCGGCATCAGCGCCAGTTGTCGAACGCCGTGAAGCGTGCCCGCTACCTCGCGCTCATCCCGTACGTCCGGGGCGCGCAGGGCTGACGTGACGCAGGTCGCCACGCCTCCAACAGCTCCCGTCACCGCGGCGCCACCGGCGCCCGCGGGGGAACGCGGCTGGGCGAAGCTCATCCTCGGGCTCGTGGCGTTCCTGCTTCTGCCCACGGTCCCGCAGTTCCGCGCGCTCATTCCCATCGACCAGACGATGCTGCTGTTCGTGCCGGCGCTCGCCGCCTGCGCGCTCGTCGGCTGGTGGGCGGGTGGGCGCGCGCTGCTCGCCGTTGCATGGATCGGGCTGGCGACGCTCATCGCGTTGCAGCGGCCGGATTCGCCCGACGCGTTCTACAACCTGTCGCGCGGGTGGAGTCTCGTCCTCGCGGGCTCCTTCGGCCTCGTGTGCCTGTTCGGCGCGCGTCGGTCGTTCTTTCCGCGTGCGCTCGTGGCGCTCGTCGTGGCGCTTGGCTTGGCCCTCATGATGAGCGTCATCGGACCGGTGACGGGCTCGCAGATGGGCCGCGCCGTTCACGACGAGCTCGCTCGGCGGAACGCCGAGACCATGGGGACGCTGAACACGTTCATCGGCGGGCACCCGAACGAGTGGAATCAGATCACGAGCAAGGTGCCGCAGATCTCGCAGCTGCCGGCCGAAACCGAGAAGCAGCTGACGCTCCTGGCTGGCGCGGGGCAGGTGCTCTTCCCGTCGCTCCTGGCACTCGAGTCCCTGATGGCGCTCGCCATCGCGTGGTCGATGTACCACCGGCTGTCGCGTGCGCGCCTCGGACCGCCGCTCGGTGCCCTGCGTGATTTTCGCTTCAACGATCAGCTCGTCTGGGGACTGATCGTCGGCCTGACGATCGTGTTCCTGCCAACGCTCGCTTCGGTGCGCATCCTCGGACGCAATCTCCTGGTGTTCTTCGGGGCGTTATACGCGCTGCGCGGACTTGGCGTGCTCAGCTGGTTCATGGCACCCGGGGCGCTGGCGATCACCGCGACCCTCGGCTTTGCCATGTTGTGGCTTCCGTTGCTCAACGCCATCGCTGCGATCGGCTTTCTCCTGCTCGCCATCGCCGCCTTCGGACTCGGCCTCGGGGACACCTGGGCGGACTGGCGGCGCCGCGCCCGCACCACGCCGTAGTCTCATCAACTCGCTACTCTCAACTCTCTACTCATATGGAAGTCATCCTTCGGCAGGCGGTCGAGAACCTCGGGAAGCCGGGAGACGTGGTGAAAGTCTCCAACGGCTACGCACGGAATTTCCTGCTCCCGCGCGGTGTGGCGTTCGAGGCCACGCCGGGAAACCTCAAGCGCATCGCACAGGAAAAGGAGCGCCTCGAGGCGGCCGAGAACGAGCGGCGCGGCGCCGCGCAGTCGCTGGCGGAAAAGCTCGAGCAGGTGTCCCTCACCTTCTCCGCGCGCGTGGGAGAAGAGGGCAAGCTGTTCGGCTCCGTCACCACGGCGGACATCGCGCACCAGCTCGAGCAGCAGGGCTTTCAGATCGAGAAGCGACAGATCGATCTGCATGAGCCCCTGAAGACGCTCGGCGTCTTCCGCGTCCCCGTGCGCTTGCACGCGGACGTGAAACCGGAAATCAAGGTCTGGGTAATCAAGCAATAGTGACCACTTCGTCCAGCAAGTCGGATCCCGCGGTGAATGCGGTCGCGCAGCAGGTGCAGCGTGCGGCGGCGATCCTGCTCGACCACAAGGCGAACGACGTCGTGGTGCTGAATCTGAAGGGTGTGTCGGACATGACGGACTACTTCGTCATCGCCAGCGGTACATCCGACACGCACGTGCGCGCGCTGGGCGAAAACGTGCTCGATGGGCTGCGGAAGGAAGGCAACGCCGCCCATCATATAGAAGGGCTGCCGCAGGGCCGTTGGGTGTTACTCGACTACGTCGACTTCGTCGTTCACTTGTTCCACCCCACGCTGCGGACGTTCTACCAGCTGGAACGGCTCTGGAGCGACGCCGAGGTGGTACCAATCACCGCGCAACCGGTGCGCGGGGCGTAAGTTTCGGCCGGACCTGTCGGAGAGGTGGAAGTGAAGTCTCGCTGGACCCTGGCGACCGCGATGCGGTCCACCGTCGGAGCGTCGCTGCTCTCAGTCGCCATCGCGACGCACGCCGTCCACGCGCAGTCGTACTTCGGCCAGAACCAGGTCCAGTACGACAACTTCAAGTGGCAGGTGCTCGAGACCGAGCACTTCCTCGTCTACCACTATCCCGAAGAGCGGCCGGCGTCGATGGTCGCCGCGCGCATGGCCGAGCGCGCGTACGCGCGACTCTCGCGCATCCTCGACCACCAGTTCCGCGAGAAGAAGCCCATCGTGCTTTTTTCGTCGCGTACGGACTTCGGACAGAACAACATCACCGGCGACCTGGGCGAGGCGACGCTCGGCGTCACCGAAGCGCTGCGCCAGCGCATGCTGCTGAACTTCACCGGCGACTTCCGCAGCTTCGAGCACGTGCTCACGCACGAGATGACGCACGCCTTCCAGTACGACATCTTCGCCCGCGGCAAGGCGGGCACCGGGCTGCAGAATCTCGCGCAGAACATGCCGCCGCTCTGGTTCGCCGAGGGCATGGCGGAGTACCTGTCGCTCGGACCCAGCACGCCGCTCACGAACGCGTGGATGCGCGACGCGGCGCTGAACGGAAAGATTCCCACCGTCGAACAGATGACGGGCTACCCGGAGCGGTTCTTCCCGTATCGCTTCGGTCATGCGTTCTGGACGTACGTTGGCCAGCGTTGGGGCGACGAGTCGATCGGGCAGATCATGAACGCCGTACCGAGCGTCGGCGTCGAGCGCGCGTTCAAGCGCGAGCTCGGCGAGTCGCTCGAAGACCTCGGTGACGAGTGGCGCGAATCGCTGCAGACGCAGCAGCTGCCGCAGGTCGGGTCGCTCGAGCGTCCGCGCAAGTTCGCGCAGGCGCTGCTCACCTCCCGCCGCACCGGCGGCGAGGTGTTTCTCGCGCCCGCGCTGTCGAACGACGGCAAGTACATCGCGTTCCTCTCCAATGGCAGCTTCCTGAAAGGCGAGGTCTTCATCGATCTCTGGCTCGGCGACGCGGAGACCGGCAAGCGCATCAAGCGCCTAGTGAAGAGCACCCTCGATCCGAACTTCGAGGAGCTGCGCGTGCTGTACTCGCAGAGCGCCTTCTCGCCCGACGGCAAGCTGCTCGCCTTCACCGGGCAGCGCGAAGGTCGCGACGTGCTGTACCTGCTCGACGTGAAGTCGCGCGCAACGATCCATCGCTTCGACCTCGACCTCGAGAGCGTGAGTGGCCCGAGCTGGTCACCGGACGGCAAGCGCCTCGTCTTCAGCGGCTACCATGGCGGGATCACCGATCTGTACGTCGTCGACGCGGACGGAAAGAACTTCCACCAGCTGACGAACGACCTGTACGGCGATCTCCAGCCGCAGTGGTCGCCCGATGGCAAGACGATCGCGTTCGCCACCGATCGCGGTGAAGGCGCGAATCTCGAGCTGCTGCGGTTCCCGCAGTGGCGCGTCGCGCTGCTCGACGTCGAAAGCGGCGCCATCTCGGTGCTGCCGAATCAGGGCGGCCTCAATACCAACCCGCAGTGGGCGCCCGACGGCAAGTCCATCGCGTACGTCTCCGACCGCACGGGAATCGCCAACGTCTTCCTCTACGACTTCGACGCGAAGGAGCACTACCAGCTGACGAACGTGGTCGGCGCGATCTCCGCGGTCGCCGAGTACAGCCCGTCCATTTCGTGGGCGCGCGGTGCGGACCGTCTCGCGTTCACGTATTACGACGACGGCGAGTACACCATCTGGCAGGTGAGCCACCCGCGGAACCTCAAGCACGCGCCGTATCGCGACGCGAAGACCACGCCGGTCACCGTCGCCATCGCCTCGGGCGCCATGGCCGCGGACAGCGACACGACCGTCGCGGATTCGGTGCCGACACCGCCGGCCGGCGTGAGCATCGCCGCGCTCCTCGACAGCGCGGAGCTGGCGCTCCCCGACACGACCAAGTTCACCGAGTACCCGTATCGTTTGCGGTTCCAGCCCGACTATGTCGCCCGCCCCAGCATCGGGTATGCGCCGGATAGCTATGGGCGCAACGTCTTTGGCGGCACGACGGTCATCCTCAGCGACATGCTCGGCAACAACCGTCTCGCGCTCGCCGGCGAGATCAACGGTCGCCTGAGCGAGGCGCAGATGTACTTCGGCTACGCCAACCTCGGTCGTCGGCTGCAGTACAACACGTCCTTCTCGCAGTTCCCGTACTACTTCCTGTCCAACGACGTCATCTCGGAGCCCGACGCGCAGGGCCAGCAGGTGGAGCAGCAGGAGATCACGATCTACGTCGCCCGCCAGCTGTTCGCGACGGCCTCGTATCCGCTCAACCGCTTCAGCCGCTTCGAGCTTGGCGGGGGCCTGAACGACATCGGGCGGCAGCGCCTGCCGCTCTCGCGCACGATCACGGATGGCACCTACGCGACACCGTTCACACCCGGCGCGATGCTGCACGACCGCAGCCTGAACTACGCCGAGGCACACGCAGCGTACGTGTCCGACAACACGCTGTGGGGATACACCGGACCGATTTACGGACGGCGCTACCGCTTCCAGGTGAGCCCCGTGATGGGGAACCTCAACTGGATCGAGTATCTGGCGGACTATCGTCGCTACGACGCGATCCTGTTCAACTATCTCACCTTCGCGACGCGTGCGTACGCGAGCATCTCCGCCGGCCCGGACGAGACGCAGTTCATGAAGTACATCGCGCGCCCGGACTTCGTGCGCGGTTACGATCGCAACAACGTGCTGTTCCTCACCTGCCCGATCATCGGCGCGTCGAGCGTGAACTGCTCCGCCGTGCAGCTGCTCGGCAGCCGCGTCGCGGTCGCGAACGCGGAACTGCGCTTCCCACTCCTCCGTCGCGTGGAGCTGGGCGTGTTGCCGATGTCCCTTCCGCCGCTCGATGGCCTGTTCTTCTATGACGCGGGGATGGCGTGGTCGAAGAATCAGACCGTGTACGGGAGTCGTCCGCCGGGCTACGACGGCAACAAGCAGCGCTATCCGCTGCGCAGCTACGGCTTCGGCCTGCGACTGAACCTCTTCAACTACGCGACGCTCCGCTGGGACTACGCGCGTCCCCTCGATCAGCCGGGCGGGAAGCACGGGTTCTGGACGTGGTCCCTGTGGCCCTCCTTCTAGAGCGGTGGAGCGGTGGCGCGGTGGCGCGGTAGAAACAATCTCTCTCGCGCTCTCCCGCTCTACCGCTCCACCGCTCCACGTCTACTATTGATCGTGCGCCATCCATCCCTCCTTCTTCTGGCGCTTGCCGTCGCTGCCTGCGGCCGTTCCGACCGGAATGTTTCGAGCACGCAGTCCGGCACGGCGATCGCGGGTGGTTACGCGGGACCCCAGGCGTTGGTGTTGCGTCTGCCGCGCAGCGCTGGCGTTCCGCGCGTCGGCGCGTACCCGCGGGTGGATTCCACTGTCTGGGCATCGGGTGACGCGGCCCCTGCGCCGCAACGCGTGCTCGCGTTCGATGACGAGAGTGGAACCGTCGCGTACGAAGACTCGAAAAATCGTCCCGTGCTGTTCGAGCTTCGCCTCGGCACGGTCACGGTGCCTACGACCAGGAAGCTCAGTGGCCTGACGTCCGCGGACGGCACTGCCATATATGGTATAGAGCCCGACGGCGACGTCGTGCGTATGACGCCGAGCGGCGAGTGGACCTTCAAGCCGCCGCAGGCCGCGCAGGCCGTGTACGCGCAGGCGGATGGCTCGGCGCTGATCTCCGTGGGTCGCGGCGCCGACACCCATCTGATCAAGGTCTTTCCCCCCGACAAGAAAATCCTGGCGGACATCCCCTTCCCGTCCGCGACGCGCACGGTGCGCACGCAACTCGGCGACGTGCTGTACCTCGCCGTGGATTCCGGCGTCGTGGTGCTGCGCACGCGCACGCTGGAGTGGATGCCGCCGATTCCGTTCGACGAGCCGGTGAACGTGATGACGTCCACGCCGAGCGGCGATCGCATCTTCGTCCTCACGGATTCGCGGAACACGATCTCGGTCGTCGATCGCTACCGCAACAAGGTGGGCGAGACGTTCGCGCTCCCCGGTCGCGCGTCCGATATGCGTGTCGATCCATTCGGCCGGTACCTGCTCGCGCGCGCCGAAACCGGTGACTCCATCTGGGTCGTCGCCATCGGCACGCAGCGCGTGATCGGCGGCGTGCGGGGCGCATGGCGCGCAGATCTGCCCTTCGTCGGATACGACGGCGCCGTGGCGGTGGCGAGCGGTGCCGACGTCGTGTTCTACGACGGGGAGACGCTCCGCCCGCGGTCGCGCATCGTGAACGGCGCCTCCGACTTCTGGTACCCGATGATGTGGGACGGCTTCCGTCCTCGCGCCGCATCCCTCGACGAGCCCGTGCACTTCGACAGCATTGCGACGGATTCCATGCAGCGCGACTCGACCGCGGTCGCGGCGGATACGTCCGCGATCAGCGCGGACACGGCGGCGTCGGCAGGCTTCATCGTTTCCTTCGCCGCATTCCTCACGGACGATCGCGCGAAGGAGCTGGCCGCCAGCATCAAGGTCGCCGGCGAGGCGGCGCGCGTGGTCACGTCGATGCGCGACGGGTCCACCATCTATCGCGTCGTCCTCGGCCCGTTCCTCACCAAGGAAGAAGCCGACGCCGCGGGCCGCGCCTCCGGCCGCTCGTACTGGGTTTACGAGGGTACGCCTTGACCGTGAGCCCGCAGCCTTCCGCCCCCGAGTTCGATTGGGAAGCGGCCGGCCGCGAGCTCGGCTCGAAAGTGGATCGCCTCCACGCGCTGGCGGTCCTCGGCAACAACGACGACAACACCGCCCGCGTCGCGCTGGGCATCGCTCGCCAGCAGGCAACCAGGCGTCGTGTCGCCATCGGCGACCTGCTCGGCGAAGCGGCGCCGATTCAGTCGCTGGTGTCCGGCGACGATCCACATGGCCTGGCGGATGTGTTCGAGTACGGCGTCTCGCTCGACAAGGTGGCGCGCAAGGTGGAGATCGGCGGCGCCGAGCTGTACGTGCTGCCCGCGGGCGCCGACCTGGTGAATCAGGCGGAGATCTTTGCGAATCGTCGCTGGTCGCGCCTCGCGGCAGGATTCCGGAAAGAGAATGGCCTGCTGATCGTGGCCGCCAACGTCGGGACGCCGGACATCGAGAGTCTCGTCATTCAGCTGGACGGTGCGGTGCTGGTCGGGGATCTCGCGCCGTCGCGTCTGCCGATCTCGCGCGTGCTGGGCATGATTCGCGGTCCGCACCGCGCGTCGCGCCGCCATCTCCAGGCAATTCTGCCGCCGCGTCCGCGCTACGAGATCACGGGCGCGCGCTCTCTCAAGCGAGTGACGGCGTCGGTCGGGCTCGCACTCGCCGCAGCGATCGCCGCGCTCGGATTCTGGCTCGCCTCGCGTCCGTTGGCGTCGACGAAGTGGACGCCCACGTGGCTGCGCGCGGCGCCGGTGTCGGCGGATTCCGCGACGAAGCTGCTCGACGGACACGCGGCGCCCGCCGATACGGGCATGGCGATCGCGCCGCATTTCGGGCTTCTCACAAAAATGGATTCGAGCGCGATTTCCCCATACGGAATTTCGCTCGTCACGTTCAACACACAGGCTGGCGCGCTATTGGAGCTTCAGCGCAACGGCACTAGTTTGCGCGCCGGCACCTACACGCCGGTTCTCATTCGAGAAACACCCTGGTATCGAGTGGTAGCCGGAGCCTATCCGGACAGCGCATCAGCCGCGGCGCTTCTGGACACGTTGCGAGCGCGAGGAAAAAGCGACGCCGGGCGCGCGACCATCGAGCGCTTCCCGTACGCGTTGCTGGTCGAGCGCGACGTGCCGGATACCGCGGTCGGGACACGTGTCGCCAAGCTGCAGGACCGCGGTCTCCCAGTGTACGCCTTGCTCCAGTCAGACAACACCGCGCGCGTGTACATCGGCGCGTTCAAGGAACCTGAAGAAGCCGTCTCGCTCTACGACGCGCTGCGCTCGTCCGGCATTTCGACCACGCTGGTTTACCGAACGGGGAGAGTGTACTAGTGCGACTGACCAAGCTCGAATTGAACGGCTTCAAATCGTTCGCGGACTCGACGATCATGACGTTCGAGCCGGGCGTGACCGCGATCGTGGGGCCGAACGGGTGCGGGAAGTCCAATGTGTCCGACGCGGTGCGATGGGTGCTCGGCGAGCAGCGCGCTCGCCTGTTGCGCGGACAGAAGATGGAAGAGGTCATCTTTCAGGGGTCCACGGCGCGCCGGCCGGTGAACATCGCCGAGGTGTCGCTACACTTCGAGAACGACGACGGCGAGCTGCCGATCGCGTTCCGCGAGGTCGTGATCACGCGACGCCTCTCGCGCTCCGGCGAAAGCGACTACCTGCTCAACCGCGCGCCCTGCCGCCTGCGCGACATCTCCGACCTGCTGCGCGGCACCGGACTCGGCGCGGACACTGGCGTCGTCATCGAAGCCAAGATGATCGATGCCCTGCTCTCGGATCGGCCCGACGATCGCCGCGAGCTGTTCGAGGAGGCGGCGGGCATCGGACTGTACCGCGACCGTCGTCGCTCCACGGAACGGCGTCTCGAGGAGACGACCACCGACCTGCAGCGGCTCGACGACCTCATCGCCGAAGTGCAGACCCAGGTGCGGTCGCTCACCCGCCAGCGCAAGCGCGCCGAACGTTTCTCCGAGCTCATGGCGCGCCGCTACACCGTCGAGATCGCGCTCGCCGCGCGTGAGATGGCCACGTGGCGGCACGAGCTGGCGCGACTCGAGCAGCGCGTCGCCGAGCTGCGCGATCTCATCCCGCAGGCGGAGCAGAGCGTCGGTGAGCAGGAAAAGCAGCGCGACGCGGCACACGGCGCGCGCGCGGCCGCCGAAGCACAGCGCGCCGAGCTCTCGCGCCTCGTGGCTGAGCAGCGGGATCAGGTACAGAAGATCCGCGCCGACATGGCCGTGGCCGAAGAGCGCCAGCGCAACGTCGTCGTCCGCCGTCAGCGCGCGGAAGCGGAGGCTTCGCAGGGGGCCGCTCTGCGCGAGCAACTGGCAACGGACCGCGCAACCGCGGAAGAGGAGCGCGCGCGTTTCACGGAGCAGTTGCGCGCTGCCACGGAGCAGCTCGCGTCGCTCTCGACGGGCGAGGCGCAGAGTCGCCAGGCCGTCGCGGCGGCGCGCGTCGCGCTGGAGCAGGAAGAGCGCGTGATGCGCGAGATCCAGGAGCGCTTGCACGGCGCGGATCTCGCCCGCGAGCGCTCGCAGCGCGAGCTGGACGAGCTCACCGAGCGCCTCGAGGTGCTCGAGCGGGAGCGAGAAGCCCTCGCCTCCACGGCCACGCTCACCAAGCGCGATCTCGAGCAGTCCATCGCCAACCGCGCAACGGCCGATGCGGAGGCCCAGCGTCTCGCCAACGTCGTCAACGACGCCCGGGCCGGCGAGAAGAGTGCACGCGACGCCGACGCCGCGGCCCGCGCGACATTGTTCAACGCCGACGAGGCACACGCGGCGCTCGAGGGCAAGGTGCGCGCGCTGGAGGGACTCGAGCGCGAGCGCGTCGGCATGGCGCCCGCCGCGGCGAAACTGCTGCACGACCGCGCCCAGTTCGGCGAAGGAGCTGTGTTCGGTCCGCTGAGCGACTACATCATGACGGACCAGGAGTCCGCGACGCTCATCGAACGCTACCTCGGGCCCACCGTGCATGCGGTATTCGTGAAGGACGCCCGCGTCGCCGAAGCAGTGCGCGCGTGGCACAGCCGCACGAGTCCCGGTCCGCTGCTCCTGCTGCCGCTGGACGCTGTCGCCAACGCGCCTGACGACGCCGCGGCCGACGCTCTCGCCGCGCGAATCGACGCGACGCCGGAAGCGCGCCCGTGGGTGCGTGCGCTGCTGGGTCGCGTTCGCTCCATGGGCGAGGGCGCGGCATTCGTCGATCCACGCGGCGCCATCTGGTTGCCCGGCACGGTGACCGCGGTCGGACCGCTGCGCCGTCGCGCCGAGCTGAGTGCGCTGCGCAAGCAGCTCGCGGAGACCGCGAGTGCGCGCGAACGCGCAAGCGCAGCCGCCGAAGCCGCCCGCGACGCACTGCGCGTCGCCGAGGAAGCGCTGTCGCTGGCCGCCGAGCGCGTGACGCAGGGGCAGCGCGCCGCGCACGACGCCGCCGAGCATCAGGGACAGGTGGAGCGCCGGCTGCAGCGCATCGAGCGCGAGCTCGACGAAGCTGCTGCACTCACGAACCGGCTGCGCGAGCGCGCGGACGCGGTGCGCGAGCGTCTCGACGAGCAACGCCGCGACCATGACGTCGTCGCACAGCAGGCGGCCGAACGCGATGGGGCCCTGCGCCAGTTGCGCGCGGCGCTCCAGGCCGCCGAACGCGAGCATGACTCCGCGCGCGACGCGCACACCCGGGCGCAGGTGGATCGCGCGCAGATCGAGGCGCGGCTGCAGGTGGCCAACGACCGCGAGCGTCGCCTGGAGCAGGAGGCGGACAACGCCGCGTCGCGGCTCGACGCGCTCAGCGCCGAGCTGGCAGATCTGTCGCAGCACGATTCGTCCATGGCCGAGTCCATGAGTGCGTGGCAGATGGACCTGGAGACGCGCGAAGCGGCGCTCG
>DATFHG010000023.1:0-4369 GCA_035248725.1 Gemmatimonadaceae bacterium | reverse complement strand
GAACCGCCCCGACGTGCGCGTCATAGAGTTGGCGCGCGGCCGTCATGTCGCCGGCCAGCACCCGCTCGATCAGCTCGGCTTCGTCCACGTGGGCGAAAGTCTCCGGAGGGTTCATTCGTATAGACTCCGGGTCCGGTCCAGGGGTTGTGTCATCCCGTCTTCGACCGGGTTCCGTGCCCTGAAGCTGCATCGGCGTCAGCGCCCTGTAACTGCATCGAGATCAGCGCCCTGAAACTGCCATGAACGCGGAGGTCGCGGAGGGGCGGAGGTCGCGGAGGCAGGGCCGCGGCAAAAGCGCCGGAGTTGTTGGTGATCTACCGCGCAAGGATGGTTACGGGCTCGAAGTCGATCGGCTTACCTGATTGTACCGCAACATCGATCGTATCGATTCCGTGATTTACAAGGTTCTCATCCACCAGCGTACACTGCTGGCTCACTGATCTCGGCTGAACCGCGGAAGGGACGTAGACGCGTGAATCCGGTCCCACGTAGAGCGTCGATACGTTCTGAGCGGCGCCTGTATCTCGCGCAACGTTTACCTGACGATCGAGACTGACGCGCCAAAGCGCGAATGTGGGCGCAAAGAGATTGTTCTGTCGCAGTACAAGCTGCGGCACGCGGTTAATCAGTGCCGAGGTAGCCTGCGCGGCGCGTGCGACGGCCTGCTCTGGACCCGTGATGAAGCCGCCGGCAATGGGAATCCCATCACTGACGAAATCCTGACCCGTCCTTCCAGGTTCCACGAGATCGCCGTTCTGATCTACGGAATATTCGGTGGTTTGGGCAGATACGGCGAGATAGACCTGTGGCTCGTCAGCATTGTCGAACGTGAGCAGGTAATAGGATCCGAACAGTCGCACAAACGCAGGGTGACAACCCACGTCGGGTACCATCTCGAATGCTGTGGGAGCGGGATAGACTCGCGACGCTGCACTGAGACGGGAAAGCGCGATTGGCCCGCCGCGTTCGTTTTGCCAGGCGCTGAGGAAGGCCGGACCATATGAGTGCACGAAGGCGGTGGCCAGTTCGCGTGCGTAACTACCGGACACCAGCGGAACGCCCTCGGCGGTGCCACTAATCGTGTCAGGGAAGTGGAATCGGCCATGTTCATCGAGCGCCAGCGCCGCCGAATCAGTGACATAGCGCCGGACGTCTGGAATGATCTCAGGGTTTGTTACGTCGGCGCACGCGTATGCGATCGCTAATGTGGCGACGACATACCCAATGCCTGGCTTCGTCAAAGTCGTCCCGGCGACCTGATGCACCGAAAATCCCTCAAGATCCGAGCCCCAAAAACTGCAATGAACCCGGCAGCAGTTTCCTCGCACCCCTACCCTGCTGGCGTGTCGGCACGCAACTCTCTCTCTCTCTTAATTACGCGTAAATGGAGCGAGCAGACTGGTATGCAACGCTCGCCACCCATTATGCTAGCCCTCAACGCACAACACGATTGAAGACTCCCTGATGCGCGCTCTGCTCGCGTTCCCCCTGCTCTTATTGTTGACGACGCGCGCCTTTGGCCAGACGGGCACTGGCGACGAGGAGGGCATTGATGTCCTCACCGCGCAGTACATCGCAGCGCACCTGACCAAAGGAGACAGGGTTGCGATCGACACCTCGAATGCATTCCTGACGGACTCCGTGTGGACCAAACGCCGCCAGCAAAACGCGGTACGCATTCTCGCTCGCGAGTTGGCGGCGGAGATTGGTTCACTTTCGGCATATCGGAGCTGCGAGAGCGAAAATCTCAACACGTGCAGCCTTCACGGAATCGACGTCGTCGTATCGATCAGCACCGCAACCATTTCGGGCGATAGCGCCGTCGTCGACATTCGTGTGTTGCGCAATGTTGGTTTTCAGAGCGGTCGAACGGGCCTGGTAAGGCGGTACCAACAACTATTGCTTCGACGCGATGGTTCCACCTGGGTCGTTGTCGGCTTCCTGCCAGGTTCGTCGATCTCGTAGCCTCGCGGACTGCAGCTATTCTCCTCCGCGCCCTCCGGTCCTCCGCGCCCTCTGCGTCAAAGCAGTTTCCGGGAACCAGGCTTTCCTCACTCCCTGTGAAGGAGAGACAGAATTGAAGCGTGTACTCCTGGGGTGGAGCTCCGGCAAGGACAGCGCGTGGGCGCTCCATGTGCTACACGCCGACCGCGAGGTCGAAGTCGTCGGGTTGCTCACCACGCTGAACGGCAGCGTGCAGCGTGTCGCCATGCACGGCGTGCGACTCGAGCTCGTCGAGCGCCAGGCCGCGGCCGCGCGTCTCCCGCTGACCACGGTGGACTTGCCCTGGCCGTGCAGCAACGAGCAATACGAGCAGCTCATGGCCGGTGTCGTGGCGCGCGCGAAGGGCGATGGCGTCACACACATGGCGTTCGGCGACCTGTTTCTCGAGGACGTGCGCGCGTACCGCGAGCGTCAGCTCCACGGCACCGGGATCGAGCCCCTGTTCCCCATCTGGTGCTCGGCTAGCGAAACCGCGTCACTGGCCGACGAGATGATCGACGCCGGACTGCGCGCCGTGATCACGTGCGTGGACACCGAGCAAATCGACCGTTCGTTCCTGGGGCGCGAGTTCGACCGCTCATTGCTCCAGGAGCTGCCGCCGTCGGCGGATCGGTGCGGTGAGCGAGGCGAGTTCCACAGCTTCTGCTACGCCTGCCCCGCTTTCGACAGAGCTATCGACGTCGAACTCGGCGAGATCGTGGATCGCGACCGATTTCAGTTCATCGACTGCGCCCCGAAACTGCCATGAACGCAGAGGTCGCGGAGTCGCGGAGGTCGCCGAGAACGGTTTGTTGTTGTGCAGCCCCCAAAAATCTCCTCCGCGCCTCCGTTCCTCCGCGTCCTCCGCGCCAAAGCAGTTTCAGCGCATCAGACTCTCCCTATTGCGCCTGAAGAGAGCGAGTAGAATTGTATGCAATGCTCGGCGCCCTTCTCCTCGCGCTTACCGTCGATCCGCCCACCAATCCGATCTACGACGGGCGCGCCCAGCAGCTCAGCGTCTCCGTCCCGCGCATCGACGCCAGTCCGCGCATCGACGGTGATCTGAGCGAGGATGTCTGGCAGCACGCCGCGCTCCTCACCGGGTTCTCGCAGTTCTCGCCGCAGGACAAGCTCCCCGCCGCCGATTCGACACACGTCCTCATCTGGTATTCCCCGTCGGCGCTCTACGTCGGCATCCGCGCCTACGAGGCCCACGGCGCCGTGCACGCGGCGCTCGCCGATCGCGACCGCATCGCCGCCGACGACAACGTCCAGCTCCTCATCGGCACGTATCACGACCGCCGCCAGGTCTACGTCTTCGGCGTCAACCCGCTCGGCGTGCAGATGGACGGCACCATCGTCGAGCAGGGACAGAATCTCCAGGGCGGCTGGACGCCCACCAACGCGGGGCGCGCCGCGCCCGACCTCTCGCAGGACTTCGTCTTCACGTCGCGCGGACGACTCACCCCGTACGGCTACGAGGTCGAGATCCGCATCCCCTTCAAGAGCCTCAAGTACCAGGCGTCCGACACGCAGACGTGGGACATCAACGTGGTGCGCCAGGTGCAGCACTCCGGCTTCGAGGACTCGTGGGCGCCCGCGAAACGCGACGCCGTCTCCTTCCTCGGCCAGGCCGGCACGCTCGAGGGACTGCACGACCTGCAGCGCGGGCTCGTGCTCGACGCCACGCCGATCGTCACGCAGTACGCCGCCGGCGCGCCGTCACCGACTGGCTGGAAGTACGACAATCAGGGCGCGCAGCTCGGCGGCAACGTGCGCTGGGGGATCAGCAACAACCTCGTGCTCAACGGCACCGCGCGCCCGGACTTCGCCGAGGTGGAGAGCGACGCGGGCCAGTTCAAGATCGACCCACGTCTGGCGCTCTACTATCCGGAGAAGCGCCCCTTTTTCCTCGAGGGGCTCGATCAGTTCGCCACGCCCCACAACCTCATATACACGCGCAGCATCGCGAAGCCCGACGCGGCCGCGGAGCTCACGGGCAAGGTCGCCGGTCTCGCGCTCGGCGTGCTCTCCGCCACGGACGCACGCAGCCTGTCGCCGACGGGACGTGACGCCACGCTGGTCAACGTGATGCGTCTCCAGCGCGACGTGGGCGACCAGTCCGCGATCGGCGTCGCGTACACCGATCGTATGGTGGGCGGCGATTACAACCGCGTGCTCGACGTGGACGGCCGCGTCCCGTTCGCGGGCGTGTACGCCGCGGCGTTCCAGTGGGCGCAGAGCTTCGACCGCGAGGGCTCGCGCTACGCCACGGCGCCACTCTGGGAAGGCAGCCTGGCGCGCAACGGCAAGCACTTCACCTTCCGCTACGTCGCCACCGGCATCGCGGACGACTTCCGCGCGCGCAGCGGCTTCATCTCGCGCA
>DATFHG010000022.1:0-11655 GCA_035248725.1 Gemmatimonadaceae bacterium | reverse complement strand
GTTGTGACGCAGAGGCTTAGGAGAAATACCGCCATTAGGGAACCAAGCTGAGAGCTTGCCATATAGCGACGCGGAAGCGCCCACCTAACGCGAAATAGGTTGAGGGCTTCTGCTGCCTGTTTATGCTGCGGAGAAGGCGCGATTGACGCAAGCGCTGGCGCGAATATGCGGGTTCTCTAAGTGCTAGCATCGTGCAACTGGCGCGGCCTCATGATCTCGCCCTCAACGGCGCCTTGGAATGCTGTAGCAGAGTGCAAGCGTTCGCTGCCTGGCGCGTGTCGGCGCGAGCGGGCATCAGACACTCTCGGATGAGTGCTGCAGCTGACGCCGCTCGGCCCCGGCAGGCAGCGCAAACGGTCTGGGTCCCGGAGGCGAGGCTGTGGCAGTACTGCCATAGCGCTCTCCTATCGGCAGTACTGCTCACAGTTCGCCGAAGGGACCCAGACCGTTTGCGCTCCCCCCTACGCCGAGGCCGAGCAGCCTACTTCATCGCGCCCAGGGGATCGACAGCGCTCGCGCGCCGCGCGGGTAGCCACGACGCGGCCATGGCGACAATCACCAGCAGCAGCGTCACGCTCATCAGCGTCGCCGGATCGGTGACGCTCACCTCGACGAACATCGCGCGCAACAACCGCGTCGTCAGCAGCGCCACCGCGAGCCCCGCCGCGGCGCCGATCAGCGCCGTGCGGAGCCCCTCACCCAGAATCTGCCGGACGACGCCGCGTGGCGTCGCGCCCAGCGCCAGCCGCAGACCGATCTCGTACTTGCGCTGGCTCACCGAATACGCGATCACGCCGTAGATCCCGATGCCGGCGAGCAGCAGCGCCACCCCCGCGAAGCCCGCGATCAGCGCGGTCGCGAACCGGCGCGGCGCCACCGAAGCGGACACCACCTGATCCATCGTCTGTACCCGCGCGATGGCGGCGAGGGGCTCGGCACGGCGAATGATTTCGCGCACCGCCGGTGCGATCGCCGCCGGGTCTCCGCTCGTACGTACCATCACCCACATCGACGTCGGCACGTAGTACGCGCTCCGGTCGGCCTGTGCCTGCGGGAAGTACATGATCGCGGGCGGCGGCGTCACCAGTCCGGCTATCCGCTCGTCGCGCACGACGCCGACCACAGTCGCTCGCGGCGCCTTCTCCCACAACATCTTCACCGTGCCACCGATCGCGTCCCGGCCCGGCCACATCGTGCGCGCCATCGTCTCGTTCACCACCGCGACGAGCGGCGCGTTTTCGTCGTCCGACGGCTCGAACGTCCGGCCGCGCACCAGCCCAACGCGCATCACCTCGAAGTAGCCCGGCGTCACCTTCTGCGGTGTGGCCGCCGGCGCGTTCGCCACCGACGTCTGCGGCGCATTGTCGATGAGGATCGACCAGCCGGCGCAGCACTCCGCGATCGGCAAGCTCTCCACCGACGCCGCTTTCACAACGCCCGGCAGCGCGCGCGTCTCGGCCTCCACGCGCCTGTACAGCGCGAGCGCCTGCACCGGGGTGTACGACACGGGCGGTGAGACCGACACGGCGAGCACATGGTCAGGATTGAAGCCGAGGTCCACCGCCTGAAGGTTCCAGAGCGACCGCAGCATCAACCCGGCGCCCGCCAGTGTGACCACGGACAGCGCCACCTCGCTGATGACCAGCGCGCTGCGCAACCGGCCCAGCCCGCGCGTGCTCGACGTCTTGCCCCCTTCCTTCAACGTCTCCGCGGCGTCGCTGCGCGCGCTGCGCACCGCGGGCATCATGCCGAACAGCACACCGGTGATCAGCGTGACGCCGAGCGCGAAGAAGAGAACCGGTGGGTCGATGGCGATCTCGTTCGCGCGCGGCACGTTGTCCGGCACCAGCGTCCGCAGGACACGCACCGCTCCGGCCGCGAGTGCGACGCCGGCGACGCCGCCAACCGCGGCGAGCAGCAGGCTCTCCGCGAACGCCTGGCGTGCGACACGAAAGCCGGTGGCGCCCATCGCCGAGCGAATCGCCAGCTCCTTGCGACGCGCCTCGCCGCGCGCGAGCAACAGATTCGCGACATTGACGCACGCAATCAGCAGCACGAACAGCACGGCGCCGAACAGCGTCACGAGATACGGACGCACTTCGGCTACCGTGTGGTCGAGCAGCGGCATCACACTGGCCACCAGCGGCTTGTCCGCCATGTACACGTCGGGAAAGTCGCGCGACATGCGCCGCGCCAGTGATCGCACCTCGGCCGATGCCTGTTGGACGGTGGCGTTCGGCGCCAGCCGGCCGATGACCGACAGGTAATGGTTGTTGCGCGTCCAGAGCGTGTCGTAGTTGAGTCGCAGGGGTGACCACACGGAGATGTCCGGAGACGGAAACTCCGCCCCCGGGGCAAGCACGCCCACCACGGTGCGCGGCTTGTCGTTCATCACGATCGTCTTGCCGACGGCCGACGAGTCGCCCGCGAAGCGCCGCATCCAGAATCCGTAGCTGATGATGACGACGCCCGGACCGCCGCGCTTTTCCTCTTCGGCGGTGAACGTCCGTCCGAGAAAGACGGGGGCGCCGAGCGTCGCGAAGAAATCGTCGCTCACGGCCATGAGGCGCACGCGCTCGGGCTGCGCGCTCGAGGCAGCGCCCGAGGCCGCGACCATCCCGCTGGACACGAAGTACGCCGCGACCTTGCCGAGCGATTTGGCGTCGCGGCGATAGTCCACGAACTCCGGCTCGGACACCGTCTGGTACGGCGCGTCGTGCTGCAGCTGCACCAGTCGGCTCGCGTCGCGGAACGGGAGCGGCTGGAGCAGCACGCCGTTCACCGCGCTGAACGTGGCGACGCTGGCGCCGATGCCCAGTGCGAGCGTGGCGAGGACGGTGACGGAGAAGCCCGGCGATTTGCGGATGCCGCGCAGCGCGAACCGGACATCCTGCATCACGGACGACAGCATGAGGTCTTCCTTTCTGAAGGAGGGTGTGGCGCGCAGCGCGTCGATGCGCGCGGGCAGTGCGTTGCGCAGCAGGTCGGCGGCGACGTTGAGCCAGACGCGTGCGATGCCGAGGACCGGCGACTCGAGGCGCGCCTGCGCCAGGCGGTCGCGGTGGAACTCGATCATCGCGTCGCCGAACTCGTCGCGGAAACCGCGCGGGTAGGCATGCAGCAGCGCGCGGTACACCCGCTCGCTGTAGCCGCGCGGTTTCGTGCGGAGGTATTCCGCCATGTTACCGCGCCGGCTCCGGCGCCAGGAGCCGCGCCGACTCGGCCAGGCGCACCAGCGCACGCAACCGCGCCGCCTCCGCGGCAACGACGCGGCGCCCGAAGGGCGTCAGTCTATAGTAGCGGCGCCGCTCGTCGTCCGTGTCGGCCGCGGGCCGGCGCGCGGATTCCTCGAGCAGTTTCTCGTGCTGCAACCGCCGGATGGTGCGGTAGAGCGAGCCTGCCTCGAGATCGGTGCCGCCGTTCGTGTGGGCCAGCACGTCCTGCCGGATGCCGTACCCGTGCCGCTCGCCCGAGGCGAGCATCAGGAGGATGAGGAAATCACCTGAGCGGAGCGGCAGCGTATCGGAGGGACTGCGGGTCTTGCCTGGAGCCATGCACCACCATCGGGTGTGCGGGTAGCGCGAATATAGGCATTGTGCCTATAGGCGGTAAGACACCACGCACGCGCGGAAGGTTGAACCCACGCTGTCGAGCCGCCAACCCCTCGTTCCAGGCGTCACTTTCGCGCCGAGACCAGACGCACCTCAGCCGGGAAACTCAGCCCGCTCGCACTCGAATAGTCCCGGAACGCGGATATCGACCGCCGCTTCACGTCGTCGAAACGCTCCGGTGGCAATCCCGCGAGACGTTCGCGGAGCTTCTCGGACATCTCCATCCGCAGATCCCAGAAGTCCTCGGGAGACAGCGCAACGTTTATGGAGAATCGCAACAGACGCTCCACGGGATTCGGGGCGCCGGCGTCCGCAACGATCGCCTTCAGCTTCCCTGCCGGGGCAAAGCGGAATGGCTCCGGCGCATCGGGCGGCAATTGTGCGGGCGGCAGAACGGAGTCGACTATCCGGGCGAGAACGTCATGAAACGGGTTGTTCTCCCGGAAGTGCCACGCGGCAAACGCCACCTTCTTTCCCCGCCTGAGCACGCGCATCATCTCGCGGACACCGCTCACGGGAGCGGGAAAGAACATGACCCCGAACCGGCTCACGACGGCATCGAATCGATCGTCGGGAAATGGCAGGCGGTCGGCTCCCGCAGTCTCGAACCGCGCGTTGCTCAACGAACGCTGCGCCGCAACGCGTCGTGACGTTTCGATCAGGGAGGCAACCGGATCCACGCCGACCACCTCGCCGCCGGATCCCACGAATTCGGCGATGCGAAGCGCCGGCTCTCCCGATCCCGTGGCGACGTCCAATACCGAGTGCCCCGGCGCTATCTCCGCATCGTCGATGAGCGCCTCCGATACGGGCGCGAACAATTGGCGGATGATCTCGCTGTGGCTCACGGCTGACAACAATACGCGGTCTTGCGCACGGTGAGAATGTGCGCTTAACAGTTGAGCAACCTTCAGTGCCGCTGATCCATGCCGAGACTTCCTGTTGCGGTAAATCGGTTCTCTATCGTGTGGCTCGCGGTACTGGCGTCCTGCGGGAGAGAGCCGACCCAGCCCGTCGTCTCGTCGCCGCCTCCGCAGCAGCCGGAGACTCCGATCACCGGCGCGGCGGTGGCCGGGATGGGTTCCTTCGAGCAGAACCTGCGTGCGCTGATGCAGCAGTATGGCATTCCCGGCGGTGCGGTCGCCGTGGTGCACGATGGCAAACTGTTCTACGCGCGCGGCTTCGGCTACGCGGACGTCGAGAACGAGGTGCCGGTACAGCCGGACGCGCTGTTCCGGATCGCAAGCGTATCCAAGACGATCACCTCCGTCTCCATCCTGAAGCTCGTCGAAGAGGGGAAGCTCAAGCTCGAGGATCGCGTGGCGCCGCTCATCGCCGATCTCTCCCCTGCACCGGGAGCAACGGTGGATCCACGGTGGAACGACATCACCATTCAGCATCTGCTCAACCACACCGGCGGCTGGGATCGCGCCAAACCGGGTGGCTTCGACCCGATCGATGTGTCGTGGATGGCCGCGGACGCGGTCGGCGCACCCCGGCCTGCGTCCTCGGAAACGCTCGTCCGCTTCATGAAGGGCCGGCCGCTCGACTTCAATCCCGGCGAACAATTCGCCTATTCGAACTTCGGCTTCATCATCCTCGGCCGCGTGATCGAGCGAGTGACCGGCATGAAGTACGAGGACTTCGCCCGTACACGCGTGTTGCTGCCCGTGGGCGCCACGCGCACTCGCCAGGGCAAGTCGCGCATGGCCGACGCGCTGCCGGAGGAGGTGAAGTACTACGTCCCCGGAAAGAGCATCGACGCGCCGATCGTGCCATCCATTTTCCCCGGCGAAGCGCCGGTGCCCCTCAACTACGGCGGCTACTACCTGGAGGCGGGCGACGCGAGCGGCGCTTGGGTGTCGTCGACCATCGATCTCCTGCGATTCGTGAACGCCGTCGATGGCCGCGACAGTCCAGCGGACATTCTCAGCCCGGTGCTCATCGGGCAGATGACCGCCAAGGGAGCCACGGTGTGTGACGACGGCACGTGCTATTACGGCGATGGCTGGTTCGTGCGTCCCATCCAGGACGGCGCGAGCTGGTGGCACGGGGGAGATCTGCCCTGCACGAAAGCCATGCTCGTGCGCTCGTACACCAGGAACATCTCGTGGGTGGCGCTGTTCAATTCCGCGGCGCCGAACAGCTTCATCAGCGACGTCGAAACCGCGCTCTGGCACGCTCTCAACGGCATGCCGTCATTTGCGGCACAGGACCTGTTTCCGGCGTTTCGCTAGCAGCTCAAAGGCGAATTATCGTCTTCCCCGTCCGTCGCTCGGTCGACCGGAAGGCTGCCACGGCGGCGTCGATGGTCGCGACGGTGCCAATGTTGGTGCGCAGTCGCCCGTCCCGCACCCGTTGGACGATTTCGCCGAGTTGGACACGATCGGCTTCGACGACGAAGTCCACCGCCACGCCGTCAACGGGTCGCGCGTCGCTCGGGCCGACGATGGACACCAGCGTTCCTCCCGCTCGCAACAGACGCGCGGACCGTTTGCCGATCTCGCCGCCGATGGAATCGAACACCAGATCGACCGCCCCGACGCGTTCCAGGGCATCGCTTTCGAGGTCGACGAATTCGTGCGCGCCGAAGTCGAGCACCTTCTGTCGGTCGGCAGCGCGCCCGGTGCCGATGACGTGGGCGCCTGCGGCACGAGCGAGCTGCGTCACCATGGTCCCCACCGCGCCGGCCGCGCCGTGCGCGAGCACGGTCTGCCCCGATCGAAGACGGCCGTGCTCGAACAGTCCCTGCCATGCGGTGAGGCCTGAGATCGGCAGGCTGGCTCCCACCGTGAAGTCGACGTCGTCCGGCAGCGGCGCGAGGTTGCGCGCCTCGACGGCCACGTACTCGGCGAGCGTGCCATCGCGGTACCAATCCGCGACGCCGAACACCCGCTGCCCCACCGAGAAGCCCGTCGTGCCATAGCCGAGGGCGGTGACCACTCCGGCCAGCTCGTGCCCCGGGATCGTGGGTGTTCGGTCACGGCCGACGCGATCGGTCCATGTCGACGGCCACGACAATTCGGTGCCGACGAATCCTGACGCGTGCACCTGCACCACGACGTCGTTGATCGCGGCGTTGGGCGCGGGCCGCTCCATCAGCTTCATCCCGGCCGTTCCCGCGGCCTGGTCGGTCACGACGATCGCCTTCAACGTTCAATCCAGGTGGATGATGCCGCGCTGAAGCGCGAGCGTGACTGCTTCCGTTCGATCGTGAACGCCGAGTTTGGCCATGATGTTCTTGAGGTGGACCTTCACGGTTGCTTCGGTACGGCCGATGACGCGCGCAATTTCACGGCTGCGCAGCCCTTTGGCGGCGAGCCCCAGAACCTCGATCTCCCGATTCGTCAGCGCGATGCGCGGCGTGAACTCCGCGAGACGCCCGGCGACTTCCGGAGGAATGACGCGCTTCCCCTCGAACGCGCTCCGCACGGAGCGGATGACTTCCACGCCGAGCATGTCCTTGAGCAGATACCCGCACGCACCCGCGTCCAGAGCGCGGTAGATGTCGGCGTCGCCTTCATAGCTGGTGAGGGCCACGATGCGCGCGCGCGGATACGAAGCCACGATGACGCGTGTCGCCGTCACGCCGTCCATGACCGGCATGCGGAGATCCATCAGCACGACGTCGGGCTCATGTTCCCGGAACAGCGCAACCGCCTGCTCCCCATTCGTGGCCTCGGCGACGACCTCGATGTCCGCCTCGTTGGCGATCATCGCCGCGACCCCCGCTCGCACGACGGGGTGATCATCGGCCGTCAGTACGCGAATGGTCACCCGAGAACAGAGGCCTCGACGCCGGCGCGCCGCAATACTCCGTACGGATACTTCTGGCGCTGCGGCTAGCCGCTCGCCCTTCTGCCGATGGGAACGCGAAGCTGCACCACCGTGCCCCGGCCCGCCGCGCTGCGAATGTTCAACGCGGCGCCGATGCGATCGGCGCGCTCGCGCATTCCCAGCAACCCCCAGTGCCCGGAGTACGCGCGAAACGCCTGATCGACGTTGAAGCCACGCCCGTTGTCGGTGATCGCCAGGGTCACGCTGCGTGGCTTGTATGTGAGGCTCACGCTGATCCGTTTTGCCTTGCCGTGTTTCACGGCGTTGAGCGTCGCCTCCTGGCCGATGCGAAACAGCGTGTCCTCGACCTCCGGTCGCAGCTCGCGCTGCTTCCCGGTGATGACGAATTCGAGTTTGACGCGGCCGGCAGTGCGCCGCACTGCCTCCTCGAGGGCGCTCGCCAGTCCCTTCTGGGCCAGTGCCGGCGCGCGCATGTCCCAGACCGCGCGACGCGCGTCCCGAATGGTGGACTCGGCCAGCTCCACGACGCCCTCGATGGCGCTGGTGGCCGCACTGCTCCGCAGGCGCGGAAGAGTGGCACGGAGCTGCAGCGCGATGCCGGTCACGCCCTGCAGCAGTGAATCATGGATCTCGCGTGCCAGCCGTGTCCGCTCCTCGAGCACGGCGGCAAAGCGCGCCTCTAGTGTCCGCTCGCGTGCAACACGCTTGGCCCGCGCCTGCCGGGCAGACGCGCGCGCGAGCTGCCGCGTTCGTTCGGCCACGCGCTGCTCGAGCTCCTCGTTGCGGCGCTCGATCGCCTCCTTCGTCTCCTTCAGCGTCGGCGTCTCGAGCGTCTGCCACGTGCCCGCACGCTTCGCCAAAACGAAGTGATGCGCGCGAGCCGAGTCGAGAATGTCCGCGGCGCCGTGAGTGGCAAGGGGATACGTGCACAGGAGGATCACCGGCCGCGTCGCAATCAACGCCGACAACCTGTCCTCGAAATAGGAGAACTCACGCCAGTCGTGGCTGGTGACCCACGACTGGTCGCCCGCGCCGCGAAGACCGGCGAACCCCTCCTTGTAGGCGCGCTCCCGGAATTCCTCCCAGCGGCCAAGCACCGCGTCCGCGCTGAAGGTTCCCTCAGGCCGGAAAAATTCGTCCGTGCCGACGAATTGCATGTCGCCGCGCGCTCGACGGTCGTCGAAGTCGGGCAGTCGCTCGCGCAGTCTGTCCGCTACCGCGCTTTCGAGCTCGGGCTGCGCCGGCAACCACACACACAGCTCGTTCGAGCGCAGGCCGGCCTCGAAGAACGGGACGATGATGTCCAGAAGATCGGCCGGCGTCTCATAGAACAACGAGAAGTGCGACGACCACGGAACGCGGCCGAGGACGCTGATGCCGGTGTCTCTCCGCTCGACGGGCGGCGGCGCCACGTGCATGAGACGCACTACTCCGTTTGGACAATGTGAAGACTAGGCAATCGGGCAGCTTAAGGCCGACTGCTACCGTCCTACAATGAGTCCATGACTCGGGATTTGGAATGGGAGCTGTTGCGGGAGCGCGAAGCGCGGCTGCGTGCGATCATCGACGTCGCCTTCGACGGGATCGTCATCAGTGTGAACGGCGTGGTCGTGGAGGTGACCGACAGGGTGCTCGAGCACTCGGGCTACGCGCGCGATGACATGATCGGAAAGCCGGTCACGGATTTCATCGCGGAAGAGTACCGCGAGGTCGTGCGCCAGCGGCAGGCGACAGGAGTGGAAGGGCGGTTCGACGCGATCGCGCTCGCGAAGAACGGGGAGCGCCGGCATGTGGAGGTCGTCAGCCGCAACCACGTGTCCCACGGGCGACTGGTGCGGCTCGGCGCCGTGCGCGACGTGACGTCCATCCGACTTCTGGAGCACCAGGTGCAGCACGCACAGAAGATGGAAGCACTCGGACGGCTGGCGAGCACCGTGGCGCACGAGTTCAACAACGTGCTGACCGTGATCCGCGGCTTCGCGGATGTTCTGGTCGGCGACGTCGAGGAACGGCTGCGTGGCGACGCGCGCGAGATCCTCAGGGCCGTGGACGGCGGAGCGGCACTCGTGCGTCAGCTGCAATCCCTGGCGGTGCACGGTCCCGACCACGCGGAGCTGATCGACGTCAGCGACGTCGTGCGCGGCAGCATCGGCATTCTCGGCCGGTTGCTGGGCAAGGATGTCTCGATAACCACCGATCTGTGCGGCGTCAGCGCGGTGCGGGCGAATTCGATGCAGGTCAAGCAGGTGCTCCTGAACCTGGCCATCAACGCGCGCGATGCCATGCCTCGCGGCGGCACCTTCGGGATTCGGACGCGCAACGTACGGTTGGGCCGTGCGGGCCCGCGCGGGATGGGCGATCCGTCCGAGCTGTATTCGCTGCTGGAGATCAGCGACACCGGCGTCGGCATGGCCGAGGACGTGAAGGCGCGGGTCTTCGAGCCCTTCTTCACGACGAAGGAGCGCGGCACGGGCACCGGCCTGGGGCTCGCGATCGTCCATCAGATCGTGGAGCGCAGCGGCGGCTTTGTGCGTGTCGAGTCGGCGCAGGGACGCGGCACCACCTTCGCGATTTATCTGCCGCTCGCTTCTAGCGCCTGAACACGCCCGACAACCCGCCCGAGCTGAGGCTCGCGATGTTGGCGAGCACGATGGGGCGCTTGGCGCCGCCGGGTGAGACGAGATACGTCGGCTCCCACTCCGGCGTGAACCACTCCTTGAATTCGCGGATGCCCTTGAAGTTGTAGTAGCGCTCGCCGGCATCACGGGCCAGCACGCTCAGCTGCCCCCACACGGACGATCCCGGCGACGCGCGAATCCCGGAGAGCGGCGCCGCGCCAAGATTGAACGTCGCGTATCCGTCGCCCTGTGCCCACAGGATCGCGTTCGTGAGCGCGTATCGCATGATGCTCGGCGGCGCGGCCGCGTTGTAGCGCATGAGATCCACCTCCACTTCCCCGCGACCACCCGACGTCCACAGCGTGATGAACGCGACGATGGTTCCGTGCAGGCGCACCACGCCCACCGGACCGCGCGCGATGAACGCCGGATCGAACCGCCCCAGCGAGAAACGCTTTTCGCGAGCGTGCTTGTCGGCGAGCCACGCGTCCGACACGGCGCGCAGCTCCGGCACCATCGACGCCACCTCGCCGGGATCCACCATCTCGAACGTGCAGCCGTCGGTCGTCGACTTGCGCATGACGTACCGGAGATTGCGGCGCTTGGGACCGTCGAGCGAGAAGCCCTGCAGCGGAACGCGCGCCACCTCGCCAAGCTTGATGACATCGAGGCCGTACTCGAGATACAGGTGCACGAAGGGCGGTGGGACGCGGTAGAACACCGGCCACACGCCGGCGGCATCGCACCGCGTCACGAACTGCTCGATCAGCGCGATGCTCGCCGGCACCGGCCCCACCGGATAGCCCAGGCACACCCAGCTCTGTCCCGCGACGCCATACATGAGAAACGCCGTCCTCGCGTCGTCGAACATGAAATGCTTGTCGCCCAGGAACGCGAGCTGCACCGACGCGCGCGTCGCGGTGGCCGCGATGCGCTCCACCGCCGCGAGATCGTCCGGCGTGGTGCTCGCGATCACCGGGCGCGCCGGACGCAGCAGCCGGGCCGCGCCGAATCCCACGAGCGTGGCCGCCGCGATCAGCAGCGCCCGCTGCGCGCGCGGCCCCTGCGCCCGTTCACCGAAGTAGAACAGCACGTCGGCGCCGAGACCCTCCGATCCGTATTGCAGCACCGCCGTGATCACGGCGCCGAGGATCACGGCCGCGATGGCGATGATCCATCCGCGGGTGAACCGCTCCTCCAGGATCGACGCGCGCCGGTCGAAGTACCGCCGCCTGGGCAGCAGCACGACGAACATCACCGACAGAAATACCGCCTGCTCCACGTCCAGCGCGCTCGCCACGGCGAACACCACGCCGGCGGCCAGCAGCCAGAGCGTCACATGATAGGCGGCGTCGAGCCGACGCTGCAGCCCGCGCGCGAGGATGATCAGGCCGATGCCGGCGACGTTGCTGAGATACGCGCTCGCCTCGATGACGGGCAGCGGCAGGATGTCGTTGATCCAGCCCACGCGGCTCGAGCGCGCGGGCGTGGCGCCCGAGAACAGCAGCATCGCGCCGGAGATGAACGTCATCAGCGCGAACGCGCGCGGGACGATGGCCGTCATCACGTCGCCGCCCATGTCCGTCATGCGCCGGATCGCGGGCACGCGACGCAACGCCACCAGCCCG
>DATFHG010000021.1:0-17704 GCA_035248725.1 Gemmatimonadaceae bacterium | reverse complement strand
GCCCGGGCTGATCGACGGTCACATCCACGCCACGCAGTACATCAACGCGGCCGGCCGCCTGCATACGCGCAACGACGCGGATACCCCCGAGGAGTCGGCGCTGGCGATCGCGAAGAACCTGCGTCTCATCCTGGAGAGTGGCGTGACGACTGTTCAGAGCATGGGCGCATCGGACGACGCGTTCTACCGCACCTCGATACGAGAGGGGGGCATCGTCGGTCCGCGACTGATCACCACGCTCAACCCGATCACGGATGAGACGCTCTCCGTCGATTCGCTGCGCGCGCTGGTGCGGCAACGCAAGGCGCAGGGCGCGGACGCGATCAAGATCTTCGCATCGCGCAGCATCCGGGAAGGCGGCACCACGACGATGTCGGCGCAACAGCTCGATGCGTTGTGCGGGGAGGCGCACGCGCTCGGGATGCGGACGCTGGTCCACGCACACAGCGAGGAAAGCATGCGTCTCGCGGCCCAGGCGGGGTGCACCGAGATCGAGCACGGGATCTTCGCCTCGCCCGAGGTGCTTCGACTCCTGGCGGAACGGGGCACGTACTTCGATCCGCAATGTGGGCTGATCTTCAACAACTATCTCGAGCACCGCGCGGCGTATCAGGGCATCGGCAACTTCAACGACGAGGGCTTCGCCTCGATGCAGCGCGCGATTCCCATGGCGGAGCGGGTCATCGACATGGCGGTGCACACGCCCGGACTGAAGCTGGTGTGGGGCACTGATGCGGTGGCCGGCGCGCACGGCCGCGAAGTGGAGGATCTCATCTGCCGCGTACAACGTGGCCACCAGCCGGCGATGGATGCAGTGATCTCTGCGACGTCGCGCGTGGCGCAGGCGCTCGGCATGGACGGTGAGATCGGCGCGTTGGCGTCCGGCCATCGCGCGGACGTGATCGCCACGGATGGCGAGCCGTCCACGGACATCACGGCGTTGCGTCGTGTGCGCTTCGTGATGCAGAACGGACGGGTGATCAAGCTCGACGCCGGCGCCCGCGTCAGGCGGCGTTAGCGCTTCTTCTTCGCGGCGGCGAGCTGGCCGTCGCCATTATCGAGCGACCGCCAGAGATACCAACACGCGACGCTCGCGTAGGGCGACCATTTCGCGCCGATCTTCAGGACGTCCTTGGGTGCCACCTTTCGCTTGCGGTAGGCACGCTTGATCGCGTTCTGGATGCCGAGATCCAGATCGGGCAGCACGTCGGGGCGGCCGAGCTTGAACATGAGGAACATCTGGGCGGTCCACTTGCCGATGCCCTTGACCTGCACGAGGTGCGTGATCAGGTCCGCGTCCGTCAGCGTGTCGACGTGATCCAGCGGCAGATCGCCGGAATGGACGCGGGCGGCCAGGTCGCGCAGGTAGCCGATCTTCTGCCGGGACAATCCGGCGCCGCGAAGTTGTTCGTCCGGCGTCGCGAGAATCTGTTCGGGCGTCGGCAATCCGTCGGGGTACAGCGCGAGAAATCTCGCGTGGATCGTGGCGGCGGCTTTGCCGGATAATTGCTGAAAGACGATGGAGCGGATCAGCGCGTGGAAGTGCGAGCCACTGCTCCGGTCCGCGGGCCGAAACGCGCCGACGGATTCCATGACGCGCGCCAGCACGGGATCGACGCGACGCAGGTGCGCGCGCGCGCGCCGAGCGACATCCGAGGAAACCATGTCCTAGTGTCGGGCGAAGACGCTCGTGCGTCCGTCGCGCGTGAACGCCATGACGTCGTAATGGTCAGCGCGACCGCCCATTTCCATTCCCGGCGAGCCCGCAGGCATCCCGGGCACGGCGATACCCGCGATTTTCGGTTTGGCCGCGAGCATGCGCTCGATGTCTTCGGCCGGCACGTGTCCTTCGACGACATAGCCGTTCACGAACGCCGTGTGGCAGGAGACGAGCTGCTCGGGCACGCGCCCCGTGCGCTTGGCTCCGCTGACGTCGGACGTATCATGAACGGCGACATCGAAGCCGTGTTTGCGGAGGTGCTCCACCCAACTCCTGCAGCAGCCGCAGTTGGGGTCCTTGTACACGACGATGTGTGTCGGCGCAGGGGACCGACGCACCGGAGCGGCCGCGGCGCTCAGCGTCGCCAGACAGGCCATACCCGCCAACCGGATGAGACCGCGATATTTCATGGCGTCAATCTACTTCCGGGACCGCCTTCCCACATGAGCTCTCCGTCGAACCCGCTTTCGACCACCGCGGAATTGCGCGCGCGGCTGGAGACGATTCGTCTGCAGAAGCGCGGGCGCGTTCGCTGGGAGATCTCGCATCACACCGCGGAGATCGCCATCGCCGCGATCGCCGGACATGCGCGCGTGATGTACCGTCCGGGCAGCAAGTCGCGGCGCCGCAAACGCCACAAGCGTCTGCTCTGATCAACGCGGGCAGTCGCCCGCGTCAGCCGTAATAGCGCTGGATCGCTGTCGCCACACCGTCGAGGTCGGGAAACAGGCGGCGCTCATCGATACCGACGAGATCGAGCTGGTCGCGAAAGCGCGGCACGTCGCCGGCGGGAATCAGGAATTTCGTGAGCGCGTCGGCGAGACCCTGTTCTTCGAGGAAAGCGTCGAAGGGTTTCGTCGTGGTCGAGCACAGCGTGAACGTCGCGGCCTGGGTAACGATACGCGCGTCGAGCGATGGCGGTTCGATCATGCACGCGAAGGGCTTGCCGTTCTTCGCCGCAAAAAGTTTCCACGGTGTGAACGGCTCGCCTTCCTTGGCGCCCAGGAGCGTGTCGAGGTCCTGCAGCAGCAGCGAGAGGGGCGGCAGCTTGAAGTGCCGATGCACGCGCTGCCAGTCGAGACGCCAGATCGCGCGATCCCGCTCGGCGTCCGCGCGTGACGGTCGTGTGGCGAAGAACGCGGCAACCAGCGGCGAATACGTCCAGTCGAGCAGCCGTGTCGGCACACCGTGATGCTGCGCGGTGATCAGCAGCTCCCAGTCGTTATGGGGCCGCGCCGAATCGATGTGCGGTCGCGAATAACGGATGAAGTTGCGGAGGATGTATTCCTCGAGGTCGACCTTCGTATGCGCGGGACTCGCGCCGCCCAGCCGGTCGAGCGATGTGAGCAGCGGTGCGGTCGCGCGGCCACCGCCGCGATAGACGCCGGTATCCCGACGACGGCCCGTCTGCCGATCGGGCTCGCGCGGGGTGACAACGTCGACGAACTCGCCGAGCGAGTGGACGGTAATCTCACGAACGGACATACGTCCGCGGTCCTTGCGGAAAGAGTGCCACGTTCCGCAGGAACCGCCGCGTCAGCGTCCGCGCAGACGCAGGAACATCACCGTGAGTGCGGCCACAGTCACGATGATGGAGCACACGCTCACCAGTGTCTGATATCCCGATTCCGTGAGCGATCCCTTTTTCTTCATGGAGTTCGCGCTCAGCACCACCACGATGAGCGCCAGCAACAGGACGATCGGGACGAGGAACATGTCGGGGGTGGCGAATGACGCCGTGCGGTCGGCGCACGGATGCAGCGCGCGTCTACGCTACCGGGCTCTGCGGTCGGGCGTCAAGCCTTCTTCGTGGGCGCTCGGTCCCACCGTGGCTCCGAGCACCGCACCGGTGCCGATGAGGAGCGTGCTGAGAATCGGGCCGACGGGGCTGGAGAGTGTCGAGAGCGCGACGAGACAGGCGAGCACGAATCCGAATACGCCGCCAAGCGTCGCCCACAACAGACGGACCGGCGGTATCCACCCGGCGCGCGCCGCGAGAAAGCACGCACCGACCACGAGCAAGGCACCCCCCACGACGCCGCCGACGATGAGGCCGCCCTGGCCGGCCGCATGACCAACCATCGAACCGAGCGCGCCGCCGACCCCGCCGGCGACGCACGTCGTCGCGAACAGCAAGGGCAGTCGCACCTCAGTCTCCGCGTCTGGGCCGCCGCACCACTTCACGGTCGCCTGCGCCGAGGTAGCGAGCGACCTTGCGCAGGTCCGCGATGAACGCGCGCCGCGCGTCGGCTCGTGCCGCCGCGTCCGGTGCGCGCAGGATCGACGAAGGATGGACCGTTGCGAACACGGCGCGCGCGAACGGCGCAGACAACTTCTTGCCGCGGCTCTGCGTGACCTTGAAGCTCTTGCCGAGCAGTGACTGCGCGGCTGTGGCGCCGAGGCAAATCACGACCTCCGGTTTCACGAGCGCGAGCTCCTGGTCCAGCCACGGACGACAGGCGCGCACCTCGCCATCGTTCGGCTTCTTGTGAATCCTGCGCTTGCTCTTCTCCCCGCGCTCCCATTTGAAGTGCTTCACCGCGTTGGTCACGTACACCTCATCGCGCGCGATGCCGGCTTCCTCGAGCGCGGCATCGAGAAAGCGGCCGGCGGGGCCGACGAACGGATGCCCCTGTTTGTCTTCTTCGTCTCCCGGCTGCTCACCGACGATGATGACGCGAGCCTTCGCGGGTCCTTCGCCGAAGACCGTTTGCGTGCCGACCATCCACAGCTTGCATCCGCGACAGTGCTGCGCGGCGTCACGGAGCGTGCGCAGGGATGGTCGCGGCGGAATGAAGTCCGCCGCGCTTCCCGTCACGAGCGCGCGCTCGACCGCCGCCATCAGTGGCTGTCTCCTTCGTGCGGGATGTGAGCCTGTCGCGTGACGTGCTCGCTGTTCTTCTCGGCCTCGTCGTGCTGCTCCCGGCCTTCGCGCAGCCGATGGTGGCCGTCCGTCGATGCACCGGTCGCTTCCGCCGAGCGATCCGCGGGTGCGTCAGCCGTGTCCGGTGCGCTGGATTCGGCGAGCTGCTCCACAAAGCGCGCGTGCGTCTTGTCGCCGGGGCGCCCTTCCGCGTGCTGATGCGGTCCGAGGTCCCGTTCTCTGCGCTGTCCCATGAAAGTCTGATCTCCGTTGAAACGGTGAGTCGAGACCGTGAGAGCGGCAAGCACGAGGCCAACAGCTTCCGTGCGTTACGGGGCAGCCATAGAATCCGCGAGTCGACGCAGCGGACCAGGCCGGCACATTTCACGGGATTCGAGTGACTCGCCTTCTCAACTACTTCTTTCGGGGGCTCATCATCCTCGCCCCGGCCGTGATCACGATCTATGTCTTCTGGCTGATCTTCAGCACCGTCGATCAATGGATGGGGTTCCGCATCCCCGGGCTGGGCATCGTCGTCACGATCGTGCTGGTCACGCTCTTCGGATTTCTCGCCACGACGGTGCTGGCGCGATGGCTGTTGTCGCTTGTGGACACGCTGTTCAAGCGAACGCCGCTCGTACGGCTGGTGTACACCTCGACGCGCGACTTGCTCGACGCGTTCGTGGGGGAGAAGCGGCGCTTCGACCGTCCGGTCGTCGTCACGACCAGCGCTGACGGCATCGAGAAGGCATTCGGATTCGTGACGTCGGAAGCGATGGCGCGCTTCGGTCTCGACGGCCACGTCACCGTGTACCTGCCCTTCTCCTACACGTTCACGGGCGTGATCCGCATGTACCCGGTGTCACAGGTACGTCCGCTGACCGCGGACTCCGCCGAGGTGATGGCGTTCGTCGTTTCGGGCGGCGTTACGGGCGAATAGCCTGAAGCAGCGCCACGCCATCGAGCTTCTCCAGGGGTCGGACACCGGCGATAGCCGCGAGCGTCGGCGCCATATCCACGACGCGCACGAACTCCGGGTATCGACCGGACTTGAGCCACGGGCCGTAGAAGATCACCGGGACATGCGCGTCCTGATCCCACGGGGACCCGTGTGTCGCGGGAATGGTGGTGAAGTTGCTGTACCGCGTCAGCGTAATGACGAGCTCCACCGGTGAGGTCTCGGGGATCTGATGCGTCCACCGCCGCGCGAACGGATCGGCGGCAGGGTCAGCGCGCCGCAGATCCTTGATGCGGTCGACACGCCAGACGCCCGGCACCTGTTTCGCCGCCGCGGCGAAGGCGACGAGGAGCGAATCGGCGTTGATCTTCGCCCGGGCAAGCGCGCGCCGGTCCAGCGCCACTGTCTCGAAATCGTAGAAGAACGCGTTCGAGTCGCCGCCGGCGGCGACGATGGCGGCGCGCGTCTGTGCCGCCAGCGGACGCAGGTTCACGCGCAGGCCTTCATTTCCCTTCGCTTCGCCGCGAGCGCGCGCGAGCTCGGGAATCGGTGACGCGCCGTGATCGCCCGTGAGCGCGAACACGATCGTCGATGAGTCGCGCAGCTTGTACAGCGAGTCGATGAACCAGCCCAGCGTCTGATCCAGGCGCATCTCGTTCTCGTGTGCTTCGCGCGAGTCGGGGCCGTATGCATGCCCCACGTAGTCGGTGGCCGAAAAGGAAACGGCGAGGAGGTCGGTCTCCGGCCCTGCACCGAGTCCGAGATGCTGGACGCCATCGAGCGCGAAGAGCGCCGTGATCGAGTCCATGTACGGCGTGGCCGGAATGACGCGCGTGACGACCGCGGGGTCGGCGGGGAGCGGGTGCGGGAAGGTGAAATCCTGGCCGTTGTTCTCGAACGGCACGGAGTCCGGCTCAGCGTACGTCGAGGAATCGCGCGACAGCGTCCACGCGCGGCCGGCATACGCCTGCGCGAGCTTGCGCGCATTGAACTGCTGCACCCAGGTGGGCAGCGTGTCGCGATAGTACGTGCTGGTGGTGAAGTTCCCGTTTCCCGAGAACCAGTAGACGTCCACCTTGGCTCGCCCGATCGGCAGAATCGCCGCGCGATCCTTCTTGGACGCGGACAACACTTTCGTCCGCGGATCCTTCGCCTTCATCCAGTCGTAGAGCGTGGTGCCGTGAAAGCGTTCGGGCGACGCCCCAACCTCGCGGCTGTCGGCACCGAGCAGCTCATACCTGGGATCGATCACGCCGGTGAGGTTCGACGTGATGCCGGTGCTGCGCGGAAAGCGACCGGACATCGTGCTCGCGTGACCGGGTGCCGTTTCGGTGATCGCGTGATCCTGAAAGCCGTTCGTGAAGAACGCTCCGCTCATGAGCCGTGCATAGCCGGCCCGCAGGTCGCCGCGATAGCGATCCAGCATGTCTTCGCGCAGCTGGTCGACCGTGATGAACACGATCAGCTTCGGCGGGGCAGCGGCCGTGACGACTGACGGCGCCGCGGCGGCGGTCGCGGTGGCCTTCATGCAGCTCAGCGACAGGGCGGCAGCGCAGGCGAGCGCGCCGGCAATCGCGGCAAGACGTCCGTGTTTCATGGCGTTGGCGGGGGCGGAGAAGTGGCGGTCCTCGGTAACAACCAATATTGTAGCGCGGATTTCATCGGAGTGGTGAGTTGGCCGACGCGAGAGAGCACTCGGTACCGATCACACAGAACGTGGTGGTACGCACCGCGGTCTATTACGTGGTGTTGTTCGCCGTCGCCGCCCTGCTGTATCGTCTGCCGCAGGCGCAGTCGATGATGCATGGCTCGCTCGAGTCGCTGCTCTCGAGCGGCGGGTTCGAGGCGATGAGCAAGTCGGCCGCGAAGAAGGCGCCGCCCATCAACATCGACGAAGCGACGCTGGCGCTCACCGTCGCCGCCGCGATGATCGGCGCCGTGCTGCTCTCCCTGCCGGTCGCGTGGATCTACGCGTTGACGCGGCAGAAGCGCGGCTACCAGCAGTCGGTCGTGCAGACGCTGATGATTCTCCCTCCGCTCGTCGCGGGCGTCGTCGTGATGGTGAAGTACTCTCTGGCGCTGGCCTTCAGCCTGGCCGGCATCGTCGCGGCGGTGCGCTTCCGCAATACCCTCGACGACAGCAAGGACGCCGTCTACGTCTTTCTCGCGACCGTGGTCGGTCTGGCCGCCGCGGTCCAGCTTCCCGTCGCGGCCGTAGTGTCCGTGCTCTTCAATGTGCTGATCCTGGTGCTGTGGTACACGGACTTCGGCCGTTCGACCGCCTTCGAGGGCGAACGTGCCAAGCGCAAGATGGAGGCGGCGCAGCGACGCCTGCGTCAGACCGGCAGCTTCGTGCGGGTGCTCGACCACGAGATCTTCGAGAACATGACCCCCGGGCAGCTCGACGCGGTCGCGGACCTGGCGGTGAAGCGCAGACGCCAGCTGGAGAAGAACGACGTGCCCGAAGAGGAGATGCACTCGCGCGACGCGCTGCTCCGGTTGCGCACGTATGATCCGGAGGCGTCGCGCACGGCCGCCGAGGTGATGTTCGACGACTTTCTGAAAAAATGGCGTTTCGGCGGCGTCGTCCACGAAAAGGACGGAACGCACGTCGTCGAATACGCGGTGCAGCTGAAGAAATCGGCGCGCTCCTCCGACCTGCTGGACGCGCTCCAGGCAAAGACCCCGGCCATCGGCGTGGAGATCAAGTGATCACGACCAGAATGACGGCGCTCGCCGTGTGCGTCGCGGCCGCAACCTCGGTGGCGGCGCAGCAGCCGCAGAGTGCGGGCGCGGTCACCAAGACGGCCAAGAGCTACACGCCGCCGCCCGTGTTTCTCGCGGAGCAGCCGCTCGAGGTCACGCTCGTTGCGCCATTCAAGCAGCTGAAGCGCGACCGCCGGGGCACCACACCATACCGGCCGGGCGAGCTGCTGTACGCGGGAGACAGTGGGACCGTGCGCGTGCCGGTACGGCTGCGCACGCGCGGGATCTGGCGGCGCGAGCACTGCGAGATTCCACCGTTGCGCCTCAACTTCAGCAAGGACTCCACGAAAAAGACGGAGTTCCGGCACCTGGATCGCGTGCGTCTCGTGCTGCCGTGCCGGCTCAACGACGACTACGAGCAATACGTCCTGCGTGAGTTCCAGCTGTATCGCGTGCAGCGGCTCATCACGCCGCTCGCGCTGAACACGCGCCTGGTGCATGTCACGTACATCGACGCCGAGCATCGCGACACGCTGGCGCGGCGCTACTCCTTCCTGCTCGAGGAAGATCAGGATTTCGCGGCGCGTCAGGGTGGAAAGGCGCTGGACACGAAAGGTGCGGCGGGCGAAGACCTCAATGCCGAAGAGAATGCGCGCTTCGGCGTGTTCCAGTACTTCATCGGCAACACCGACTTCTCCATCAGCGCGCTGCACAACGTGCTGCTCTTCGGGCGCGACACCTCCTACTTTCCCGTCGCCTACGACTTCGATTGGTCCGGCGCGGTGAACACGCGCTACGCGGTGCCGTCGAACCTGCTGCCGATCAAGCGCGTGACCGAGCGGATCATGCGCGGGTACTGCGCCGAGCCGTCCGCGTTCGAGCAGGTGTTCGGCACCTTCCGGCAGAAAAAAGACGCCATCTACGCGCTGTACGCTCCCACTGATGCGTTCGGCGCGCTGATGAAACCCGACGACGTCAAACAGACGCTTCGCTACTTCGATCAGTTTTACGACGTGATCAACGATCCGCGCTCGGCGAAGCGTCAGATCGTGGACGCGTGCCTCGGCGGCAGGGCGTAAGCGTCGCCCAGGAGCTGCTCCTGGGCGCCCGGGCCGTCGCCACGGCGCTTGGCGTATTCGCCGGCGGTCGTCAGCTCCCATGCGCCCGGATCGCGCAGGTAGGTGTCCAGCAACGCGTCCAGCTGCGCGCGGCACGCCGCGTCGCGCACGGGCGCCAACAGTTCGACGCGGCGACGCAGGTTCCTCGGCCGCAGGTCCGCCGAGCCGATGAAATACTCCGGCGCGCCCGCGTTCGCGAAATGGAACACGCGCGCATGCTCCAGGAAACGTCCCAGGACGCTCACCACGCTGATGTGTTCGGAGACGGCGGGCACGCCTGGCCGCAGGGTGCACACGCCGCGTACGACGAGCTCCACGCGAACGCCATCCTGTGATGCGCGGAACAGCGCGCCGACGATGTCGGGATCCGAGAGGCCGTTGAGCTTCATGCGGATGTGTCCGCGGCGGCCGGCGCGCGCGTGCGCGGCCTCGCGCTCGATACGCGCGATGAGCTCCGGCAGCAGTTGTTTGGGGGACACGAGGCATCCGCGCGTCAGCTGTTGCGGCGCGCGCGAGCTGCCCGTGAGCTCGTTGAAGAGATCCTGAACGTCCGCCGTCAGATCCATGTCCGCCGTGAGCAGAGACAGATCGGTGTAGCGACGCGCGGTGTCCGCGTTGTAGTTGCCCGTGCCGACGTGCGCGTACCGCCGCAGCTGCTTGCCCTCACGGCGGACGATGAGCGCCACCTTTGCGTGATTCTTGATGCCGACGAGGCCGTGCACCACGCGTCCTCCGGCCTGTTCCAGGCGTCGGGCCCACCCCACGTTGCGCTCCTCGTCGAAACGCGCCTTGAGCTCGACGAATACCACGACGTCCTTCCCGCGCGATGCGGCGTCGATCAGGGCGGCAACGATGGGCGACTGTTCACCCGCGCGATAGACGGTGAGCTTCATCGCCGTCACGTCCGGATCGTCGGCGGCCTCCCTGAACAGGCGAACGACGCCCGCGTCATACGAATCGAAGGGATGATGCAGGAGCCGATCCCGTTCTGCGATCAGCTCGAAGATGGACCGGCCGTGCGCGAGTGGATCGGCTGGTGCGAACGGCGGAAACTCGAGCAGCGGGTCGGACGTCATCGGAATCTCGGTGATGCTCGAGAGATCCAGCAGGCCGTCCACCTCATAGAGATCGTCGTCCTCGAGCGCCGCGCCGCCGTGCTCGCGTCGCAACTCGCGCACGACGACGTCGCGGAGCACCGCGGGCATCGCGCGTTCGACCTCGACGCGGACGACCGGCTGCTCGAAACGCTTGCGCGACGCCTCTTCGACCGCGTCGAGCAGGCTGGGCGAGCGGTCTTCGTCCAGCTCGAGGTCGGCGCCGCGCGTGACGCGAAACGCGTACGCCTGCTCGATGACCGACGACGGGTAGAGCAGGTCGAGGTTCGCGCGGACCAGCTCCTCGATCGCGATCACGGCGGCCATGCCGGGAACGGCGGTGAAACGAGGCGCGTCGTGCGGCAGCTCGACCTGCGCGAAATGCGGAGCGGCTCCGGGCCGGTCGAGCAGGACCACCGCCAGCGAGAGGGACAGATGTCGGAGGCGCGGGAAGGGATGACCCGGGCTCAGCGTCATGGCCAGTGGAGTCAGAGCGGGCAGCAGTTCGTCGCGCATCACGGCGCGCAGTTGATCGCGCCGGGCGACGTCGAGCTCGGACCACGTAACCACGCGCGCGCCATGCGCCGCGGCTTCCGCCGCGCACGCCGCATAGCACCGGTATTGCCGCGCGACGAGGGCCTTGGCGTGCAGCGAGATGAGGTCGAGCTGCTGTCTCGGCGTGAGACCGTCCGGGGTGCGCTCCTCGTTCTGCTCCTGCGCCGAGCGCTTGATCCCGGCGACGCGCACCATGAAGAATTCGTCGAGGTTGTCAGCGACGATGGTGAGAAAGCGCAGCCGCTCGCGCAGCGGCGTCCGTACGTCCTCGGCCATCGCCAGCACGCGGGCGGTGAAGGCGAGGATGCTGAGCTCCGAATTCAGAAAGTGCGGATCGCCCACCGCGGCCTCGCCCTCGGCGGAGGTGGCGATCGCGGCAACCCATCCGGTCAACTGAACCGAACGCCGCGGATCCGGCGCGCTCCCGGCGGTCACCGCCGGTCGCGCATCGCCAAGCATTCCGGATCGCACCGCCACCGAAAGCGCGGCGAGAGCGTCGGCCTGCAATTCGGCGGCGCGATCCAGCGCCTCCGACGCGGCGAGCCACACCGGCTCACCCATCTCCGGAGCCAGCGCGGCGTTCGGCGCCAGCTCCGCCGTCCAGACTTCGACGGTCGGCATCGGCCCCAGCGAGCTGAGTTTGCCGAGCAGTCGCGTGTCGGAGCCCGGGTCCCTGCTGCAGCGGTCGAGCAGCGTGCGTGCGACAGCCACGCCGCTGCCGTGCTCCAGCGGGAGCGACATCACGGAGCCACGCCTGAACAGCGCGATGCGCGCATCGCGCGTGAGCACGAGCGCGACACCGACGTCCGTCGCGCGCGCGCGGCCGCGCTCCTCGCGCTCCATCCATTTGAGCAGGAGCTGCGCACGCTCGCGCGTGCCCGCGACGATCGGGCGCAGGCCCGCCTTGTCCTGCAGCTCCCGGCACAACGCGTCGAAGCCGGCGAAGGACCGCGGCAGCCGCACGGTCAGCTGGTGGAACGCACGGCTGGACACACCGCTGCGCACGTGCACGCGATCGTAGTACAGCTCCACCCGCGGTCGACCGAGCCAATCATGGTCCGCGGCGCGCGTGACGCGTTCGATCTGAAGCTCGAGACGCGTGACGAGCTGTCGAAAATCGACGACGGCCGCCAGCCGCCGCGCGGGTTCGGTGCCGCTCGCGAGCGCGGCGACGGGTTCTGCGGCAGCGACGCGTGCATCGTAGCGACGCGCCGGCGCGGTATCGCTGGCGGTGCCGACGAACACCGTGAGCACGCGCCGGTCGTCGGACCCGACACGCAGGCGACACGTGAGGCCGCGTCGCTGGAGCTGATCGTCCGCCGTGTCGATATAGAAATCGCGATAGAGCACGCGACCTGCGGTGCGCAATCCGCGCAGCGGGAGCGGCTCGCCGGCCAGCTTTTCGAGCTGCTCCGCAGAGACGACGTCGAAGCGACGCTCGCGCGGCGACGTGGTCAACGCAGGTCGTCCATGCGAGCGATGCGGCCGCGCGGTCCCACCGCGACGCACGTACCGCGCGTGCATCGCACCGCGTTCAATGCGACGGTATCCGTCTGCGACCACGTCTCGCCGCCGTCCCGCGTCACGAACGTGCCCGCGAGACCGACGGCGATGGCGTGGCGATCCGTGCCCGTCCAGGCGACGCCGGATAGATACGCGGCGGGCGGGGAAGCTGCGCGATGCCAGGACCGGCCACCGTCGAGCGTCAGTGCTACCGACGGCGCGGCGAGGCGCGGCTGCGTGTAGTCGCCCCCGACGGCGATGCCGCGTGCCTCGTCGAGAAACGCCAGCGAGAAGATGCCCGCGGCAGCCGCGGCGGCGTACACGGGCGCGTCCGTGAACGACCAGGTCGCGCCGCGATCGCCGGAGCGCATCACGCGAGCGACGCCCCCGCCCGTGCCGATCCACATGTCGTTGCTGTTTCCCGCGACGAGGATGCTGCCGCTCGCCGCGAAGGCCGCCTCGCCGGGCAGCGTGCGTGGCAAGCGATCAGGCGGGATGCGCGACCAGGTCTTTCCTCCGTCGGTGGTGCGCATCAGTACGAACGTTCCGCCAACCGGATCGCTCAGGGCGACTCCCGTGCGCGCGTCCCAGAACGCGAGCGCGTCCAGGAAGACGCCTTTCTGATCGGTGGACCACGCGACGTGCCAGTGCCGTCCGCCATCCGCGGTGGCAAAAATCCTGGCGAGCCCCTTCTCGGCCTCGCCCGCACTGGCGACGAGCGCGCTGCCGCCGCCAAGTGTCTGTACCGAGCGGAAGTCGAGTGCTGCAGCATCCGGCACCGCCAGGTGCGTCCAGGTGCGACCTCCGTCCATCGAACGCAGCACGGTACCGCCGGCGCCGGTCGCCCATACCACGCGACGGTCGACCATGCTCAACCCGCGCAGCTCCGACGTGGTCGACGTGGCGACGTACGTCCATTGTGCACGCAGCGGCGCGACCGCGATGAGCGGAGCAACGAGGAGATGTCGACAACCGCGCATGGAAAACGACGAAGACACGGAAGGGGTGGGGAAACGGACCACGGATTGCGCGTTAGCTTTGGCGCCTTACGCTACTGCCCTGCGCATGATCACGAAAGACGACATCGACGCCGCGCGCGAACGCATCCGGCCGCACGTGCACGAGACGCCGCTCATCGCCTCGCGCCGTCTCGGTGATGCCGCCGGCGGTGTGCACCTGTCCTTCAAGTGCGAGTCGATGCAGCGGACCGGCTCGTTCAAGGCGCGCGGCGCGCTCAACGCCATGATGCAACTGTTGCACGCCGAGAAGGCCAAGGGCGTCGTGACCGTATCCGCGGGCAATCACGCCCAGGCGCTCGCGTGGGCGTCGAGCATGGTCGGGGCAGAGTGCATCACGGTCATGCCGGAAGGCGCGTCAGCAACAAAGATCGAGGCGACCCGCGGATACGGCGGCACGGTCGAAGTCACGCCCGGTCCCAAACACCGTGCGTTCGAGCGGGCGCAGGAGATCGCGTCCCAGGGACGCGTCATGGTGCATCCCTTCGCGGACCCGCGTGTCGCGGCCGGTCAGGGTACGGTTGCGCTCGAGATTCTCGAGCGCGCGAAAGACGTGCAGACGGTCGTGATCCCGATCGGCGGCGGCGGGTTGATCACTGGCATGGCGGTCGCGCTCAAGTCCGCACGTCCGGACATCAAGGTCATCGGTGTCGAGCCTGAAGGCGCCGCAACGATGCGAACGAGCCTGAACGCCGGCGCGCCGCAGAACGTCGCGCCCGACACCGTCGCCGATGGCCTGGCGGCGCCGATGGTCGACGCGTTCACGCTCGAGGCGACGCAACGCTACGTGGACGACGTCGTGCTCGTCACGGACGACGACATCCTCGCCGCACTGCGACAGCTGCTGTCCGTCGCGAAGCTGCTGGCGGAGCCCGCCGGCGCGACCGCGCTCGCGGCACTGCTGACGGGCAAGGCGCGCGTCGATCGCGGCTCCAGCGTCGTCGCCGTCGTCAGCGGCGGCAACGTGGATCTCGAGCGACTCAAGACGCTGTTGTAGCCGCAGTCGTCGGTGTGCGACGCCGGTCTTCGCGAAAGGCGAAATACGTGAAGGCCAGCCAGACCGCCCCAATCAGCGCGCCGCCGATGACGTCCGTGGGCCAGTGCACGCCGAGATAGACACGCGAGAACATGCTCACGACCAGCAGCGCCAGCGCGACGGGCACCGGCCACCGCCAGTGCTTCACGCGCCCGAGCACGATGCCGAAGGTAATGAGCATTGCCATGCTCGCGATCGCGTGTCCGCTCGGGTATGCGGCCCAGTCGTACCAGCCTCGGCGCGGAATCACGTCGGGACGGCTGCGCTCGTACAGGAACTTCAGCACGGGATTCAGACTGTTGCTGCCGAGCTGCACGACGGCGAGATACACGGCCGCGTGATACCGTCGCTGCCGCAGCGCCAGCCACGCGACGACGACGATGCTGAGGGGCAGGAGCGTGATGTTGGTGCCGAGCCAGGCGAGCGTGATGAAGAAGCCATCCATCCATCGCGGCAGCAGGCCGTCGAGCGACCGCATGAAGGCGCGCTCCCAGCCGACGCCGTCCTGCCAGTCGCCGTACGACTGCAGCCAACGCGCGAACGCCATCCCCGTGAGGAACGCGAAGGCGTAGCCTGCGGCGAGCATGTGCCAGCGCTGGCGCCACCACGGACGCGCTGCAACGACGCTTCCATCCGTCGCGCGGCCGGTGACGACCGCGCGCATGCGGTCAAGCCGCGGATGCACGACAGCGCACGCAGACCGGCGCCTGCGCCATCACATCCACGATCAGACGTCGCCAGAAACTGCCGTGCAGATGTCGGTTGCACAGCACGCGCCGGCAGCGCGCGCATCCACCCGCGCGACTGAGGTCCACGGGCAGGCGACACTCCTCGCATTCGGTGAGCAGATTCGACCGCCGGAAGATGCGAAGAGGACTCGTCACGCCTGCCGCCTACCGCGTGCGCCGCTGATTCTGATCCAGCTTGCGCTTGGTCCAGGCGACGATCGTGGTGCAATTGCCGCGGCCAGCCGGCTGATATTCCACCGGCACGTTCGAGCTGCTGTACACCTCGACGGCGCCCAGCTCGTACGGCTTCACGAAATCGTCGACGTCACCCGGGTCGAGTTGCTGCCACTGGGTGCCGTCCACCCAGATGTTGACGCACCCGTTCGCGGGATCGCGCGAGCTCGTGATCACCTGACGACCGTTCCCCGCCTGTTCGACACGGATGCCGGGCGCGCCGCGCATCACATCGCTGAAGTTGGTGCTCGTCGTCTTCGAAGCGAGCGCGTCGCCGTCGAGATACCAACCCATCCCCGTCCGCTTCCGGCGCGCAAAGCCCACGTCGTCGAGCGCGCGTTCGCGCTGCGCGCTGACACGCACCGCTTCCAGCACGGGAACGAAGTTGTCGAGCGTCATGGTGACGCTCCGCGCGTCGCGCGACGAGAGATCCACCGCCTGCTCGACGGGCTGGTACCCCAGCAGCCGCACCGACACGGTCTGCGTCCCCGGGGGAAGGCTGTCGAGCACGAACTCACCATTCGTGCGGGTCGTCGCCACGCGCGTCGTATTCTCGAGCTGCACGCGCGCACCCGGCAACGGTTGTCCGGTCTTGTTGAGCACGCGGCCGGTGAGACGCGCGCTGCCCAGCACGGGAGCGGATGGGGCGGCGGTCCGCGACCGATTGGAATCGGACACCGCATTGGGCGCCGCAACGACGGCCGACGGCGAGGCGATGGTCATGCTGCGCAGCGCGAGCACGTCGTCCCCGAACTCGAGCGGGATGTCGCCGCTGGTCAATGGACCGCGAATGACCTGCAGCTTTCCATCGATTCCCTTCGGGAGACCGCAGATGCGGTACACGCCGTCCTTGCCGATCGTGGCTTCGCGAACGCGCGGCGTCTTGCGGATGCCATTCGCGATGTCCAGCTCGTACCAGACAAGAGACACCTTCGCGCCCACGGCCGGTACGCCGGTGTCGGCTTCCCGCACGGTCCCCATCAGCGCCGAAGGTCCGCGCGCGCGCCACGCGGGCGCACAGAGGATCGCGACAAGCGTCTCCGACGAGGGCGTGGCCAGGTCCACTTCCTTCGACTCCCCACCGGCGAAATCCTGCGTCTCGGATCGCAGCACGATGGCGAGGGTGTCTGCCATCGGATGCTCGACCCGGAGGAAGTGCTGGCCGGGCGGAATGCCCTCGAGGCGGAACTTCCCGCTCTCGTCGGCCGTGGCCACGAGGGACGACGTGTCCAGACGGATGCGTGCACCGGACATCGGCTTGAGACGCACGCTGTCGTAGACGGTGCCGACTGCGACCGCGGTGGACGTCGCGGGGGACGCCTGCTGAGCCTGGCCGACGCTGGCGAGGACGGAGGCGAGGATGACTGACGGGAGGAGTGGGATGCGCACAGGGGAAATGTTACACCGATGTCTCGGCTCTGAGCCATGTGGTTGCGAGCGCGGCCGTTACATGTCGGTGGTTCGCGCTGTCTGAATGGTACATGTCGGACACCGCCGAGATCGACGTCATCAAACGCTTCGTGAACCGCCATTTCGAGCGCCTGCTGGTGATCGTGCTCGTCGGCGCTCTGCTGTTCATCCAGCAGGCGGTGGAATACAAGATGGCGTTTCTCAGCTTCTACTACCTGCCGATCATCGCCGCCGGTTTTCTCGTCGGTCGACGCATGGCGGTATGGGCGGCGCTCTTCGTCGTGCTCCTCGTGGGCTTTCTGCAAACCTTCCAGGGCTTCGTTGCGCGCCCGGGCTTGCACGCTGAATCCTTGTCGTATCTGATCCCGTGGGGCGGCTTCCTCATCCTGACGGGCTACGCGGTCGGCGCGCTGGCCGAGCAACGCCGCGCTCGAACCAACGACGTGCGCGCGACGTATCTCGCGATGTTGGAGCTGCTCTCCCTGCACGTGGATGCGAGCGATCGCATGCGTCGCGGGCACAGCTATCGCGTCGGTGAGCGCGCCGCGCTGCTCGCGCGCGAGCTGGGCGTGGATGAGACGCGTCAGGAAGACCTGCGCATCGCCGGGTTGCTGCACGAGATCGGCCCGCGCGACCCCAGGTTACTGCGCGCGATCGCGGCACTGCCGGGTGGCGGCCACGGGGACAGCGCCTCGATTCGCGCGGCGCTGCATCTCGTGGAGGAGTACAGTCATTACCACGAGGGCGTGGGCTCCGGCGCATC